>NZ_CP072390.1:0-310067 GCF_018127785.1 Prevotella scopos JCM 17725
CTTTAGGCATTAAAAAAATCTCATTATGACAAAGATACACTTTCGTTCTTACATACACAAGAAAATGATTCTTTTTCCTCAAAGAATCGATAAGGATATCGCAGAAGATGCCCCTGTTCGTCTTTTAGACGCCTTGGTGGATAATCTTATGTTGGATAATGTCTACAAACTTTATAAGCCCAGTGGTCGCAAGCCTTATCATCCACAAATGATGCTTAAGGTGATTCTTTACGCCTATATGAATAATATCTATTCCTGCCGTCGTATAGAGTCACTTCTCAAGCGTGACATTCATTTCATCTATCTGGCAGGATATGAGCAGCCTGATTTTATTACCATCAATCGTTTTCGTAATCGTGTGAAAAAGGAAATCAACAATATATTCACACAAGTCGTATTAGTACTTGCAGCCAAAGGTTTGATAAGTCTTGACGTTGAATATATTGACGGCACAAAAATAGAATCGAAAGCTAACAAGTATACCTTCGTTTGGAAGAGAACCGTGGAAAAGAACCGCACCAAGTTGCAGGAACAAATACGCACACTCTTGCTTCAGGTTGACGATGTCATTGCGCAGGATAATGCCGCTAAGAAAGAAGGTATTGAGTTCACTGCAGCTCTGCTTGATGAGATATCCGAGGAATTGAACAAGTCTTTGGAATCAATCCCTAAACCTAAGACAAAAGAAGAGAAGCAGGCTGTTAGAACCAAGAAAAAACAGCTTAAAGAACTTGAGAAGAAACGTAATAAACTCCAGGAGTATGACCAACACCTTGAGATTATGGGAGAGAGAAACTCCTACAGCAAGACCGACCCTGATGCCACGTTTATGCACATGAAGGAGGACGCTATGCGGAACGGACAGACTAAGCCTGGATATAATCTGCAGATAGCAACGGAGAACCAGTTTATCACCGACTTTGCACTCTATGCCAATCGTACCGATACACTCACACTACCTTCTTTCTTGGAGTCTTTCAAATCACGCTATCATCGTTATGCCAAGACAGTCGTAGCCGATTCAGGGTATGGCTCCGAGGAGAATTATCTGTTCATGGACGTACATAATATGGAAGCCTATGTGAAGTATAACTACTTCCATAAAGAGCAGCGTCCACGCTACACACCTAACCCATTCAGTCCCGCAAGCCTTTATTATAATAAGGAACAGGATTTCTACGTCTGCCCTATGGGACAGCACATGAGGCGTATAGGTATGAAGCGTTCCCTAACCTCTAATGGATTCGTTACTTACAGCGTACGTTATCAGGCAGAACACTGTGATGGTTGTCCGTTGAGAGGCTCATGTTTTAAGGCAAGAGGGAACAGAATTATAGAAGTAAACCACCAACTACAGCACTATAAACAAAAGGCACGGGAACTACTGACCTCGGAAGAAGGCATCAAGCATCGAGGACGAAGGTGCATAGAACCTGAAGCTGTTTTTGGACAAACAAAATATAATAAAGCCTACAAGAGGTTTAGGCATTTTGGGAAAGACAAGGTCAACATGGACTTTGCATTCTTTGCCATTGCCTTTAACATAGGAAAAATGTGCAGAAAAACTAATCTCAAGGAACTAAAAGCCATTATGGAGGTACTTTTAGTCACCTTCAGATGCTCTATACAAGTTTATATAGGCTATTTAAAGACCAATAAATCATTTTATATGAAATTAGCAGCATAGCTATAGTAAATAATGATTTATATGGTAGACAAGGTAAAGGGGGGGGGTAAAAAGAGGATGTGTCCATTTTGACACACCCTCATTGATTGTGATATGTTCGAGTGAATGATAAACTGAGAAATAAGACGATTAAGACTGAATTCATTTCTTTACGTTAAAGGTTAACACTGAACCTGTCTTCAAGATAACCCTTCGATTGGAATTGTCACTAAACAAAGGAATGTCTTTGGTGCAAGTCAACGTTAGGATTTCTCCGGTCTTAGTCTTCTTATATTGATGCCTTAAGTTTTTGATATGCGAATCACATGCACCATCATATTCGTTTATATGATAATCTTCTTTATTGATAGTCAGACCTAATACGTCTGCATAAGCATAGGTACTGTATTGTACGCTTACGCCGTTAAAATGAGCGTTGTAAACCTTATAGGACTTGTCGCATACGTCATCTTCGTCAGGTTCAATCATGAAGTATGCTTCTGGAGCTTTCCCCTTGATGGCGATTGTCTTACCCGCAACGATATGGAGGTTGGCATAAGCATCCATAGATAGCTCTATCTCGCTTTTACAGTTGTTGAATATTGACCTCAAAAAAGCTGGTCTGCTCTTGTAGTCCAAGTTGTTATCTTGTGCTTTGGCAGCTATGCAGGACAATACAAGTAATAAGCTTAAAATAATCTTTTTCATTGCTTAATTCTTTAATGTTGATACATTCATTCATTAGAATTCTGTGAATGTTTGAATTCTATAAATGCTTTTCGTCACCTTTGTTTGCGAATAGTAGCTGTTTTGTTGCAGTTCTTGTAAAGTAACATTGATATTGCTGCAAATGTAGATAATAGTTTTTAAATAAACAAACGTTGGATAGATTTTAGATAGGTTGACTTCGTTTTCGGTACTTTCTAACAACAAGTTGTCTCCACTTCTGTAACATACAGCAAGATATTTAGCCTTCCGCACCATTGGTCCTTACCAATCGCACGGCATGTGCTGAGTAACAATACATCGACTTAAGATGGTTAGAAAGGGACTTAATGATAAATAGTAATATACTTAATGTCTAACTAATATGAGAATTGTTTAGCACGCAGTACTAATCTTTTTTTGCCACTTCACTTATGACTTAAAATTACTATACAACTCCGAAAGTTTTTGTTTATCTTTTACGGTTTGTGTGTCTTCTAAAACTATCCTCATTTGTTAGGATAGGTTAGGCCTCCTTATTTTAAGTCTAAATACCGGATATTTTGTTTAAAATACTTTGATAAATCATTAAAATATAGTATTTTTGCATCGCATTATGTCAGTGCATATACCGACATCTTGGTATCAAAAATGAGAAAGATAATTCTGATGGAAAGATATTAGTTAGCCTTTTCGTCAGATTAGCCTATTTTGGAATAATAATTCTAACAATTTAAATATTTAAAAACAAAACATTTATGTGGTTAATCAATTCATCTATTGGTAGAAAGGTGATTATGTCAGTGACTGGCATGGCCCTGATCCTATTCATGACGTTCCACTGCTGTATGAATCTTGTTGCGCTCTTCTCAGGAGAAGCTTACAACATGATTTGTGAGCTGTTGGGTGCCAACTGGTATGCAGTAGCAGCTACTGCAGGTCTTGGCGCATTGGCAGTTTGTCACATCGTTTATGCGTTCATCCTTACAGCGCAGAACCGCCGTGCACGTGGTGACAATCGTTATGCTGTTACAGAGAAGCCTGCAACGGTAGAGTGGGCAAGCCAGAATATGCTTGTTCTCGGTATTATCGTGCTGCTCGGTCTTGGACTTCACCTCTTCAACTTCTGGTACAACATGATGTTTGCAGAGCTTACTCATATCGATGTACCTTTCCATCCAGCTGATGGTTTTGCTTACATTAAGTACACATTCTCTAATCCTGTTTACGTAGTTCTCTACGTTATCTGGCTTGCAGCATTGTGGTTCCACCTCTCTCACGGTTTCTGGAGTGCTATGCAGACAGTTGGTATCAACGGTAAGGTATGGTTCAACCGTTGGAAGACTATTGGTAACATCTATGTTACATTGTTGATGCTTGGCTTCCTTGTTGTAGTTCTTGCATTTGCATTCGGTTGTGCACCAAGCCTTTGCTGTGCTGCATAATTAAGTATCTAAGTTGAAAATTTAATTCAAAAACAATCATGACTAAGACATTAAATTCCAGAATACCAGAAGGACCAGTAGCTGAGAAATGGACCAACTATAAGGCTCATCAGCGTTTGGTTAACCCAAAGAATAAACTGAAACTAGATGTTATCGTTGTCGGAACAGGTCTGGCTGGTGCCAGTGCTGCCGCTTCTCTCGGTGAGATGGGCTTCAACGTATATAACTTCTGCATCCAGGACTCACCACGTCGTGCACACTCTATCGCTGCACAGGGTGGTATCAATGCTGCAAAGAACTATCAGAATGATGGTGACTCAGTTTACCGTCTGTTCTACGATACAGTAAAGGGTGGTGACTACCGTGCTCGTGAGGCTAACGTTTATCGTTTGGCTGAGGTGTCAAACGACATCATCGATCAGTGTGTTGCACAGGGTGTTCCATTCGCACGTGAGTATGGTGGTATGCTTGCTAACCGTTCTTTCGGTGGTGCACAGGTAAGCCGTACTTTCTATGCAAAGGGTCAGACCGGTCAGCAGTTGTTGCTTGGTGCTTACTCTTCATTGAGTGCACAGGTTGCTACTGGTAAGGTTAAGCTCTATACTCGTTATGAGATGGAGGACGTAGTTATCGTTGACGGTCACGCTCGTGGTATCATTGCTAAGAACCTTGTGACTGGTAAGCTGGAGCGTTTCACAGCTAATGCTGTTGTTATCGCTACTGGTGGTTATGGTAACGCATACTTCCTTTCAACCAATGCTATGGGTTGTAACTGTACAGCAGCTATCCAGTGCTACCGTAAGGGTGCTTATATGGCTAACCCATCTTACGTTCAGATTCACCCAACTTGTATCCCTGTACACGGCGACAAGCAGTCAAAGCTGACCCTTATGTCAGAGTCTCTGCGTAATGATGGCCGTATCTGGGTTCCTAAGAAGCTCGAAGATGCTAAGGCATTGCAGGCTGGAACAAAGAAGGGTTCTGATATTCCTGAGGAAGATCGTGACTATTACTTGGAGCGTCGTTATCCAGCATTCGGTAACCTCGTACCTCGTGACGTGGCTTCACGTGCTGCTAAGGAGCGTTGTGACCACGGTTTCGGTGTTAACAACACGGGTCTTGCTGTGTTCCTCGACTTCTCTGAGTCAATCAACCGTCTCGGTATTGATACCATTCTGCAGCGCTATGGTAACCTCTTTGATATGTATGAGGAGATTACAGACGTTAACCCAGGCGAGCTTGCTAATGAGATTAACGGCGTGAAGTATTACAATCCAATGATGATCTTCCCTGCTATACACTACACAATGGGTGGTATCTGGGTTGACTATGAGCTGATGACAACCGTTCCAGGTCTGTTTGCAATTGGTGAGTGTAACTTCTCTGACCATGGTGCTAACCGTCTTGGTGCTTCTGCTTTGATGCAGGGTCTTGCTGATGGTTACTTCGTATTGCCATATACTATTCAGAACTATCTCTCTGATCAAGCTCTCTGGGCAAAGGTTCCAACCGATCGTCCTGAGTTTGATGAGGCTGAGAAGGCTGTTATGGCAGAAACAGATCGTTTGATGGGTATCCAAGGTAAGCGTTCTGTTGACTCACTCCACAAGGAGCTCGGACACATCATGTGGGAGTATGTAGGTATGGGTCGTACCAAGGAAGGTCTCCAGGAAGGTCTCAAGCAGTTGAAGGCTCTTCGTGAGGAATTCAACACTAACCTCTTTATTCCTGGTAAGAAGGAAGGCTTGAACGTCGAGCTTGACAAGGCAATTCACCTCCGTGACTTCATCCTTATGGGTGAGCTCGTAGCTTATGATGCATTGCATCGTGAGGAGAGTTGTGGTGGTCACTTCCGTGAGGAGCACCAGACTGAGGAAGGTGAGGCTAAGCGTGACGACGAGAACTTCTTCTATGTTGGCTGCTGGGAGTATCAGGGTGATGACACCAAGACTCCAGAGCTTATCAAGGAACCTCTCGAGTATGAGGCAATCAAGGTACAAACACGTAATTATAAAAACTAGTTGACGAGTTGACGGGAGGACAAGTTGACAAGTTGTTAGCTTGTTCTGCCTTAAACATATTCCATTAGTATAATACTGACAATATACAAGATGTAATACAAACAAGGTCGATGAATACTCACAAGGATTTGATCGTCTGGCAGAAAGCAATGGAACTTGTCTTAGAAGTATATAAGGCAACAAAGACATATCCACGGGAAGAACTATTTGGATTAGCTTCCCAAATGCGTAGAGCCGTTGTATCAATTCCCTCGAACATAGCAGAAGGCTATGGCAGAATCCATACTCGTGAAACTGAGAGATTCCTTAGTATAGCATTAGGTTCTGCGTGTGAGTTAGAAACTCAATTGATTCTATCGAAAGACTTAGGGTATATCTCGACAGAACTTGCACAGCAACTATGCGATAAAACCCAAGGTATAATCAGAATGTTGACATCATTGATTAAGACTCTGAACAAATAACTTGTTTACTTTACAACTTGTTTACTTGTCAACTAAAACATAACACAATGGCAAGAAATATATCATTCACAATTAAGTATTGGAAGCAGAACGGTCCACAGGATCAGGGTCATTTCGATACACATGAGATGAAGAACATCCCAGATGATACCTCATTCCTTGAGATGCTCGATATCCTCAACGAGGAACTTATTGAGGCTGGTGATGAGCCTTTCGTCTTTGACCACGACTGCCGCGAGGGTATTTGCGGTATGTGTTCACTCTATATCAATGGTACTCCACATGGTAAGACTGAGCGTGGTGCAACAACCTGTCAGCTTTATATGCGTCGTTTCAACGATGGTGATGTTATCACTGTTGAGCCATGGCGTTCAGCTGGTTTCCCAGTAATCAAGGACTGTATGGTAGACCGTACAGCATTCGATAAGATTATTCAGGCTGGTGGTTACACATCAATCCGTACTGGTCAGGCACAGGATGCTAACGCTATTCTTATCTCTAAGGACAATGCTGATGAGGCTATGGACTGTGCAACATGTATCGGTTGTGGTGCTTGTGTTGCTGCATGTAAGAATGGTTCTGCTATGCTCTTCGTTTCATCTAAGGTAAGCCAGTTGGCTCTCTTGCCACAGGGTAAGCCTGAGGCTGCTAAGCGTGCTAAGGCAATGGTTGCTAAGATGGACGAGGTTGGCTTCGGTAACTGTACCAACACCCGTGCTTGCGAGGCTGTTTGTCCTAAGAATGAGAAGATTGCTAACATCGCTCGTTTGAACCGTGAGTTCATCAAGGCAAAGTTTGCTGATTAATCATAAGCAATTGATAGTAGTCATTTAGGTTGCTGTCAAGCTTATTCTTAAATAGAAATCCCATAACTCGATATAAAGAGTTATGGTTTTTTTTGTGTCAGTTGACGAGTAAACAAGTAAACAAGTTAACGGGTAAACAAGTTATTTGTTTTGTTGCTTGCCCTCTTTACAAACTTATTGTTCCCAGTACTCCTTCTCGCTGCAGAAGAAGGGATGAGGCTCTGATTATAAAGAAGATGCTGTAACCTGAGTAAGGATACAGCATCTTCAATATAAATATTGGGTGTAGGTGTAATCTACAATCCCATAAAGAAGTTATTTACTTGATTCGCTCCTCTTGTTTAAGCATGTGTTCAGGTGATAGGATAGCATCAAGTTTCTCCTTTGAGAGAATCTTATGCTCGAGTACTAGGTCGTAAACAGAGCCACCTGTTGCAAGTGCTTCCTTGGCAATCTTCGTGCTGTTCTTATAACCGATGTAAGGGTTAAGTGCTGTTACGATACCAATAGAGTGCTTAACCATATCAAGACAACGCTCCTTATTCACTGTGATACCATCGATACATTTCTCACGTAAGGTATCCATTGCATTTGGCAACCAAGTAAGATCCTCAATTAGGCACTCTGTGATGATAGGCTCCATCACGTTCAACTGCAATTGTCCAGCCTCTGCAGCAATCATAATGGTAGTGTCATTACCGATAACCTTAAAGCAAGTCTGGTTGGTTACTTCTGGAATAACTGGGTTCACCTTACCCGGCATAATACTTGAACCCGGTGCCATTGGTGGCAGATTGATTTCATTCAGACCGCAACGAGGACCAGAAGCCAACAAACGAAGGTCATTACAAATCTTAGAAAGCTTAACAGCCAGACGCTTCAAAGCACTTGAATAGCTTACATAAGCACCTGTGTCAGGGGTAGCCTCAACAAGGTCAGCACCTGCAACGAACTCCATTCCTGTCAATTCGCTGAGTTTCTCTGCACAAATCCTTGGGAAACCAGGAGCAGCGTTCAGACCCGTTCCGATAGCAGTACCACCCATATTAATTTCGTGCAAGAGAGCTGCATTACGATTAAGGTTCGCTATCTCCTCCTCCAAAGTATTGGCAAAGGCATTGAACTCCTGACCGCTTGTCATAGGAACAGCATCCTGAAGCTGTGTACGACCCATCTTGATGACGTGCTTAAACTCCTCACCCTTTCTGCGGAAAGCAGCAATGAGTTCGCTCAAAGAAGCCACAAGTTTCTTGTTTAGAAGGATCATTGTCAGACGAATAGTAGTTGGATAGACATCATTCGTTGACTGACCACAGTTAGCATGGTCGTTAGGAGAACAGTACTGGAACTCACCTTTCTTGTGACCCATAATCTCACAAGCACGGTTAGCAATTACTTCATTGGCATTCATGTTGACAGATGTGCCCGCACCTCCTTGTACCATATCGGTCACAAAGTTCTCGTGCATCTTGCCATCAATCAACTCACGGCATGCCTGAGCCATCGCATCAGCCACCTCGTCACTGATTTCACCGAGCTGACGGTTAGTTTCTACGGCAGCCAATTTGACGTAAGCAATCGCAACAACATAGTCTGGATAATCACACATACGCTTACGCGAGATGTGATAGTTGTTGATAGCACGCTGAGTCTGCACACCATAATAAGCCTCTTCTGGAACTTGAAGTTCACCTAAGAGGTCGCTTTCTACACGAAATTTCTTTTCTTCCATGATTTGATTTTGATAAAGTTAGCGTTGTTCTCTTTCACTAACGGGAAGAGAATGGATTGTTTCTTTTATTGATAAGAATACCTTTCAGTATCTTTCCTATCTCTTTTCTTTTCTTGTTTTAATAGGCCTTGATTCTGTACATAAAGCCCAATTCGATGCGATTAGTATTGTACTTATCCAAGCCTACACCATCCTTATAGGTTACTTTCTTACCCACATAGGCTAAGAAGACACGGAGGTCTTGACTCTTGACAGGGTAATACTCCACACTACCCACATAGCCATAGCTCTTGCGGAAGTCCTTGAAGCGGTCAATCTTTGTGACACTTGCTGTCTCATACATTCCTTTCAGCATCAGATTCCAGCGTGAGACAAACTGCCAGTTGAGCTTTGTTACGAAGGAATTATAATGTATATCACTCATCCATACATTACCAGTATATCCAGAGAATGAACTCCCCAATTCGTTTGTCGCTATGCCCAAACGGTCGATTCCATCGTTTTGAGCCATGTAATCAAAGTAACATTGCAGTCTGTCTAACTGTAGTTTCTGTCCTAAGATGAGAATACGACTATACTTATGTTTCGCCTCTCCTTGTATTCCCCATGACCAACGTGTATGCAATCTGTCGTTCAGAAAACTTCCATTCCAGTTCAGACAGTAAGCAAGTGGGTTACGTGGCTTCTCCAACAGTCTGCTATATGTGCCATCACCCTCGATGGATACGGCATTATTACCATATACCTCACTGAACTTTTCGTTGTGAGAATTGGTAATACCAAGTACAAACTCCTGTGACGGAACAGGCTTATATACGGCTGTAACACCTGCCATATAACAATCCATAGAGCCCGTCATATCAGAGAACTGATAGATATAGACAGGATTTTCATCCACTTCAAAACCGCCAAGACTCTGACAAACCTTTCCAGCTTCAAGGCGGAACTTATCAGAGAACTTATAACCAATCATCATGATATCGGTTGCCTTAGCAAGATTATCCTCACTTCTCGCCTCTGTTGTATTGTTCAGACGATGACACAAACGATAGTAGAGCTTATCGGTTAGGTTACCTTTGACTTCTAAACGGAGGTGCTTATTCGTGAAACCTGTACTCCACTGGTGGTCTGCATCCGATACTACCTGCGCATTAGCAGCATAGTTGATGTAGACATTAAACATATCATTGCTTTTCTTTAGGTGCGCTACCTCTTCAGCAAGCGACTTAAACCGACTATCATTGATACCATAACCGTGGTTGTCCTGTGCGTTTGCACCAAGAGAAAGAGCAAGCAAACAGGTACACAACAGCGTCTTCTTCATCTTGATATATGTTTTATTTCGTTCTTTTTTAAGGATAAACTCAAATAATAAAATGGGCTGACTCAACCCACAGTCACACTCACCAAACTTCATATAGCTGGAAAAACCGAAGTAACCCTGCTAAAACTAAGGCTATAAGCCTATTCCGTGAGCGTTATGTTCTACGTAATGGTTTGTATCACAAAAGTAGAAAAAATATTGATAGATTTTACAAATACCATAAACAAAAACAAGGCGTTTAACTTTCTTTAGTATCATATCGCAAGCCAAAGATATAGTTATCGTGAATATAGGCGGAACTAAGGTGACATTATGACAAGTAAAGCTATATGCTAAGACCTTATGAAGATGACAAAAACTATACTTTATCAACTCTGTCAAATAGCACTGAGTTGTCTCAAAATGATTGCTTTTATCAGTAAAAACATTGGTTATAAAGGCGATAAATAGTGGGAAATGACAAATTATTATGAATTTCTTAACACACTTCAGAAATAATCGCTACTTTTGCAGAAGGTAAACTGCACCCACCGAAAGAACTGGGTAATGAATCAGTTATGAGTAAACGATTGCTTTTCACACTTGGAACACTTCTGTTGCTTTCTACAGCTGCAACAGCCCAAGACCATATCAATCCCGAAGATCGTATGGTAGATATGGACTCTCCTACGTTTGTACCTATGGTTCATATAGGGAAAGCGAAGGTAGGAGCTGATAGCATTCAATATGTGAAAACAAACAAGATTTATGTCTTTCCGCCTCTGGAATTCAAGAATAAGGCACAAGAAACAGCCTACTATCGATTGGTTTATAACATCAAAAAGGTATTGCCAATAGCCAAGGAGTGTAACCAGATTATTCTCGAAACGGGTGCTTATCTTGAGACGATTCCTACTAAGAAAGAGCGTGACGAACACATGAAGAAGGTGGAGAAAGAAATCTGGAACACCTATAAGCCACGTATGAAAAAACTGACCTTCACGCAAGGAAAACTGCTTATCAAGCTCATCGATCGTGAGTGTAATTCAACTTCATACGAACTTGTACAAGCTTTCCTCGGTCCTGTGCGAGCAGGTTTCTATCAAGCCTTTGCTTGGGCTTTCGGTAGTAGTTTGAAGAAACGCTACGAGCCAAATGGAGCAGACAGACTTGTAGAGCGCATTGTATTGCAGGTTGAGGCTGGACAATTGTAATCCTATCTCCCTTCTATTTTGTTTTAAGAAGGTACAAAGTAAAACGCTGAAAAGGCTAAATAAAAAAGGCGTAGAGTTGTTGTCTTATAACAGCTCTACGCCTTTTTCAAATTATTTTCATGAAAATAAATATTTTTCTTCATGAAAATAAATATTTCTTTTCACGTAAATAATTTCTTTTTTTCATGGAAATAATTCGCAAGACATACCTTTTAATGAATTGAGAAGATAAATAATAGAGGATTATTACAGCCTAAAAGACACTGCATTTATGGTCTCTTATAAGTATAGTACACTCTCATTACCCTCATTAAAAAGCAAGTCAAGAATACTAAGGTTGGGCAGGAAGCCAAACTTCTGTTGATAAACTTGATAGTAACGACGAGGAACGAAGTCGGTATCGACACCTGGATGTTTCGGACGAATTACCTCTCTGAAATCATCGGTTCCATCGGCAACATCCTTCTGATAGGTATCTGTGCGACGCATACAGGGCATAATATCGATGAGTTCGCACATTTTCAGAGTTATCTCCCAATTGAAATCATAGAGATACTTCCATTTCCGCTCAAAGAACGGGCGTATATCATCCTCATAATACTCAAAGAACGGACTCTCACCATAAGACGACAACAGCGCATTCCAGTGCTGGTGACGCCAATTGTCATGGTCGCTGATACGCACATCCTTCATCGGACACTTCAAAGTCTCAAACTTCTCGACAGGAATAGAGAGGGTTTGTGGACCATTTGCAGAAGCGATTACACAACGATTGCGGTAAGTCTGCTTAACAAAGTTATCATGTTGCTCTATCAGACAGCTGTCATAGCGGTTCAACTTCTGATACCATTGAATAGGCGCAAAGTAAGCAGAGGAGAGCAAGACCTCCCCAAGCCCCTCCGAAGGAGGGGGTGTTAAGTTACCGATGTTACTATTATCAAGATATGCCATAAACTTTGTTGATGACGATAAATATACGATTATAAGATAATAAAAAGGAGAGGATGTGGAATACTTACCAGAGATTGGTAATGCGCACATCCCCTCCTTCAGAAAAGTATGGGAATTTTTCTCCCCTACCTCTCCCAACTTTACTAATCTCACATCCCCTCCTTCGGAGGGGCTTGGGGAGGTTGTTGGAACCTACTTTATATTATCCACCCAGTTAAACAGTCTGTGCCAGCGGATTCCACCAAAGCCCTTACGATCTGGATCGCTTGACCACCAGATAAAGATAGGCTTACCTACAACGTGATCCTCTGGTACAAAGCCCCAGAAACGACTGTCGGCAGAGTTGTGACGGTTGTCACCCATCATCCAATAGTAGTCCATCTTAAAGGTATAACTATTAGCTGGCTTACCATTAATATATATCTTTCCGTTCTTAACCTGTAAGTCGTTGCCCTCATAAACCTTGATACAACGCTCATAAACAGGGAGGTTCTCTAATGTCAACTTAATCGACTTGCCCTTTGCTGGAATCCAAATAGGACCATAGTTATCGCGTGTCCAGCCAGTAAAACCATTGAGCGGATAGATAAGCCCAGAGTAGAGATCCTTGTCTGTTACAGGACGGATAGACTGTACAATACCCTGACGCTTCAGCTCAGCAACCGCTCTCTTGGTCAATGGCATATAACCATCATAAGACAGAATATCCTTATTAAGCACGTTACCTTGGCTCAAGTCATATCCTTTCAGACGACTGAGCGTCTGTACATCCTCATCACTGATTTCTAAATCCTTACGAAGTTCGTCATAACGTTCTCCAATGAAATCAGAAACGGAGATGTTTTTAAACTTTATAAAATAGGTATATTCGACTTTCTCTGGCTCCTTATTTGCCTTTCCGTCGACATAAACAATCTTGTCCTTAATCTGCAAGGTCTGTCCAGGAAGACCTACACAACGCTTCACATAGTTCTCACGACGGTCAGTAGGACGCCATTCCAACGCTCCGTAGGTACCTATATTTCTCACAATATAAGCTCTACCCGTAGCGTATGCCTTATCGAAGAAAGCACGCTGTTGGAGTGTATTCATCGCTGACAGATTGATATTTGGGTTCTGTTGTGCAAGGAAGTTCGTACCCATTGTATAGACATCATAATAGTAATCATTGCCCTGATAAGCAGGTTCACTCATGATCGTATCACCTGCAGGGAAGTTGAATACAACGATATCATTGAGCTGTACCTTACCCAAACCCTTCACACGACGGTAGTCCCAATGTGGCCAAGAGATGTAACTCTTAGTATTAATAATAGGCAAGGTGTGCTGTGTCAGCGGCATTGTCAATGGTGTCTCAGGAATACGAGGACCATAGCTTACCTTCGACACAAAGAGGTAATCGCCCGTAAGGAGCGACTTCTCAAGCGAAGAAGAAGGAATAACGTAGTTCTGGAAGAAGAAAAGATTGATGAAATACACTGCTACCAATGCGAAGACCAGTGCATCTACCCATCCCATAATGAAGCGGATAGGTCCTTCAGAATCCTTCCACCACTGCCAACGAATCTTCTTTGTGATATACACATCAAAGATAAATGGAACTACTAACAATCCCCACCAACTCTTTACCCAGAACAGGAAAAGGAGGTAGAGTACAAGAACACAAATAAACTTTGCCCATTGCTTCTTTGGATTCAGGGCTGCTTTTTCTTTATCAATCATGATGGTGATAGGTGGTGGATGGTGAGTGATGGGTGGTGATGAAATGTTGGAAGTTCAAATACTGGATAATGAGATATATGATTGTGCATGATAAATAACTTTTAGTTTTGAAAACTATCAGTAATCATCAACACCCAACACCCAGCACTCAACACCCAAGATTAAAACTTAAATAAATCGCTCGTTGTAAGCAAGCCAGTATGGTCTTTGGTATATTCAGCTGCCAAGACTGCACCGAGGGCAAAGCCCTTACGGCTGTGAGCATCGTGAGTAATGGTGATCTTATCAGCCTCAGAGTCATAACTGATGCTATGAATACCGGGCACTTCGTCGCGACGGATAGACGCGATAGGCAACTCGTTGGCTGCAACCTCATTGCTACCCGACTCCGTACCATCAGCTGCGTGCTGGAAGCCCTTCACCCACTTATCTTTGCGGTCAAGGTTGTTAAGAATCTCTTCTGCAAGGGTTATGGCTGTTCCTGATGGTGCATCAAGTTTGTGAACATGGTGTACTTCCTCCATCTCAACGTTATACTGTGGGAAACCATTCATTATCTTTGCCAAATAACGGTTGACAGCTGAGAAAATAGCAACGCCAATAGAGAAGTTACTTGCCCAGAACAAAGTCTGCCCTCCTTCGGTACACATACGCTCAACCTCAGCCTTATGCTCTTGCATCCAGCCCGTAGAGCCACTGACAACTTTCACATTATGCGCAAAAGCACGCTGATAATTAGCAAAGGCAGCCGTAGGATTTGTAAATTCAATGGCTACATCAGCCGATGCAAAGGCAGGAGAATCGAAGTCCTCTATATTGTCAACATCAATAATACTTACGATTTCGTGGCCACGCTCAAGGGCTATCTGTTCTATCATATGCCCCATCTTGCCGTAGCCTATCAATGCTATTTTCATAATTAATCTGAATTAAAACATTGCAAAGGTAGCTGATTTACGGCATAAAACAAAATAAGTTTACGTATTTTTAAATAAGGTATAGACAAGTTGGGAGTTGCCTTTTACTGATAAAACAACAGATAAGTTTCTTCCTCACTTGCCATTTTCAATCATCGTGTTGACGCCCCGCACGTATGGTGCTAATGGTAAACACGCATCGTGCTGGGGCTTAACACCAATAGTGCGAAGTGCGAAGATGAGTGAAACTATGGTGCATAATCATAAGAAAAATACATAGATAAGACTTCTATTTTTCTTAAAAACTTTGTATATTTGCGTACTGATACAAACCAAGAATCTTTTATGGAACAACTCATCCATTACGTATGGAAACACAAGCTGTTTCCGTTGACAGGGCTTAAAACCACTGACGGACAGGAGGTGGAGGTCATTGACCCTGGGTTACATAATCACAACGCTGGCCCTGACTTCTTCAATGCGAAAGTAAAGATTGGCGGAACATTGTGGGTGGGTAATGTGGAGATACACGACCGTGCGTCTGACTGGTTTCTACACCGACACGATCGCGACCCAAACTATAACAATGTTATCCTTCACGTGGCTGAGTCTATCGACGTTGATGTTAAGACACGAAGGGGCGATTATCCGCCACAGATGCGACTGCAAGTGCCAACGGCTGTGCGAGAACATTACGAAGAACTGCTCACAACTGACGAATATCCTGCTTGTTATCGTATCATTCCAAGTCTGTCAAAACTAATGATTCATTCGTGGATGAGTGCCTTACAGACAGAAAGGTTGGAACAGAAGACAGAGGCGATAGCCCAACGAGTGAAGGATTGTGACGGCTCTTGGGAAGCAGCCTACTTCGTAACACTTGCCCGCAACTATGGTTTCGGCATCAATGGAGACGCTTTCGAGACATGGGCTAAGTTGATTCCTTTGCAGAGTGTGGCTCATCATCGGGACAATCTCATGCAGATTGAAGCCTTCTTCTTGGGGCAAGCTGGATTGTTAGATACAGCAGCTATCCCCGAAAGATATCAACAGCAGTCACTGAACGACAGCTATTTCACAGAGTTGAAAAGTGAATATCAGTACTTAGCACATAAGTTTGGACTACAAGCGATGGACGCTAATCAATGGCGGTTCCTCCGCTTACGACCACAGAACTTTCCGCATATCCGTATCGCACAACTTGCTCGACTCTACTATGAACAGCGGGCAGGATTGTCACAGTTATTGGAGTGTGAGAGCGTTAAGCAGGTCAGAGAACTGTTGGCAACACAGGTGACACACTACTGGGAGACGCATTATGTCTTTGGAGAAGATAGTATAAAGAGTGAGAAGAAACTTTCAGCAGCATCGTTAAATCTGCAGATTATCAACACTGTTGCACCGATCCTCTTCGCATACGGCAAACACAAGAACGCAGAGAAGTACTGTGAACGTGCCTTCGACTTCCTCGAAGCATTAAAAGCAGAGGATAATCACATCGTAAGGATGTGGAAGGAAGTGGGGTTAATGGTAGAAACTGCGGGCGATTCACAGGCACTCATACAGCTTAAAAAAGCGTATTGTGACCGAAAAGATTGCCTCCGCTGTAGGATAGGTTATGAGTATCTGAAGGGGGAACTCATCATTAAAGGGTTAAGAGAATTGGGATAATTAGGCTAATGGGGCATATAAGGCTAATAGACCTAATAAGCCCAATAAAAGCCTAAAAACAAAATAGATTATGGAAAAGAAGAAATACATTTTTGAGACAAGACTAGATGTTCGCGACTATGAGTGCGACATCCAAGGTATCGTTAACAATGCAAACTATCTGCATTACACCGAGCATACACGCCATAGATTCCTCAAATCATTGGGTGTTAGTTTCTCTGAACTACACGCAAAGGGCGTTGATGCTGTTGTAGCACGTATGCAACTCACTTATAAAGTGCCGTTTACATGTGACGATGAGATTATCTCACGTATGTCATTAAAGAAGAACGGACTGCGCTGGGTGTTCTCTCACGACCTCTTCCGTGCCAGTGATGAACGCCTCTGTTTCCATGCAGATGTAGACCTTGTGACGCTCATCAATGGTAGATTGGGCAGTAGCAAGGAATACGATGAAGCGTTTGCAAGAGTATTGTAAAAATTTATTTACTCCCAAAGTCTTCCCCTCTTTCGGGGGAGGTAGGGAGCCACTACCTACCATTACCTACACCATGGAAGCCTTAAACTCAATCCTACTGACCCGACTTACTCGCTTTAACCTCAGCGAATTGGCTGAACTTTACAAGCGAGCAGGCTCTGCTACGGCTGTCATAGAACATAAAAGAGACATCAGAGAGATTCTTCCTGAAGCCTCAACGCATCTCATACAAGCCTTGAAAGACATTGATAGCCTGAGAGAATGGGCTGAACAAGAATTAGAATACGACCGTCTGCATCACATTGAGCCTATCTGTATGAATGATGAACGCTATCCGCAACGGCTCAAAGAGTGCCCAGATGCACCTATCCAACTCTATTATCTCGGTAATGCTGACCTCAACAATCGACACGTTATCAATATTATCGGCACACGACACTGCACCACCTACGGGCAAGATATTATCCGTTCGTTTGTCAGAGAACTGAAAGCTCTTTGCCCTGATGTACTCATCTTCAGCGGATTAGCATACGGTGTGGACATCCATGCACATCGATCAGCCTTAGAGAATGGCTTTGAAACCATCGGTGTATTGGCACACGGCCTTGATGATATCTATCCACGTGGACACAGAGATACGGCCCTAAAAATGATTGAACAAGGTGGATTGCTGTCGGAATATACCACGCATACGCAGCCCGTTGCCCGCAACTTCGTACAGCGCAACCGTATCGTGGCAGGTTGTGCAGATGCAACAATCCTCGTAGAATCGGCTGCGAAGGGTGGAGGACTTATCACCTGCAGTATCGCTCGTAGCTATGGACGAGAAGTATTTGCCTTCCCTGGCTCTGTTCATTCGGATTATAGCGAGGGCTGTAATAACCTTATTCGTGACAATGGGGCAGCCCTCATCACATCAGCTACAGACTTTGTGAAGACGATGGGATGGGATGAGGATATCAAATTGGGGCAGGCACAACAACGAGGAATTGAACGAACGCTTTTCCCTGATTTGTCTTCAGAAGAGGAAGCTATCGTTCGCGTGCTCGCTAAAAACAATGACTTGCAGATTAATCTCTTGTCGATTCAAGCGAATATTCCTATCTCAAGGCTCACAGGACTCCTCTTTACACTAGAAATGAAAGGGGTAATTAGGGCTATGGCTGGCGGTTGTTATCATCTTTTAGCATAGGATCTTAATACCATAAAAGTAGATAATACTGAAAAAAAAGACATTTCTTTGCCACAAACCTTTCCTATCTTCCGTCTCTATAGATGTGAACGAAAACTGAATCACCAACCTAATTAATTATCAAGACAATGAGAACAACAATCTTTTCTATCGCATTCGCTGTAGCTATTCTATGCTCAAGCTGTACCGTAAAAGCCAACCCAACGAGTCTCATCACACAACCTAAGAATGATGAGATAGGGTCTATTTTCAAAGAGTTTAAGAGTGGAAATAACGTCACTTACGTCAACTTGCCTAAGACTCTCATAAAGCTTGGATTGAAGGCTGCCGATGACGAGACTGCTAATGCACTCGCTGAGCAAATCGACGGACTGCAAATTTTAACTTTTGAGAAGGCTGATCAAAGGCTAAAAGACAACTTATACAACCGTATCAGTAAGTTGGAATCACAGGGATATGAGCCTATGGTGAAGGCAAATGAGGACGGCGAAAAGGTCAGAATCTTCATTAAAGGCAACGAGAAGGAAGTGCAGAGCCTTGTTGTCTTCGCTATGGACAAAGAAGACTGCTCACTCATCAATATCGTAGGACATATCAATCCTTCTAACATTGATGATATCGTAAAGTCACAGACCAAGTAAACAAAGACACATTATGAAACGGTTTATCATCATAGGCATCCTTGCTCTCTGTACATTATCAGCCTCAGCGCAGAGCGTAAAAGGGCTGATTGAGCAATATAGGCACGAGAAAAACGTTATTCACCTTCATATAACACCTGCCTTAATGTCGTTCTTGAAGGTGCTTGCTAAAAGCCATTCGGACGATTCCAAGGCTCTGAAAGCCGTATCTTCCTTTCGTATACTTGTCTTTGACGACTGCGATTCGATTGTAAAAAGTCGTTTTAGAAACACGGTTCAGACCTTCCATCCTAAGGGATATACGCCAATCATCTACAATAAGCAGGCAGGTGAGACTAATTATGTTTACCTCAAAGAAAAGAAAGGGTGCATTCGTGAAGTGCTCATCCTTGCTATTGACAAACAAGATGGCGCCATTGTACGGATTAAAGGTAAGATAAGTCCTAACGATGTCGACTCTGTTGTGAAAGAAAGTACCAACAAGAAGAATCTGAAAAGCTATAAGTTATAGGACTGACAACCTTACATCATAGCCGATTATTGTCTAAAGCGCACATCTGCCTATGCAAGCAAGCGATTTTAAACAGCTATTCCTACCCTGCCATCGGAAACTCTTTTCGGTGGCATATAGGCTGATGAGCAACACGCAAGCTGCTGAGGATATGGTACAAGAGACCTTCCTAAAACTCTGGATGCAGCGTGATAAGATTGAAAGGATTGATAATCCTGAGGCTTATAGCATCACGGTGCTGCGCCGACTATTCTATGACAGAATGAGAACAGAGCATCTACAAGAAGTCGACAAAGATGTGGGAAGTTTACAGGTTACTTCCTCGCAGAATATCAGTAGACAGTTAGAGGCTGCCGACGAATACCAACGAGTAAGACAGTTGATTTCCCATTTGCCCGAGCCGCAAGGAAGAATCATGTTAATGCGTGATGTTGAAGACCGCAGTTTTGAGGAAATCAGCATCGAAACAGGGCTTACAGAGGTGAATATAAGAAGTATTCTCAGCCGTGCCCGTAAGAAGATTAGAGAACAGATAAAAACAATGAAGTATGACAAAGACTGAAGACATTAAGCGCTTGCTTGCCCAATACTACGATGGACTGACCACCGAAGAGGAGGAGAACACGCTGCGTACTTACTTCAATGGCAATGACATTGATGCCAGTTTGAAGGATGAAAGCATCTTCTTCACGGCTCTTCAGTCATCAGAATGCCCTACACCAGCAGGGATGGAAGAGCGACTCAGTCGACAGATTAACCAGTGGAACACCTTAGAAGTCACTAATCGTCGTGCGATAAGGCATATTAACCTGCGCTGGATAGTAGGGATAGCAGCCAGCTTGTTGCTTCTCTTTGCTACTGGAGCTATCGTTTACCAAAACGAGAATAAGTCTCCACAAACTGAACAGGATACCTATACTAACGCTAAAGACGCTTACGCCGAAACGTCAAAAGCACTGATGAAATTCTCAAAGACGCTCAATAAGGGTATTGACGCTACCGAGAACATCACTAATAAAACAAGGGATTAGATTATGAAGAGAATTATTTTAACGCTTTGTATGACTATGATAGCCTGTATAACGGCATTCGCTCAAAAGGCATTGTTCGATAAATACAGCGAAACAGATGGTGTCTCCACTGTCTACATATCGCGTAATATGATGCGAATGATGGGCAATGTGAAAGCAGGTAACAAGGATATCAGCAAGGTTGCAGGCCGTCTCGACTATCTGCAGATACTCTCCTGCGAACGTCCTTCACTAATTCCTTCTATCAAGAAGTCTGCCCAAAGTATCTTCAATCAACAAAAGTATTCGATTGTAATGCAAGTCAATGAGGGGGGCGAACATACTACTATCTACGAGCGGCATTACCCGAATGGAAAGAAAGAGTTTGCCCTACTCTCCATAGAACGCAACGAGATAACAATTATCAACCTACTTGGTAATATCTCTCTACAGGATATTCAAGGAATAGCTGGTGGAAAATAATCCACCAGCTTTTTTGGTTATATAATAGAAATAGAGTACTTTTGCATAAAATAAGGAGGTATAATTATGAATAGGACCATAAATATTCCAAGTGCAGACAACGCCTTCTTGGAGATGTTAGCACAAAAGATGGGATGGACTATAAGTCAAATCAACTCTCATACAGAGAAGTATAAAAAGCCAGACTTAAACACACCAGAGAAAAGGAAAAAAGCAATAGAGTTGCTTCAATCCATCGCTGGTAAACTGCCAAACAGTCATTTAGAAAGCTGGAAACAAGCAAAAGAAGATTATCTAAGAACAAAACACTTATGAGAATCTTCTTAGATACCAATATCCTCATAGATCTTCTTGAGGCAAGAGGTGAGTTCACACAGAATGCACTGAAAGTGGCAAGTATGGTTATTAACAATGGAGACGAACTTTTGTTGAGTGACCTATCAGTTGTAAATGCTTGTTATATCGAAAGAAAATCCTTAGGAAATAGGGGCTTTATAGCAACATTCTCTGCTATTAGAGATTACTTTGAAATTATCGGCATGGGAGCACCTGCGATAGATTCTGCGCTCACTGCTAATTGGAATGATTTTGAAGATGCAATGCAATACTTTGCTGCTCTTAATGCAAATGCTGATATCATTGTCACAAGAAATAAGAAAGATTTTGCTACCAGTGAGATAAGTGTTGTATGTTCGTAGATGATGAGAAGATTCTCGAAGTAAACAACGAGTATCTTGGACATGATTACTACACGGACATCATTACTTTCGACTATGATGAAGATGATGTGCTTAATGGCGACCTTGTTATCTCACTTGACATAGTCCGCTCTAATGCCGAACTTTTCAAGAAGTCGTATGAGGACGAGCTTAATCGGGTTATCATTCATGGTATCCTTCACCTCTGTGGTATCAATGACAAGGGTCCTGGAGAACGTGAGATTATGGAAGAAAACGAGAACAAAGCACTCACTCTATTAAAGGAGATGAGTGGCGAATAATAAGCGGTTCATTCTACTTTAGTAGACACCCACACGTAAGAGACAAAAGGGCTGAAATCCTACTTTGGGTTTCAGCCCTTATTGTTTTCCCATTCTTCTCTGCCGAAAGATTGTAGACTGGTTACAAAAGGATTAGTATTCAGAATGAGAGTAAAGGCTTATACACTGTTTTAAGACAACACCACTTATTCCTTTTCAACCAATACATGTAAACTATTTTCATGCAGTTCAAAACCAAAACATGCTCTTTTGGCTTTAAAAAGACGCCTAAATGGCTTGCAAAAGATGCCCTTACTAACGCCCTTTTGAAGTCCTATTAAGCACCTTTTCCTGACTTCATCACTTTTTGCTGTTCAAAAATAGTGGCACCTGAAAATTAGTCAGTTATCTGTTTTAAAGGGTGACTTATGGTGACGCACGGGGATTTTTTGCTATATTTGTAGTATGTTTGTCCGCAAAAAGAAAAATCGTTCAGGTACTACTAGTATAGTGGTTGTTGATAAGCACGGAGGTAAGTTTAAGGAACTGCATACCGTCGGAATTGCTCGTGATGAAAGCGAGATAGATATACTTTGTTTACAAGGAAGACGATGGATCAATAGATATTTAGGTATACAGGAGATAGACTTTGACGGACCAGAGGACAAAAAGTAAGAGATGGATACGGCAAAATCAATGCTAGACAACATTGATTCTATACTCCTGAATGGTGCGAAGCTGATAATAGATAAGGTGTACGACTCAATAGGCTTCAACCAAATAGAGGATGAAGTGCTACGGCAGTTGGTGGTTGCGAGGCTGTGCCAACC
The DNA here is from genome assembly GCF_018127785.1 of Prevotella scopos JCM 17725. Lineage (NCBI taxonomy): Bacteria > Pseudomonadati > Bacteroidota > Bacteroidia > Bacteroidales > Prevotellaceae > Prevotella > Prevotella scopos. The sequence continues at coordinate 22,742 of NZ_CP072390.1, forward strand.
TCTAAGCAAGATGGCAACAGTAGAGTATCTGAAGTCACACTTTGATGAAGACGTGTCGCTGAATAAGATTTATCGCTACCTTGACAAACTCTACAACACCCAGCAAGAGACGGCGCAACGCATAAGCGTGGAACACACATTCTCCGTGCTTGTCGGTCGCATTGAGATGTTATTCTATGATGTCACGTCACTTTATTTTGAAAGTTTTCGAGAGGACGTCTTACGCTCTCTTGGTTTTTCCAAGGACGGCAAAACATCAGAGACTCAGATTATCCTTGGCCTGCTTGTCTGTGAGAACGGCTATCCCCTATCATACTCCATCTTCAATGGAGCACAATGTGAGAACTACACCATGATACCGATGATTGATGACTTCAAGCAGCGTTTCAAGATTGATGACTTCGTTGTGGTTGCAGATTCAGGTTTCATGATTAGTCGTAACATAGACCTATTGAGGAGCGAAGGGTATCAATTCATTGTAGGTAGTAGGATTAAGAAGATGAAAGGCGAGGTACAATCATGGATGAAGTCTCTTCCGCACGAGGATGGTTTGTACCATGAGCGACTGCTCGACAATGGTGACAGGCTTATCGTGACCTATAGTTCCAAGCGTGCTGCTAAAGATACATTCAATAGGATGAAGGGAGTGGAAAGGCTCAAAGCAAGCTATGCCTCAGGAAAGATTACCAAGGAGAAACTCAACAAGCGGGGGTATGCTAAGTTTCTGAAAATAGAAAACGATGTTCGAGTAAGTATCGACGAGGACAAAATTAAAGAGGATGAGAAGTGGGATGGATTGAAAGGATATGTCACTAACATCAAACTTCCTTCTTCTGAAGTAGTCGCTCAATATAGAGGACTATGGATGGTTGAACGAGCTTTTCGCATATCAAAAGGGACATTGGAGACGCGCCCTATTTTTCACTTCACGGAACGCCGCATTGAAGCACATGTATGCTTATGCTTCATTGCTTATAAAGTGTATAAGGAAATCGAACGAATTGTCAATTTACTAAACTTAGACATGAGCGTGGATAGTGTACTAAAAATTGCGAACACCATCACAACCATAAGGCTCAGACTACCTTTGAACGACAAAACCATCACCAAAACAATGATGCTGACACTAACACAACGGTTACTAAAACCCATTTTTGATTTTTTGGAAGTTTTAGGGGTGACGCAATGATGAAGTCAGGGGCTATGGCTGGCGGTTTTTATCACCTGTTACCTGTGATGGGTGTTGGGGGTTGATGGTTGCTTGTGTTGGGGGGTGAATGTTAGGTGATAATGTAATCTTCTGAAGTGTCCCGTTTCTTCTTTATACCTCTCTAAACTTGATTTCCTGTCATTCTTATGTTGAAGCTAACTTGTTGTTTTACAATGAGATACTTTAAATGTTAAAAGTGATAGCAAATTAGAATAAAACTTGTGTGTTTTTTATGTAGTAATATCTTTTTTCTTTGAGAATACTTTTCTTTCCGAATGTTGGAAGTTTTTTTATGATTAACTTTCTCTGTAACTATTTCCTCCACCTTCTTTTACAGATTCAAAGTTGGGCGTCTATCCCTTGTTTTGTCGTCATAAAGCAAAAATAAAGCCTCATCTCTTCATCACTCATGAGAGTGGTAGGGGAGATGAGGCTAAAAAATAGCTGTGATAGAAGGTTTTGATTTGCCTTCAGTAATTATTTTTGTTGTGTGTACAAGACCTGTATGACGGTCTGACCAACGGCTTGTAACGTGTTCTTATCGATATGCTCCATCGTGTCATGAATGGTATGCCATGTTGGCCCGAAAGTGCTTTGCTGACAATCAGGATAGTAAGGAATGATGTCAATGGTAGGAATCGCTGCAAACTGGTTGACTGGCACATGATCGTCAGTAATCATTCCACCAATTTCATCAGGGAAGTAAGAACCATATCCAGCATCCTTAGCAGCTTCCCATACACGGTTGACGATATCGGGTGCAAACTGTACGGACATTCCTTCACGATAGAATTGTGCTCCTTCGCCACCTACCATATCCAACAATATACCAAATTCAGGCTTTACAGGCGTTGGGAAGTTTTTTGCATAGTATTGTGCACCCAATGCCCACGAGTCGTCAGCATTCGGATAGCGTGTCTCCCAACGTGGTACTCCCCAGTCTTCTGCATCAAAGCAAACGAAATCGACACCTATATTCAACTTCTTGTCAGCCTGCAGCTGACGGGCTATCTCGAGCATTACTGCCACACCGCTGGCGCCATCATTAGCAGCCATGACAGGCTTCTTATGATTCGTTGAGTCAGGATCGTTATCCGCCCAAGGACGACTATCCCAATGTGCGCAGATTAAGATGCGTTTCTCTGCCTTAGGATTAAAGCGTGCAATGATGTTCATTGACTTTAATAGCGTACCATCATAACCCTTAAGGTCTGCTTTCTGCTCCTGTACCTCACAGCCGTACTGTTTAAATTTATCAATGATCCACTTACCGCATTTATCATGTGCTGTCGAATTCATCACGCGTGGCCCGAAGTCACATTGTGCTGCTGTAAAAGCGTATGCAGAGTCAACATTAAACGTAGGACCGACTGGCTTTACTGTTGCCACTGTGTCAGCAGCATTATCTGTGTTACTTGCTTTCCCCTTACAACCATAGGCTATGGTTGTTAAGGACACTGCCAAGAGACAACCGACAAAGAGTTTCATATTATTTTTCATTGTTGATAATAATTTGTGTTATACTATAAGATAATCGGAAACTACTTCCTTACGCTCTGTACCTGTGCCATTACACGTAGCCAGTTGCCACCCCAAATCTTCTCAATATCCCTTTCGCTATACTTGCGACGCAAAAGATGAAGGGTGAAGTTAATCATTTCGCTGGCATCAGCCATACCACGGATAGTTCCATCACCATCAAAATCGGTACCAATACCAACGTGGTCAATACCCATAACGTTGATTGCATGTTCCAAATGAGCAAGCGCATCCATAATCGTAGCCTCACCGCTCTTCTTCAAGAAGCCTTGGTACATGGTGATATGTGCTACACCGCCTTTCTTTGCCAGCGCATGCATTTGCTCGTCAGTAAGGTTGCGAGGAACGTCACAGAGTGCTTTACTATTAGAATGACTACATACGATAGGCATCTTGCTCAGTTCCAATGCGTCATAGAAACTCTTTTCGCTACCATGGCTTAAGTCAACCATAATGCCATTACGATTCATTTCATTGATAACCTCTTCGCCAAACTTACTCACACCACCATGTGTGCTGCAGCCTCGTGCTGAGTCACATATATCGTTGTCTCCGTTGTGACAGAGGGTGATATAGGTAACACCACGTTGTGCAAAGTGCTTGATATTTTCAAGTTTATGTTCTAAGGCAAGACCATTCTCAATAGCGAACATGATGCTCTTACGTCCCTTGCGCTTGTCCTCATAAAGGTCGGATGGGGTGCGGGCAATACTGAGATAACGTTGGTTCTGCTTAACAATTTCCTCGATTTTGTCGAAGATAAGGTCGGCATATACTGTAGGCGTAAGATGATCTAATGTCTCAGCAAGATGCGGATTAAAGCGTTTCAAACCTTCAACGTCAATCTTTGACGAGAACGATTCACCAATTTTGGGTTGTGGCAGATAAGCAGCCATCATCACTGCATCCTGTCTGCCTTCCGTCATCTTATGGAGATCGTAAAGGATACGTGGGTCACGTTGGTCGAACTTAACACCCTGTGGGAAGAACATCGGTGTGTCGCAGTGTGTGTCAAGTGTTAATATACGCTGTTGTACCTGTTTAGCAAGATAGAAATTATTAGATTGACCAACTAACCACTGGAAGATTTTCCCACCTTCTTCATTCATGCATTCTGGATGCCATTGTACACCCATGATAGGTTTGAACTCACTACTCTCCATGGCTTCTATAACGCCATCAGGCGAAAGAGCCGTTACCCGGAAATGCTGTCCAGTGTCTTTTACTGCTTGATGGTGGAAGCTGTTGACCAATATACGCTCCTCCTTATAGAGTGCGTAGAGGACGGATGACTTCGTAATAGTCACGCTGTGGGTTACTTCACTACGATGAGCATCCTGAGAATGCTTCAGTGTAGCCCCATGAAAGGTCGTTATTGTCTTGTCTTTACTCAGCTTCTTTCCAACAGTTTCATCTGTTCTTATATAATCTTCATAAATATCTTGCTGCACCTTTCCTTCTAAGGCAACAGCTAATGTCTGCATACCACGGCAGATACCGAGGATGGGCAACTGACGATTAAAGGCTAAGCGGATAATCATGAGTTCTGCTAAATCACGCTCAGCATTGATATTATGAAGTTTTGTTGATGGCTCTTCGCCTGCCCAAAGTGGGTTAATATCAGCGCCACCTGTAAGAATCAGACCATCGATATGGTCGAGGGTATTGATAAGGACATCCTTATCAGCTATGGGAGGGATAAGCATTGGGACTCCACCCGCTGCCACTACCTGTTTATAATAGACGTCTCTTATCGCAGCATCGCCATCGATAAAGTTCGTAGTGATACCGATGATAGGCTTACGTTTTGCTTCAGGGAAGGTTGCATATACCTCATTGAGATGCGATTGAAGATTGTATTGCATTCTTGTTCTTTTTTGAGATGTTTGTTTGTCGTTGATTATTAACAAATAATTCTTGACCTATTCTTCCGAAATAGGTATCTCACGCTTAATACTCTGTTCAAGAGAGATAAGCGTCTCGGTTGAAACGACACCTGGAATACCTTGTAGTTGATTATTGAGAAGATCCATCAATTGCTCATTGTCTTTTGCATATAGCTTCACAAGCATAGTGTAAGGGCCTGTCGTAAAATGGCACTCTACGACCTCTGGTATGCTACTGATGCGTTCTACTACCTTCTTATACATTGACGCACGCTCAAGGTTCAGACCGATGTATGTGCAGGTGGTATAACCTAGACTTTTTGGATTAACATAGAAGCCACTGCCTGTAATGACACCATTTTCAATAAGATGTTGTACACGTTGATGTATTGCAGCACGCGACACACCACATTGGGTAGCCACATCCTTGAAAGGCATGCGAGCATTCTGTGAGAGGATACCCAAGATCTTCTTGTCTAAATGATCTACTTTTTCCATTTTCTATCGTTGATGTTCTTGACTAAGTCTATAATTTTATGTCTTCGTTTGAAGCCAAGCAAAAGTAGAGAATTAATATGGAACAAGCAACAAAATGACATAAAAAATGCGCCACTTGAGCGCATTTTGTTTTTATTTTAAGCAAAAGAACAGTATTTTACGGCTTTTAGCTTACTTTTTTATATTGCTCTTTGTTTTCTTTGCTGGAGCCTTTTTGGCAGGTACAAGCTTTGCTGCATCAACAACCTTTGTCTCCTTCTCAGGTGCAGCCTCGATTCCTTTCAGCTCAAGTGTGAAGATAAGTGTTGAGAAAGGACCGATGTCACGACCTGCGCCACGCTCACCATAGGCGAGATGCTGTGGAATAACAATCTCCCACTTTGAACCAACAGGCATCATCTGCAATGCTTCTGTCCAACCCTTGATAAGCCCACCAACATTGAAGGTATCAAACTCTACGCCATGACGTGAAGTTGCATCGAAAACATTTCCGTCAACAGTCTTTCCCTCATAAACAACCTGAATGCGGTCAGTTGCCTTTGGTAAAGCGCCGTCGCCTTTCTTTAGGATGCGATACTGAAGACCATCAGGAAGTGTTACAACTCCCTGCTTCTTCTTGTTCTCCTCCAAGTAAGCTTCATTTTTTGCCTTTAATTCAGCCTCTTTCTTGGCTTTCAACTCTAATTCCTTCTTCTCGAAGATTTGTTCTGCAGCTGCTGGCTTAAGAAGAGTAGAATCCTTTGCTAAAGCAGCAATAAAGCCTTTGTAGAGCAAGTCTGGATTGATTGAAGCTGTTGTGCCCTCAAACTTAGCTTTGATATTAGGCAACATTGTCTTTTCAATCTGTGAGCTGATAACTAATCCTGCTACATAAGCAGCAAAGGCAGAGTCCTTACGATTCTTAATACCCTCACGCAAGCCTTTGAGGAAGTCAGGCATCTGTGCTTCTTTCACACCAAACTGATTGGCAAGGTATTCATTCAAACCACGAGTTATAGCCATACCTGCAGCATAACTCAACGTATCGGATGGTGTGCTCAATGAAACAGGTGTCATTGTACATTCTTCCTTACACTCTGTATGCTGCTTTCCTTTCTTTTCTTTCTTCTTGTTTTGTGCGCTTGCAGTGTTGAAGACAGAACCTGCTGCAACGAGCAGTGCCAATATGATAAGTTTCTTCATTGTTTTGTCGTTTTTAAAAGAATGGTTTTTCTAATCAAATAAGGCTTTAGATTCAATGCTTTATAAATACTTAGAAGTATGTATGTGTCTTCCTTTCTTATAAGATAAGCGTATCAATATTGAATTATTCTCATGAAAATAAAAAATTATCTTCATGAGAATAAATATTTTTATTCACGATAAAAAGAATTTTCGTTCATGAAAAGAAATCTTCAATCATCGTGAAAGTGAATTGCAATTGATGCTCTTCCAAATAAGAAAGGAAGACCCATCGAACCTTTATTAAGCCTCAATAATTACTTACCTGGATGACCCTGAGGCATAGCTGGCGTGCCCTGTGGAGCCTTTTCAATACCGAGCAACTCAACAGTAAATACGAGTGTTGAGAATGGCTTGATATCAGGACTTGGCTGCTCAGCACCATAACCTGCAGTGTAAGGGATAGTAATTTCCCACTTAGCACCAACAGGCATCTTTGACAAAGCCTCTGTGAAACCTGGGATAACACCACTTACAGGCATTGTTGCATCATTACGCTGATCGAAAACTTTACCTTCGATAGTCTTACCTACATAGTTAATCTTAACAACGTCAGAAGCCTTTGGAGTAGCGCCAGAGCCAGCCTTTAACTCCTTCACCTGTACGCCCTGACCGAGTGTCTTCACGCCTGGCTTCTTAGCGTTAGCTGCCATGTAAGCATCACTCTTCTTCTTGTTTGCACCATAAGTCTTCTCAGCAGCCTTCATCTGAATGGTCTTTGAAGTCTTCTGCTCAACCTCACGAGCCTTCTCAACGGTCATCTTCTGACCTTTACCCTTTGCACTTGCAGCGAAACCAGAGAGGAAGTTGTTCAAAGAAATAGTCTTTGTAGAGTCTTCACCGAAGATCTGGCGATTGATCTGATTCTTGATAATCATGTTCATCTGCATACCTACGCCGATACCTGCATTGTAAGCAGCACGCTTCTTGTCATCAGCGTTCTGTGCACCGTCGTTCATACCCTTGATAAACTCATCGATGTATGCTGTATCAATCTGCATCTGCTGGAGATACTGCTTTACACTCTGACCCTGATCGATACCGAAAGCATAGCTCAAAGAGTCAACATCAGACTTCAAATCCTCCTTTGGAGCTGAATTGCCACAAGCTGTGAAGCCTGCAGCTACAATAGCCGTAGCGGCTAATAAATACGTTTTCTTCATTATTTTATTTGTTTAGTTTCTAAAGCAATATTATTTAAGTAGGCGATGAAAGACGATTATCACAATCTAAAACCGCCTACACTTGTTTCTTTATTTTACCTCGATCAACTCTACGTCGAAGACAAGAGCAGCGAATGGAGGAATCTGTGCACCCGCACCACGCTCACCATAAGCAAGCTTATAAGGGATGAAGAAGCGATATTTAGCACCTTCCTGCATGAGTTGTACGCCCTCTGTCCAACCTGGGATAACCTGATTCAAGCCAAATGTAGCTGGCTCGTTACGCTTGTATGAGCTATCAAAGATTGTACCATCGATGAGGGTTCCCTCATAGTGACATACTACCTGGTCTGTTGCAGAAGGCTTCTTACCATTGCCTTCCTTCAATACCTGATACTGCAAGCCTGATGGTAAGGTTACAACGCCTTCCTTCTTACCATTCTCTGCAAGGAAAGTCTCACCAGCTTCCTTTGCTGCCTTACCAGCCTCAGCGGCAGCAGCCTGCTGCTTAGCCTCTTGCTCTTGGAAGAAGTTTTGTACGAGAGTCTGTGCCTCTGCATTGTCAACTTTCAGTTCTGAACCAGAAATAACATCCTTAATAGCCTGTGCGAAGTCGTCAATATTCAATTCCTTTGCGCCCATTCCAGCGAGCTGTGAACCGATACCGATTCCCAGTGCGTAGCTTAATTTGTCCATTATCGTTCTTAATATTATTAATAATTAATGTGCAAAGATACTATTTTTAAGGTATAGTTGTGCATTAATCGAATTAAAATTACTAAATTTGTCATAGAGAATGGAGGAATACGATGCAAGTCATTGGCAGAAGTCAATACCAAAAGTCTGAAAGAAAGTATTGCTTTTATTCAAAACATTAATCGTAAATGTTTGGATAAAAAACCTTATTTCATCAATCTCCTTCCATTCGCAACTCATTAATGTAAAACGTATGAAGAAAATCGTATTCTTAACAGGTGCTGGAATGTCCGTGGAGAGTGGCTTCAAGACTTTCCGTGGCAATGATGGATTATGGGAAGATTATCCTGTTGAGCAGGTGGCTACACACGAAGGCTGGGTAACGAACCCATTACTTGTCAATAACTTCTACAATATCCTTCGTAAAAAGCTATTTACTGCCAAACCTAATGAGGGGCATTGCCTGATCAAGGAGCTTGAGAATGACTATGAGGTAATGGTGATTACGCAGAATGTTGATGACCTCCACGAGAAGGCTGGTTCTGCAAACGTGATTCATCTTCATGGAGAACTGACGAAGGTATGTTCAAGTAAGGACCCCTACGATAGTCGATACATAGAACAACTAACTGAAGACAACTGCGATGTTGCCCCTGGAGCATGTGCCGGCGATGGTAGTCTGCTTCGTCCTTTCATTGTCTTTTTTGGTGAATCAGTCCCAATGATAGAGCCCGCTGCTGAGATAGTGGCACAAGCTGACATCCTTGTTATCATCGGGACATCGCTGGTCGTCTATCCTGCTGCAGGTCTTGTGCAATATGCCCGACCTAGAACGCCTATTTATCTAATCGATCCAGACGATACGCCTGCACACGCTTCGGGACGATTAACTCATATCAAAAAGGGTGCGAGTGAAGGTATGAAGGAACTGATGAAACGATTATAACAATCTGTAAAAAGTGTGTAGGCATACACTGATTTATAAACATCTCAAAACGAATAAGCCACAAAATGTTTATGTGCTTTCTACTTTTAGCACAAAAAACAAATGTGGTTATCATTGATTAATCAAATGAAGAAACTATTCTCACTCCTCTTCTTAGCCCTTATGGTACTGCCAATTATGGCTCAGAAGAACATTTACAAGTTTAGTGTAAAAGATGGCAATGAACATACCATCAAGTTGAAAGACTATAAGGGTAAGGTACTCCTCATTGTCAATACAGCGACAAAATGTGGATTTACGCCACAGTATGAGGAATTACAAAAGCTCTATGAGACTTACAAGAATCAAGGCTTCGTCATCCTTGACTTCCCATGCAATCAGTTTGGCGCACAGGCTCCTGGCTCATTCCACGACATTCATGCTTTCTGTACAGGCAATTATGGTATAACTTTTCCACAGTTTGCAAAGGTTACTGTCAACGGACGTAACGAGTCACCACTTTATACTTATCTGAAAGCACAACAGCCTTTCAAAGGCTTCGATGTGAATAATAAAATTGGTAAGTTCCTTGATGAGAAGTTCCGTGCTGAGAATCCAGATTATGCCAAGGACCCAAGTATCAAATGGAACTTCACAAAGTTCCTCATCGACCGACAGGGGCACGTCATCGATCGCTTCGAGCCAACGGCTGATATGAAGGATGTTGAGGCTGGCATCAAGGCTGCGCTGAAGATGAAATAAGGCTATTAGGCAATTAGCCTAATAACCAAAAATCCGGCTGACACGCAACTAGGTGTCAGCCGGATTTCTGTTTTTATTCGGTAGGGAGCTTATTTGTATTTAGCTTATTCTTAGAAGATTTCTTCTTCACCTTAAACTTATCAAAGCCCTTACCAAACACACCCATAACCTGGCTCTGTGTTACGAAAGCATCTGGGTCAATGTCATCAATCATTCGATAAACATAGGACGCTTCACGCTGACGTGTCACAACAATAACAATCTTGATGTTACTACCAGAATAATATCCCTTTGCATCAATAATCGTACTACTGCGGTGTGGCTGATCCTTTGATATCATTTCACAAATCTCTTTGTAATGCTCGGAAATGATGAGGAATTGTACTGAACGGCATCTCGAGCTGATAACCTGATCAAGTACAAAAGAGGTGATAATCAAGTTTACATATCCATAAATCACCATCTCCCAGCTATGAAGAACAAGGTAACTACCCGTTACAATGGTCATATCGACTAATAAGATAACACGTCCAAGGGAGATGTCACGGTACTTATTGACAATCGCTGCGACGATATCCGAACCACCTGAGCTACCATTATAAGATAGTCCGAAAGCTAAGCCAACGCCACAAAATGCCGCACCAATGATGGTTGCCATAAAAGGTTGATTATGTAAGAGTCCTGGATGTGGGAAACAGGTACCCATGACCTTTGTGATAATCGTCAGCATCATTACGCCAAAGATAGTGCGGATACAGAACTTCAAACCTAATACTTTCAAAGCAATTGCTAGGAGAATAGCGTTCAGGATGAAATAAGTGGTGCTGACAGGAATACCTTGTCCCCAGTTCAAAATGGAAGCGAAACCCGCTACGCCACCATTGCCAATGTGATTAGGAAGAAGGAAAACCATCCAACCGATACCATAGGACAACATACCCACGGATATCATCACATAGTCTAAAATTTCCCGATAAAGGACTTTCTTATTAATTTTGTTAATCATATATTTAAGGATATGAGTGAATGATGCTACAAATTTAGAGAAAATTTTCGAAACAAAGCACTTGCACAGAAAAAATAGAGTACCTTTGCAAAAAATAATATTTTTCCTTGAGGATGTAGAAGATGAACCTCACACGACAATTCATAGGGAAGCACAGACAATGTATCCATAAAGGACTGCTTTTCACGGATATATAGATAATGCTCCATCACTTTGTTTACATCCTTACGCACTTGCACCTTTTGCAATAAATTAGCTATATGTCAGAAGATTTTGATATACATGAAGAAAGGCTGAACTCCGTTGAGAAGGATTTCGAGAATGCCCTGCGACCGCTGAAATTTGATGATTTCAGTGGACAGCAGAAGGTTGTTGAAAATCTCAGCGTCTTTGTTGAGGCTGCTAAATTTCGTGGCGAACCGCTCGACCACACCCTCTTGCATGGTCCTCCAGGATTGGGTAAGACGACCTTGAGCAATATCATTGCCAACGAATTGGGCGTTGGTTTTAAGATTACGTCAGGGCCAGTGCTCGACAAACCAGGCGACCTTGCAGGTATCCTCACGTCCTTAGAGCCTAATGATGTTTTATTCATTGACGAGATACATCGCCTTTCTCCTGTCGTAGAAGAGTATCTTTACTCTGCTATGGAAGACTATCGTATCGATATAATGATTGATAAAGGTCCGTCAGCACGATCTATCCAAATTGACCTCAACCCATTCACCCTCGTTGGTGCAACGACGCGAAGCGGACTGCTAACGGCCCCACTCCGTGCTCGCTTTGGTATCAATCTCCATTTGGAATATTATGATCCTGAGACATTAAATCGTATCATCAAGCGTTCAGCAGCCTTATTGAAAGTTCCTATTGTGAATGATGCGGCTGACGAGATTGCACGCCGTTCACGTGGTACGCCACGTATCTGTAACTCTCTACTCCGCCGTGTACGCGACTTCGCACAGGTGAAGGGTAATGGTACTATCACACCTGAAATCGCAACGATGTCATTGCAGTCGCTGAACATAGATAAATATGGTTTGGATGAGATAGACAACAAGATTTTGCTTACAATCATTGATAAGTTCCATGGTGGACCTGTCGGCGTCTCCACCATTGCTACTGCTATCGGTGAGGATTCTGGTACGGTGGAGGAGGTTTATGAACCATTCCTTATCATGGAAGGTTTCATTAAACGAACTCCTCGTGGACGTGTCGCAACACGACTTGCTTACGAACATCTTGGACGAAACGTTTATCAAGATAATTCTTTTCAACCAGGATTATTCGATTAAAAAGACTCCATTGCACAAGTTCATACGGAACGGATGCAATGGATTTTTTATTGGTTCTATAACGACTCATGTCGGCTTGGTAGGTAAATGATAGGGGAATGGGTAAACAAAAGCAAATGATAAAAAGTCCTTCTAAACTTGGAGATGATAAGTATATTCTTTATCTATTAACATCTGTCCGCAGTTAGCCGAGTGTTCTTGATGGGAAAATAAAGTGATTGTACGCTTTTTGGATACGCTTATCTTTGTAATATCTTTCTAATTGCCTAACTTTGTCGTCATGATTATTCAGATGCATAAACCCAAACCAAGAATAGACGAACTTGACTTTCTTAAGTTCGTCTTCATCACGTTGATGATTGCTTTCCACTTGGTTTATATCGGTGACGCCTATCCTGTTGCTAAGCGTTTAGTATATACCTTTCACATGCCAGGTTTCCTCTTGGTGTCTGGTTATTTGTTTAATGTGAATAAGTCGTGGGAAAGCTTTTGGAAAACAATGCTTTGGATATTCGTCCCTTATACTATAATGGAAAGTGGCTATACCATGATGGCATCACTATTACCGATTCGTGAGCATATTGATCGACTGACAGTAGGAGTACTCGTTGATCATATCTTCCTGCATCCGATGGGACCTTATTGGTACCTACATACATTAATGATTTGTGGTATCTGCTATTATATTGCATTCAAGAAACCAGAAGGACGTTTTTCATCGGTATTGAAACAAGAGAAACCATTACTGCCTATCAAAATGCTGAGTTTGGAAAATCAGGTACTATTAGGTAGGTTTACCCTTCTTGCTTTGTTTCTTTTGTTGCTCTCTTACGGCTGTGGACTACTCTCTATAGCCAATGCTGCCTACTTCCTTGTAGGAGCAATAGTGCGTCAAGCAGTGGGCAATTTCCGTCTGGCTTTCCCTGCTCGCTGGTGGACATTAGGACTTTTATTAGTTTGGTGTATCGACCCGTCACATTATGATAGGGCGTCTTTTGCTGGTGCCTGTTTGGTATTCTTAGTCATTGGTTCACTGTTATGGATTTATCAGTTAGGGATTCCGCAATCGCTGCGGAAGCTCTTCCTCTTTATCGGGCGTAACACTTTGCCACTGTTGCTTTTCTCCCCAATCTTCACGATACTAGCCAAATACTATCAGGCTTTACTACTTCGGGCTGAACCGACGGGAATTTTTTTTATGGTCGTTAGCGTTATTCTTGCCATTGCTGGCTCGTATGGCATAACGTGGTTGATGGATATTTCGGGGATATCGAAGCTTTTCTTTGGGAAGAAAGGGCTAATTTGACGCTTATTAGCCCAATAAATCCCCTTAAATTCTCTCCTGTTTCAGCGGTGTCCCGTCAAGCGAATAAGCTGTGAAGACACCATGCTCATAGGTCATGAAGGTTGGTACATTCCCACCTTTTGGAAAGGTAATAGAGCCAAGATTGCAGACAAGCGTATCCTCTTGCTGGGTAATTTCCCAAAGATGCGTATGGCCATAAACAATTGCGTCAATGTCACCTTTTGGCATTGATGACTTATTATAAATATGTCCGTGCGTCAAGAAAAGTTTTTTCCCCTCATCTACCAACATTATATAGTCTGACATCATTGGGAAATCAAGCAACATCTGGTCAACCTCTGCATCACAATTTCCACGTATGGCTATAATGTTTTTAGCACGCTTGTTCAGTGCCTCCACAATTCCCTTAGCATCTATTCCCTCAGGAATAGAGTTGCGTGGACCATAATTCAGTATGTCTCCTAGCACACAAAGCATATCGCAATGCTCACGATCATAGAATTGTAGCACCTTCTCCAGTGTTGGCAAACACCCGTGGATGTCTGATACCAATAGATATTTCATATTACTTTGATTTATTGTTTCTTTGGCAAAGATAGTGTTATTTTCTCATATAACGTTTCAATTTAAGACCTACTAACAATTTGCTGTTTGTCTAGATGATATTCCTTTTATATGTATAGGGTTAAAAGAGAAAATATTTGTAACACTACTAGTTTTTAGACAACTATATAAAAGGATGACACATGAATCTGGTTATATCCTTGTGTTTGCGACACTTACAAATGTAAGAGGAAGTAAATGTTGTTTTTTAAATTATTATCCTGATTTTATTTGATTATTTGAAACTTTTAATTATATTTGCGACATAAATATCTATTACATATAACCTTACTTGATAAAAACTTTATGACCATCCTTATGAATATGAAAAGACTTTTTTTATCTACCTTTTTTATGCTGTCGGCGCTTGTTAGCTTTGCTCAGCAAGTATTTACTGCTAAAGGTGTCGTTGTTGATGAAACAGGAGAAACCGTCATTGGTGCAACTGTGAAAGTTATTGGTGATAGCAAGCTGATAACAGCAACTGATACAGAAGGAAACTTCTCTCTTGACAAAGTCAAAGAGGGTTCTAAGTTGGAAGTTTCTTATGTCGGTATGAAGACTTTTGTTGGTGTTGCTAAACCAACAATGAAGATTACTTTGATTAATGACAACTCTGCCTTGGATGAGGTCGTTGTGACAGCCTTCGGTGAACAGAAGCGTTCTGCGTTTACGGGTTCTGCTGCTATTGTTGATTCTAAGAAGATTGAGCATAAGCAAGTCAATAACGTAATGAGTAGTTTGAAAGGTGAGGCCGCTGGTGTGCAGATTGTTGACAACAGTGGAGAGCCTGGCTCAACACCATCTATCCGTGTACGTGGATTTAGTAGTATTAGTGCCGGACAAAGTCCATTGATTATTGTGGATGGTGCACCTTACGACGGTGGATGGAATAACCTTAATCCTGCCGATGTTGCCTCTGTGACAGTATTGAAAGATGCATCTTCAACTGCACTTTACGGAGCACGAGGAGCCAATGGTGTTATTATGGTGACGACAAAACATGCACAAATGGGCAATGCACGTATCTCTGTTGATATGAGATGGGGTGCTAATAGTCGTATTAAGCGCGATTATGAAACAATCAAGGACCCTAAACTCTATTATGAAACCTACTACAAAGCACTTTACAACTATCAGTTGAATGGTCTTGGTCTTACTCCTGCACAAGCTGTTGCTGCAGCCAACGAACAACTCATCTCTCCAGGTTCAGCAGGTGGATTGGGTTATCCAATATTTACAGTTCCAAATGGAGAACAGCTGATTGGCGAAGATGGTCGCATGAATCCACATGCTACATTGGGACGTGTCATAGAACATGATGGTAAACAATATACTATTTTACCAGACGATTGGCAGGGTCTTGGCTTCCGTACCGGATTGCGTAAAGAGTACAACCTTAACCTCACTGGTGGTAGTGATAAGATGCAATATTATCTTTCTTTGGGTTATCTGAGTAATGAGGGTGTTGTTTATAACTCTGACTTTGATCGTATCACCGTACGTGCCAAAGCTGATTATGAGGCAAAGAAATGGTTGAAGGTGGGTACGAATATCAACTTTGCTCGTTCAAAATACCATGTTATTCCATCGGATGATAGTGGTCTTTTCTATCAGCTCAATGCCGTGGCACCAATATATCCAGCCTTTATCCGTGATGGTCAAGGCAACATTATGACGGACGATAATGGAGTGATGTACGATTATGGTAATGGTTCTGTTATTGGACTAAGACGACCTATCCTTTCAAACATCAACCCTCTGCAAGAGAATACATTGAATACAAATAGCTCTCAGGTTAATATGTATTCGCTCTATGGTTATGCGAATATTATGCCACTTGAAGGACTGAAGATTACGCTTAATGGAACTGTTACAACCAACAACTCACGTGGAACGGAAACCAAACAACCTTTCTATGGATATAGTCATACGGCTTACCCAACGGGTTTCGTGTCACGTACAAGCGATCAGACCTACTCTTATAACTTCCAACAACTCATTAATTACAACCATGACTTCGGCCATCATCACATGGAATTGCTCTTTGGTCATGAGTTCTATCGTTATCGTTATGAAAACCTGTGGGGAAATAAGATTGGTATGGCATCCTACTTCACCAATCAGACGCTGTCTGGTGCTATAAAGATGGACAGCACTGGCGAGACTGATAATAGCGAATATGAATCTGAAGGCTTCTTTTTCCGTGGTCAGTATGACTATGACCAGAAGTATTTTGGTAGTCTTTCTTATCGTCGTGACGCTTCTAGTTGCTTCGATCCAGACCATCGTTGGGGTAACTTCTATTCTTTCGGAGGTGCATGGACTATCACGAAGGAGAAGTTCATGAAGCCTTACCATTGGTTGAATATGTTGAAACTGAAGGCTTCTTTCGGTCAGCAAGGAAACGACAAGATTGGTGATTTCCACTATATTGATACCTATAGCATCGTGAATACGAATAACAAGGTGGGCTTGGTATTGTCTGAAAAGGGTAACCCTAACATTACTTGGGAGACCAACAATAACTTCAATGCAGGTTTCGACTTTGAATTGTTAAATAGCCGTCTGCGTGGTAGTGTTGAATACTTCTATAAGAAGACAACTGATATGCTATGCTTCGTCTTCGCACCTTACTCTGCAGGTTACAAGGGAATGTACGATAATATCGGTGATATGGTGAACCAAGGTGTCGAGATCGACCTCTCTGCGACTGTCCTAAAAACGAAGAATATATCATGGGATGTCAATGTTAACGCAACTACTTATAAGAATAAAATCATCAAACTGGCAGATCCGCTCAAAGCTGACCTCATAGTTGACGGACACCCTGGGTATAGTAGCGGCGATAAACTCTATGCGGAGGGACTTCCTATTTACAATTGGTATATACCTCGTTATGCCGGTGTATCAGATAAAGGAAAATCATTATGGTACTATACAGATACGGATGGAATACTGAAGACAACTGATGTCTATGGTAATGCATCTTACTATTCATGTGGTAGTCCACATCCAGATGTCTATGGTGGTTTTGGAACAACGTTCAATGCATATGGTTTCGATTTCTCTATCTCCTTTGCTTACTCACTTGGAGGAAAGTCATACGACTATGGTTATGCTGGGACAATGGATGTGCCTTCAGGAACTTTAGGAGGAACTTCACTCCATCAAGACGTTCTGAAAGCATGGTCAGCAGACAATCCAAACAGCAATATCCCACGTTGGCAATATGATGACCCAAGTGTCACCTCTCAATCTGACCGTTTCCTTACCAGTGGTAGCTATCTGACCTTACAGAATATCAACCTCGGTTATACCCTTCCTAAGCTCTGGGTAAGCAGAATAGGGTTGGAAAATGTACGCCTCTATGTAGCTGCTGACAACGTTTACTTCTGGAGTAAGCGTAAGGGCTTCGATCCGCGTGGTTCTTTCTCAGGTAGTAGTAGCACTACTATTTACAGCCCAACGAGAACAGTCTCTGGTGGTATTAAATTAACATTCTAACCCTCTCCATACATTAATCATACATAATTATGAAACACTTAATATCAATTCGCAACATATTGTTAGCAATCATTGCAACAAGCTTCGGCCTCGTGTCATGTATGGACAGCATAGCGCCAACAGATGTTTTGACTTCTGATCAAGTTAAGCAGATACCATCCTCTCAAGAAGGATTGATCAATGGTATTATCTCTTATATGATTACCTTTGACTCTTGGGGTTCTGGTAATCCACTTAACGACTGGGGTTATCCTTGTCAGATGTACTACAGAGAGGTGTTAGGTGATGACTTCCCTGTTTATAGTAGTAATTATAGTTATTGGACCGCAGTTGAGAGTGGTGTCGGCATGCGCACCAAAGCCTATTATACCTATCGTTTCTACTATGATTTCATTGCTACTTGTAACAATATGACAAGTGTGGTAGATCCTGCTAATGCTTCTACTACCTCTAAAAACTATTTAGGTATAGCCTTAGCTTATCGAGCTATGGCCTATCTTGACATAGCTCGTTTGTTCGAATTTAAGAAGACAGGCATAGCTAGTTTGGATGATAAAGCGACAAAAGATGGCATTTGGGGCCTGACAGTTCCTATCGTTACTGAGAAGACTACGAAGGAGATGCAACGTCACAACCCACGTGCTCCGTTCTATAAAATGTATCGTTTCATCCTCACTGATCTTAACCATGCTGAGGATTATCTCGCTGATTATGCCCGTGCTGACAAGACCTTGCCAAATCTTAGTGTTGTTTATGGACTCAAGGCTCGTTTATGGCTCGAAATGGCAAGCCGCTTCGACCAGAGTAGTAGTGACCTTAATGCAGCCATTGCTGCAGAAGATTCTGCAAGCATTGAGTATGACAAGTTAGGAATTACAACAGCGCGTGAGTGCTATGAAAAGGCACGTACCTATGCTCGCAAGGCTATCAATGGTTATAGCCCTATCACTGAAGCACAATGGCATAACACACAAGACGGATTTAATAAGGAAAACCAAGCATGGATGTGGAAACTGGGTTATACCACCCGTGAGCAAATCAGCTATCTTTATTTCACCTTCACCAGTTGTATGACATCAGAAACGAATTGGGGTCTTGCTGGTACGTATGGTGCTACACGTATGATTGGTAGTGCGCTATATAACAAGATGCCGGAAGGTGACTGGCGTCATTACTCTTGGATTGACCCTAATGCTGCGGGTACGCATGAGGGATATGAGAAATATGACTCACTCACTATTGGTAATAAGAAAGAAAAATTGACGCTTTTTGATGAGGAGGCTTGGAAGCAGTTGCCAGCTTATGCTAATATCAAATTCCGTCCTGCAAAGGGTAATATCTCTGATCCTTATGAAGGACAATTCATCAGCCTTCCATTGATGCGTATGGAGGAAATGAAGTTTATTGATTTTGAGGCAACAGCTCACCTTGATGGTGTTGCAGCTGGTGTTACGGCACTGAAGGACTTTATTAACACTTATCGTTATACTGATAACTCCTATGATGCTGCTAATGCTAGCACGATGGAGGAGTTTATGAAAGAATTGATGGTACAGAAACGAATAGAGTTCTGGGGTGAAGGCATTAACTACTTCGATTATAAGCGACTCGGATTACAGATTCGAAGAAAGGACAATACCAACTATGAAGCTTTTGCTCGCATCAATTCCAAAGAAGGATATGTCTGTCCATGGATGAACTTCTTTATTCTTGAATACGAGACACATAATAATGTGGCATGTAAACCAAACCCTGATACATCTGGAAGTTTGACGGTCACAAATCAGTAATAACTGAGGTTGAAAAGGAAAATTATTAAATAAAAAGCAGACGCTAAAAGACGAACCTATTGTTTCGGCTTTGGCGTCTGCTTTCTTTAATTTTGGAAAGATGGAGATAAGAGATATCTTTAAGCTTCGTAAGGAAGGACGAACAGAGGAGGCCTATGCAGCTATCTTGCCTATGTATGCTGTCCATAAAGGGCATTACACGACTATTGCAATGTTCTGGGTTGGTGTGGACATGATGAAACTGCGCTATCAGCAACGACAATTGGAGGAAGCTTATAAGATATTCAGGAGTTTGTTGCGACTCTATACTACAATGGACGACACGGATCTCAAGGGACAGAGTGCCTTAATGCGTGCTGCCCTATTGGTCTTCGACCACCATCCAGGATTCTCTATGCTCGACTTTATCACACAATGGGGTATTACCCGGTTGACCGATGAAGATTGGACCATAGAGCAAGGTGACGGACATCCCATCCCTTCTATAGGTATGCGTATTGTAGGAAAAGTGTTTAAGGAGGTGGAGAGTAAGCCTACGGTTGAAATCGCTTTGAAAGCGGCTCCCTTGCTGGCTGAAGCTCTGAAGCATAGTCCTTACAATATGCAGAACCAACGTTACAAAGCGATGATTTATCGAATCATGGGCAAAAAGGATAAGGCCATCAATATTTACGTGCACCTGATAAAGAAGCACCGACAATCCTACATTTTCCATGAACTATCCGAACTCGTTGATGACGAGCGTTATAAGATAGCACTTCTTTGTAAAGCTATCTCCGCACAACGAGAGGAAAAGTTCCGACAACGTATGCGTTTCACTCTTGCTTACTTGTTGTTCAGTAAGGATAAAGCACGTGCACGCTATGAATTAGACAAATGTATTGCCATGCGTAAGCAGTTGGGTTATTCCATTACGTGGGAGATGCAGAACCTCGCAGCAAGTTTAAAGGAGGTTACTCCCGTGACCGATGCAGACGAAAAAAGCTTTTATAGAGAGCAGGAAGTGGTATTAAAAGAACTTGCAATGTAATATTTCTACATATCTAACTATTTTTCTTATCTTTGTAGCACATTTTATTGAATAATTAAATCTGCCTTATGAAACATTTATGGGTCTTCCGGAATTTGGAGTGATGGTATTATACTTTTCAGGCTTCCTTGTTGATAAAAAAGTATTGTAAACCCTTAAATATAAGCTTTTTGTTGTGTGAATAACCCATGTAAGATAAGTGTAGATTTTGTAGCCTTTATTTTAGCACTTTATATTCTTTAATATTCAGTAAACAAAGGGATTTGGAAGAACAGAACTCACAAAAGTTATTGATAATCAGATATTAAATGATATCACTCCAAATTCTGGAAGAACCACATTGGTTCTATAACGAATCGTGTGGGTTGTGTGTTGATATTCCGCACGAGTGGTGCGGGTGCTCAGCACATGTGGTGCGGATGCTTAGCACATGTGGTGCGGATGGTATGCACCACATGTGCGGAGGATTAACACCATCGCTGTATATGGAAGGGTAGGGATTTAATGTGCGTTAAGCGTATTAAAACGAAGGTCAATTTGGAGTTGTGTTTCGTTGAAGGCTATACTTTTTGACAATATTTTAGGCTCTATGACGAATTACCCACACGATTCGTTATAGAGCCAAGCCAATTGATGGTCATTACAAAATCTATATGTGAAAAAATCGGACAAAGTCAACGATACTAAACTTCATAATCCCTTTTTATAACCTCAATTGTAAACGGAGGATTATTTCCCGTCCTCGTAAGGGTAGGGATGTGTTGAAAATGTTGATGCCCATGTTCTGTGTAATCGTATATGACTTACTGTTTAGCAGGTTAGTACCTGATAGCCCTAGTTCCCATACATTGTTAATCTTATAGTTGAAATCACCATCCAACAATCCGCAAGTATGATAATGTCCGTCTGTAATCTCATTGGTGAGGTTATAAAATTTCATCTTCAGCTCCATCTTCTTGGTAGGGAAGACGTAAAGAGCGATGTTCGTTGTATAGGAAGAAAGAACACTTAGCCTCATAATTTGACTCCTCTCCCAGAAATAATTAGCCGTAAACGCTGCGGATAACCGCAACCATGACAACTTTTGGAAACTTGTAGTCAGCGTCCCTGAAGCATGATGGGAATAGTTGTTGACCATAATGCCCGATTGTGAAACAAGGTAACTACTTCTGTTATACGTCGCATCCAGCTTTAAGGATAGTCCTATGGGGATAAAAGTCTTATCAACCATCGCATTCACAGCCGTGTTGTATCGGTGATTCTTGCCTTTTACCCATGTCATTATTGTCATAGAATCATTGTATTCATAATGACTATAAGCCTCTCGCTTCGTGTCCGAATAAGCAAAGGACAGGTTTGCAAAGAGCATTGTTGCAATGTTGCGATAACGAAGATGGAAGGAGGCGTGCATGTGGGTTGACTTATAGATGTCGTTTCCTGTAATCTGTAAGTCTCTGTATCCTTCTCTTAAAGGTTTTAGAGCATAGAAGTCAAGCGCATTGTCGTTAGCTGAGATGGAGGAAGAAATATTTAAGGACAGATTACTTGTCAATACTTGTTGTAAGTTGAAGTAAGGTTTGAAAGTTACGAAGTCACGGGCGGATAGTCTTTTATCCTTTGTTGAAAGGCTGACTTTTGTCCATTCAAAGGGAAGTCCGAAGGTCACGTAACTTTGTTTATAGTATTTCCAAGTGTAACCAGGTTCACCTTGTAACTTGAAGGTGCGATGCCATATATCCTCTTGGTAGTTGTAGGAATTGTTCTTGTAATAAGCTTGTAAGGATAAGTCTAAATCATTTCCAAACATAGGAATTGATGTCGTGAGAACATTTCGAGTCATCATTGAATGTGTTGCTAAGTTCTCTGTACTATTGTATAATAGAAGGGAATCAGCGGTTGTTGTGAGCTCTTCTCTCCGATTAGCGTATCGTAAGAGAGAGTTGATTTGCAACATAGTCTTTCCTAATTTGAAAGAAGAAGACAGATAATTCTTTATAAAAGATGGTATGATGCGGCTTCGTTCTGTAATTCCGATGCCATTCGTAACAACTTCATTTTCTATGATTTGTTGTTCAAAAGAATATTTTAATTCGTTTGAAATAAATCTTTCTGTGCCATTTTCTTCGTATTTCAGAGTAGGGACGATGCGTAATGTGCGCAACTTCGTTCCTTCTGTGGTTTCTAACGTGGTAGGGGTTAGTCCTCCATAATAGTTAGCGGTTGATTGATGGTATCCTGCGTGGTCCTCATAGAGAAGTACGTTACTACGTAGTGTTGCATCTTTCGATAATGTAACGATATTATTAAGGCCTGCACTGTACGACTTATTTTGCAGATATCTTTCTTGTGGGAGAGCCTCTTGGCTGATGTCTTCAGACAGGACACCTTGTGGAAGTGGCTCGTAGGCATCTAGGTTATTGACCTCAATATGTTCTCTGGTTTCTTCGGAAAGGTCTTTCCCTGTGTTGGTCATCTTTGCTGAAACAAGTATTTGCGAGTGTTTCATCACTTGTGTAAGAAAGAGTTGATTGTCCCAAACAGTTGGTTTGATACCTAAGCCGCCTGCTATCTCACCAAAGGGACGTGCTTTATAGTTCTTATCAAGGCGAATGTTCAGAGCTGCCGACTCTGATGGCTTACGCCCCCGTAGCATCTTTACAGGTTGGTGATTCTCCAATACTTCAACGTTACGTACTGCAGTGATGGGCATATTACGTGTTGCTTGATTATAGTTGTTTCCCATCAGGTCCTGTCCTTCAATATAAAATCTGTTGATGGCACGTCCCTGATAAGATACTGAACCATTCTCTGCGACCTTGACTCCTGGTAGTTTCTTAAGGATATCTTCAAGGTGTCGGTCGCCTTTCTGAAGAAAAGAACTAACGTTATATACCAATGTGTCACCTTGCTCCCTTATAGGGGAGAGCTTTACGACAACTTCTTTTAGTTCAACTTGCTTTGGAGAAAGTAAGATGACGGTTGGCTGCTTGGCTTGCTGACGGATGTCATGAACGTTGATTTTCCGCTTCCCATAGCCTATGAGTGTGAAAGTCAAGATATCCTCATTGTGCGCTGTAAGACTGAGATGTCCCTTTTCGTCAGCAATCTTATAGCTCAGTAACTTCCCCTTTGAGTTCACCACACGGCACATCACATCCGCTAATGGTTGGAGGCTGGCAGAGTCCCTGACCTCAATCATCAGGTTTACCAATGCTCCCTCCTGCTGTGCAAAGAGGGCGAAGCAACTGGTAAAGAAACAGAGTAAAAGGAGTATTCGTCGCAAGAGCTTATTCCAATTCTATTGGGTTATAAGGCTTTGCGTTAACTGTTGCTGCAACATCGGCTGACACGCTAATACTTCCGTCGCCCGTCAAGGCTTTTACTGGATCAGCACAATAGTTCTTATACATTTGTCTGACAGCTTTTCGGGAACTCTTTATCACGTCACTTTTATCGTGCATATAAATAGGAGCATATCCCTTCACTTTCTGTAATCCTGTCAAAGTGAAGATAAAATTGTTCTCAGTGTCTTGTACTTGAAAGATAAGACCCGGTAGTCCGTTAAATTTATAGGGACCATACGGCAGTTCTACTTCAGGTGCATACCAAGCTATGTAATTACGCCCGAAGAGTCTTGTCTTGGCTTTCTGACATCGATATCCAGCAATTGTACTATCCCCTTGTAGTAGTTCCCATTCCAGTTGAGGGATACCTTCCTCGTATTGATATTTTTGAATACCTCCTGTATTGCATTGAATAAACTCTTTTTTAGCCGCTCTATTCAGCAGGATTAGTTCTCGTAAGCCTTTGTTCTTCAATGCTACGAGAAGTTTAGGACCCGATGAAGTTACTTGAGATTTTCCTTTGGCAATAGATGCGGAAATAGAATCAAAAGTGAGTTGTCCATAGTCGATGAACATATTATGCTGCTGTCCTATTCTTAAGATTGTGGTTGCCGTACGTTTTGCATCAGGATACTTTGCGTCTTTTGCATACTTGTACTCATAAACCACTTG
Organism: Prevotella scopos JCM 17725; assembly: GCF_018127785.1. Lineage (NCBI taxonomy): Bacteria > Pseudomonadati > Bacteroidota > Bacteroidia > Bacteroidales > Prevotellaceae > Prevotella > Prevotella scopos. The sequence continues at coordinate 47,195 of NZ_CP072390.1, forward strand.
ATACTGTGCAGGTTCATATTGAACTGTTTTGGTTGAATCCCATCTCCCTTTTAATTGAGAGAAATCCAGCGTCTGAGCAGATAGGCATGTTGTGCAGACGATGAGGATATGTAGAATGATGTTTTTCTTCATTTGAATGGTTTGTTAATGAATAATTCAAGAGCAGGTCTTGATATAAATAGGTTTTATGATTTATCGATTGTTCGTATCTTCTTTTTTATTTCTTCTGTAGTCGTTTTATTCGTGTCGATATATGATTTTTTACAACATGAGTTGTTTATTTCCTATGTACCTTTTGAAGATACGGATGCTACTGCTATATGAGCAATGCTACGAAAAGACTCTTTTTCATGAGCTTAATGTTTAAAGGTGATGAGTTCTTGTTTAGGTTATATGTGACCTTGTCACGATATTACAATTGTATTTTCTTTTATAAAGAATTGTCAACGTGTTTGATATAGATTGGATTTCAAAGTTATAAATTAAGGTTGAAAATTGCAAGGTATTTGTTCTTTTTTGCATTATTTAATTGTTGTAAAGTTGGTGTATTGCTTAAGATTATCGGCATCTCGATAAAGTGCTTACTGCCAGTTGAGTTTGTCTTGGTATCACCTTTCATGAGTCTTAGTGTAACAAAAATTTATAATGTCTGTGTGGAAAGTAAAATGACAACAAACGAATTGAAAATTACCTTGTGACTTGTTCTATGTTTCTCTTCTAATTCTATAAGGTTATCAGTCCAAACTTCGTAAGAATCTATTTTAAGTGTTTCTTTTCTCTATAGTCTCGTTTTTTTTTACTACTTTTGTACACCAAACATGCATGTTAATTAAACCTACGATTATTAATGAGTGAAAACAAAGTCCCCACTAACGAGTCTGTACAGACTGCAGATGCACCAGTAAAGGCAAGTTATACTGATTATCAGGTTATTCCATCACATGGATATTGTATGATTGTGAAGTGTCGTAAAGGCGACCAAACGGTTGTTTTGAAGGCACTTAAGGAGGAATATCGTGAGCGTCAGCTGCTTCGTAATGCTTTGAAGCGTGAGTTTAAGCAGTGTCAACGACTCAATCACTCTGGTATTGTACGCTATCAAGGGCTGGTTGAGGTTGATGGTTACAGACTTTGTATTGAGGAGGAGTATGTCGAAGGCCGCACCTTACAGGCTTATCTCAAGGAGTCGCATACAGATGATGAGAAGATCGCAATCATTAATCAGATTGCTGATGCATTGCGTTATGCGCATAGTCAGGGTATCGCACACCGTTATTTGAAACCCTCTAACATCCTCGTTACAACGCAAGGTAATTATGTGAAGCTGATAGATTTCAGTGCTCTCTCACCTGAAGATGTGAAGATAACTCCTGACACAACTCGTTTTATGGCACCAGAGTTGAAGGATGAGACGATGGCAGCTGATGGTACGGCAGATATCTATTCACTCGGCACCATCATGAAGGTCATGGGACTTACATTGGCTTATAGTGAAATTATCAAGCGTTGTTGTGCCTTTAAGCGTAGCGACCGTTATTCAAACATCGATGAATTCTTGGCTGATTTAAATAATGAAGGAACATCATTTAAGATGCCAAAGATTGGTAAAGGTGCTGTAATGGTAGCTTTGTTAGTTGTTGTTTTGGGTATCGTTGGCGTTTTAATCTATAATTACGGCGGTACGTTGGTCAATCAGATTGGAAAGGTGGATGTGACATCTCTCTTCAAGTCGGATGCTGAGACAGCACCAGAAGACACTGTGAAAGTAGCTCCTACAGAGCAGGCGGATAGTCTCTCAGCTGAGGCTGAGGCTCCTGCTACAGGTAAACTTGCCTTTATGAATAGGATGAAGCCAGCCCTTTATAAGGATCTTGATGGTATCTTTGAGAAGAATTCTGCGGATAAGGCGGCGTTAAATAAGGCCATTAAGACTTACTATCGTGGACTGATTCATGCTAACGATACACTCAACAATGAACAGCGAGCTGAGGTTGATCGCGTATTTGGTGATTATGTAAAGCAGAAGAAGGCTGCATTAAATAAATAAATTATTGACACAACAGAGATGAAGGCTACGTCACCTAGATGTGATAAGCTACCTACTCGGATGTAGTGTTTTAGAAGGCAAAGGCAGAGTCTGTGTTTTCTTTCAGAACCTTAAGAAAGCGTGAGAGGAAGACAGTGTCTGCCCTTGTTCGTTTTTAGTAAGTAGCAATATGCTTTCTGATTGACAAAGAAGTGACAACGGAAATAGCTGCACTTCGTTGCTAATCGTAGGATTTCTAATAAACAAGAGGAATGAAACAAATCTTTTTAATGCTCTTTGCAGGTTTGTTATGTGCTAGTAGTGGACAAGCACAGACGACAGTGGCTCGTTGGCAGGCTGCTGCTCGGTCAATGGAACAGCAAGGACTGGTGAATCTTAAGCAAGTGGTTCCTTCAATCAAGGTGGCTTTGATGTATGCTCGCGCGGATAACTTCTGCAATCGTGTACTCTATCATGACTTACGTGATGCCTATGTATTGCCTGTTTGTGCTGAGGCCTTACGTAAGGCGCAGGCGGAGTTGAAGCGTCGTCGTCCCGACTTGAGTCTTTGCATCTTTGATGCTACACGACCGATGAGTGTGCAGCAAACGATGTGGGACGCTGTAAAAGATACGCCAAAGTACTTCTATGTTTCCAATCCTACCCACGGAGGTGGTATGCACAACTATGGAATGGCGGTAGATATCAGTATCTGCAAGGCATCATGGAATGAAGCTACATGGCGCGATGGCGCAACACGTTGTATTATTGATACGATCCCAATGGGTGTGAAGGTTGATCACATGGGAATAGCCAGTCATATTGATAAGGAGTCAGAACTCGTCTCCCGTCATCTTATCTCTCGTGAGGCATTAGCCAACCGCCGACTACTTCGTGAGGTGATGCGTGCCGCAGGATTCATGCCTTTACGTACGGAGTGGTGGCATTTCAACCTTTGTACGCGTGCTTGGGCAAAGAAGAAATTGAAGGTGGTAAGGTGAGAAAAAGCCTCACTCCCGCCCCCTCTCCGAATGGAGAGGGGAGTGATTACCGACTTTGCTACAGTATTAGCATGATAAGAATAATATTCTAAGGACTATTAAGGTAATACAACAATAGGATTAGATGAAGCAAAAAAACGATATAAGTCATTCGGAACTACCACTGCCAAGATATGTGCGGGACGTCCTAAGCAAACATAACATTTCACTCCCCTCTCCAATCGGAGAGGGGGCGGGGGTGAGGCTTCTTGCCCTCCAATCCCACCGCTATCCGGATATTGACATGCCTTTCTTGCTCAATCAAATCGCTGGATGGCAGATAGCACGCACGAAACTGCCATCGTGGGCGGCAAACGAGGATATCATCTATCCACCTCATCTATCGATGGAGCAGTGCTCAAGTGAGCCGACAGCGGAATACAAGGCACGACTTGTTACACGCCTCGTTGGAACAGGGACATCGGCTTCTTCTTGTCTTTGCGACCTCACGGGTGGCTTTGGCGTTGATTTCTCCTTTATGGCGCAGGGTTTCAAACGTGCAATCTATGTAGAACAGCAAGAGAACTTATGTGCGTTAGCACGTCATAACTTCCATGCCTTAGGCTTATCACAAGCTGAAGTGGTTAATGGTGATGGTACGGCTTATCTCCGTCAACTCAACCAAGTGTCAGTTCTTTTCCTCGATCCTGCGCGTCGTAACGAGCAAGGAGGTAAGACGATACTGATAAGTGATTGTACACCTGACGTCTTGGCTTTGGAAGATGAACTCTTAATAAAGGCTGACACGGTGGTTATTAAACTCTCACCAATGCTTGATTGGCATCGTGCTGTTGACGAACTCAATGGTTTGGGCAATGTGGTCCGTGAGGTACATATCGTTTCTGTACGCAATGAATGTAAGGAGTTACTGCTTGTTTTGCAGAAGTCAGTTTGTGCGACAGGGGATAAAACAACTGACGAAAAAGCCTTACAAGTGTTTTGCGTGAATGATGATAGTATGGTTTCTTATTCTCTGAATGAGACTTTAAACATATCACAGCGCATCGGCTCAACTCTTCCTACGAGCGGTCAGTACCTCTATGAGCCTAATGCTTCATTGATGAAGGCGGGTTGCTTCGCACTGCTCACAGCGCGTTATCCTATATCAGCCTTAAGTCTGAATTCTCATCTTTTTGTCTCTGATGAGGCTATTGAAAGTCTTCCAGGTCGATGGTTTGAAATAACAGCCGTTTCATCATTTAATAAGAAGGATCTACGACGCACCCTTTCATGGATAGACAAGGCCAATCTTGCTGTACGCAACTTCCCGATGAGTGTTGCCGATTTGCGTAAACGATTGAAGATAAAGGAAGGAGGAGATGTTTACCTCTTTGCAACGACAGATGCAGAAAACAATCATCTTCTCATCGTTTGTAAGAAAACAACGTCATCACCTTATTGATTTCATTATTTTTGATTAAATGTTGCAAACACATGGTTGTGCATTTTACACAATGTCTTTAGCTCACAGAAAACGACTGGTCAGACATTGTTTGACAATAAGCATGATGACTTTTAAACAATAATATATGATATATATTTACCGATAAAAACCTATTAAAACAATGAACAGGTATTTTAAGATAGTCATTGCGACTGCGTTGATTAGTGTAACAACATCTGCTAATGCTATTGATCGAAAGACACTAGCACAGTATGCTTCTTCGTTAACAGGATTGAAGAAAGAACAGTTAAAAACTGCTTTACACAAGCTGATGAGCAAGAAGGATGTCTTACCATACGGTGGAGGTGGACATGGCACTTGGTGGGGCTTCTGGTATTCTGATCGTAATCCGCAAACGAATGAGTGCTACAATCGTTATAGCGATAAAAAATTCTATTTTGAAAGTACGAATACAGGCAAGTCCATTGCAGGTATGAATATTGAACACTCTTTCCCGAAAAGTTGGTGGGGAAAGACGAAAAACGATGCATGGTGTGACCTTTATAACCTCTATCCTTCTGATGAAAAGGCTAATAGCTCTAAAAGCAATTACCCAATGGGTGTCGTCGTTAATGTAAAAGAGCTAGCAGGCGAAGGCTATGATAAGGTAGGTGATGGCTATGCTGATGGTCAGCTTACAAGGATGTGGGAACCAGGCGATGCTTTCAAAGGTGAGTTCTCACGTAGCTATATGTATATGGCTACCACTTATCAGGACCTTAAGTGGGAAAAAGATGGTTTGCAAAGTCTTGAGAATAAGGAATGGCCAACGCTTAAACAGTGGGCTTATAAATTATATCTACAATGGAATAAGAAAGATCGTGTAGATCAAATTGAAATCAAACGCAACGAAGCTATTTATAGGATTCAGCACAATCGTAACCTCTTTATCGACTATCCTGAACTTGCAGAATATGTTTGGGGTGACAGTATGGATGTTGCGTTTGACCCTTATAATGCTATCACTACGGCTTCTGATGATAATCGTTATACTAGTGTGATTGTTCCTGAAGAGCCTGTGACGCCAGACAATCCACAAGTGACACCACAAGGAACAATCTTCGTGAAGACAACAATAGCACCTGTTGCTGATAAGCGTTATGTCCTTGTTGTCAATACTGGTAGCAGTTTTCTTGCAGCATCTACAGTGAAGAACAAGAAGTATGGCTATCTGCCAACAAAGAACATTACTGATGATAATGGTAAAGTGAGAGATGCTGATAACCAGTCTGTTCTCACTTTGGAACAGGGAATAACAGGATTCTATATTAAAGATGCTAACGGCAAATACTTCGGGCAGAAAGATGAGTACAAAACTGTTCAGTTTATGACTAAAGATAAGGCTGTTGAATGGACTTTCGAACCAAATGCTGATGGTACTTTCACGATTACTTCTTCTACTGGTCATGTGCTTCAGTATGATACTGATTATAAGACGTTAGGTGCTTATAAGCCAGCTTCTGCCGCCGGTATTTATCCAATGCTCTATGTAGAGGATCCGACAGCAAGCGTTGAAACGATATGGAACATTACAATCACTGACGATGCGGTTTATAATTTACAGGGCGTTCGCATGCCAGCTGACACCCAGCTTGCTCCAGGTATCTATTTACGAAATGGTAAGAAATTTATTGTGAGATAATCAATACTCGTTATTGAACTTTCGAGATTCTGAAGACTTCATTATTCCTTATTGCAAAGTCGGGAATAATGAAGTCTTCTTTTTGTCAACCATGAATACTAGTATGGAATCGTGCAAAGCATAACTACTGATGCAGCTAGCGATGTGAGCAAATACAGCTTATGATAAGCATGAATAGTGCGGAGGCTTAGCACGAATGGTGCGGAGCATGAACACGAATGGTGCGGAGGCTTAGCACAGATGGTGCGGAGCATGAGCACGAAGTGTGTTGAGGATGTGTATCATGCCTCTATCTTACGAGTTGAATGCAAGATTATCAACAAATTATATCCTAAATTTGTCATTCTATCTTTTTTTTAGTACTTTTGCACGTTTAAGATTAGAAAAATAACGAAATAAATAATAATAAATGTCTTCAATTCAAATTAAGAAGGTAGAAACGAAGAAAGATCTTAAGGCTTTTATAGAGTTTCATTATGATCTCTATGAGGGTAATCAATATGATGCCCCTAACCTTTATAGTGATGAGTTAAATACGCTGTCAAGAAATAAGAATGCAGCATTTGACTTCTGCGAAGCTGAGTATTTCCTTGCCTTGAAGGAGGGGAAGGTGGTGGGGCGCGTGGCTGCCATCATCAATAATAAAGCAAACGAAAAGTGGGACAAGAAGGATGTTCGCTTCGGTTGGATAGACTTTATTGACGATATAGAAGTTTCAAAAGCTCTGTTGAAGGCTGTTGAAGACTACGGCAGAGAGAAGGGTATGACCTCTGTTGTTGGTCCACTTGGTTTCACAGATATGGACCCAGAAGGTATGTTGACATGGGGCTTTGATCAGCTCGGTACAATGGCAACTATCTACAACTACGATTATTATCCAAAGCACATGGAGAAACTTGGTGGCTGGGAGAAGGATAATGACTATGTAGAATACCGTCTTGATGTTCCAGAGGCAGCTCCAGAGAAATACACAAAAATTGCAGAGATGGTGGAGAAACGATATAATCTCCATGCGCGTAAGTTGACCAAGAAGGAAGTCTTCGAGGGTGGTTATGGTAAGAAACTCTTTGATTTAATCAATGTTACTTACTCTCATCTTTATGGCTTCTCTGAACTGAGTGAACGTCAGATAGACCAGTATGTCAAGATGTACTTCCCATTTGCTGACCTTGACCTTATTACGGTTATTGAGGATGGCAACAAGGATAACCAGTTAGTTGGTCTTGCTATTACAATCCCATCATTGACACGTGCTTTGCAGAAATGTCATCGTGGACGTCTTTTCCCATTCGGATGGTGGCATTTACTTCGTGCAATAAAGTTCCATAAGACGGAGGTTGTAGATCTCCTCCTTATTGGTGTCCTACCAGAGTATCGTTCAAAGGGAGCCAACTCTCTTGTTTTTGCTGACCTTATTCCACGTTATGTGAAGTATGGATTTAAGTGGGGTGAAACGCATGTTGAGATGGAAACAAACGAAAGCGTACAGAGCCAGTGGGGACCATTAGACCCAACTATGCACAAGAAGCGTAGGTGCTATAGGAAAGCTATTGGGTGATGGGTGTTGAATGTTGGGTGTTGATGAATAGTTTTATCATGTGTTCTTTCTATATTTTCACGTGTTTCTTCTATATTAACATCTAACGTTAAGACACTTAAAGACCATTTGAATGTAAAAGGATGTTGCTATGGAATTGTTTTATTATAGGCGTTTAGATGTTTATAAGGACGCTAAGCAGTTGGCTATTAATGTCAATGAAGCCTTAAAATCATTTCCTAAAGAAGAAAGATACGCATTGACAAGTCAATTACAGCGTGCCTCTACATCAGTTATGTTTAATATTGCAGAAGGATTTGGTCGCTATAGTAGTAAAGAAAGAACACATATGATATCTTTCAATTAGTATCATCACACCCCCGTCACCACCCACCATATTAACAATTCATTAACACCCAACACTCACCACCCAACACATGGACAATTCATCAACACCCAACACCCAACAGCCGACACCCGTATCTTACACCGACGATAATATCCGACACCTTTCGGATATGGAGCATGTACGTACCCGTCCCGGTATGTATATTGGTCGTTTAGGTGATGGAAAGTTGCCGGAAGATGGTATATATGTACTCTTAAAGGAGGTGATTGATAACTCTATCGATGAGTTCAAGATGAATGCTGGTGACCGCATCGAGATTGATGTGGAAGAAAATCTTCGTGTTAGTGTGCGCGACTATGGTCGTGGTATTCCGCAAGGTAAGCTTGTTGAAGCAGTGTCAGTACTGAATACGGGTGGTAAGTATGATTCTAAAGCTTTTAAGAAGAGCGTTGGATTGAATGGTGTCGGTGTGAAAGCTGTTAATGCACTAAGTTCTCATTTTGAAGTGAAGAGTTTCCGTGATGGGAAGGTGCGTGAACTCTCGTTTGAGAAAGGCAATCTTCAGAGTGATAAAACAAAGAAGTCTGACGATGAGAATGGTACCTATATCTACTTTGAGCCAGATGCAACGCTCTTCAAGCATTATAGTTTCCATGATGATATCGTGGAGGAAATGCTTCGCAACTATACCTATCTCAATACGGGCTTGACGATAATGTACAATGGCCGTCGTATTCTTAGTCGTCATGGTTTGAAAGACCTCCTGACGGATAATATGACCGTTGATCCATTGTATCCTATCGTTCACATGAAGGGAGAGGATATAGAGATAGCATTTACACATACCAATCAGTATGGTGAAGAGTACTACTCTTTCGTGAATGGTCAGCACACAACACAGGGCGGAACGCATCAAACAGCTTTCAAAGAGCATATTGCAAAGACAATAAAAGAGTTCTTTGGGAAGTATGAATATGGTGATATTCGTAATGGATTGGTGGCTGCCATCGCTGTAAACGTTGAGGAACCAGTCTTTGAATCACAGACAAAGATTAAGCTGGGTTCTACACAGATGTCACCTGATGGCGAGTCAATTAATAAGTATGTAGGCGACTTCATCAAGACAAATGTTGATAACTATCTCCATATACATAAAGAAGACTTTACGGATATACTTGAGAATAAAATCAAGGAGACCGAACGGGAGCGTAAGGCGATGGCTGGTGTTACGAAACTGGCACGCGAGCGAGCGAAGAAAGCGAACCTACATAACCGCAAGTTGCGTGACTGTCGTGTACACTATTGTGACGTTAAGGACAACCGAAAAGAGGAGAGTTCTATCTTTATTACGGAGGGCGATTCAGCCAGCGGAAGCATCACGAAGAGTCGTGACGTGAACACACAGGCTGTCTTCTCATTGCGTGGAAAGCCGCTGAATTGCTTCGGATTGACGAAGAAGGTTGTGTATGAGAATGAGGAGTTTAACCTCCTTCAGGCTGCACTTGACATTGAAGATGGACTTGACTCTCTGCGTTATAACAAGGTGATTGTTGCAACGGATGCCGATGTTGACGGTATGCATATCCGTTTGCTGATTATAACTTTCTTCTTACAGTTCTTCCCTGAGCTGATTAAGAAGGGACACGTATATGTCCTTCAGACACCATTGTTCCGTGTTCGAAATCGTCGCACAAAGATTAAGAACAAGGAAGTGATTGCTGAGGCTGATGCACGTCGCGTGAAAGGGGAGAAGAAGAACGATTTTATTACACGTTACTGCTATTCAGAGGAGGAGCGTATAGCTGCTATCACTGAGCTTGGTCCAGACCCGGAAATCACCCGATTCAAAGGTCTTGGTGAAATATCACCTGACGAATTTGCCCATTTCATCGGTCCTGATATGCGTCTGGAACAAGTTACCTTACATAAGAATGACCAGGTAGCTAAGCTCTTGGAGTATTATATGGGTAAGAACACAATGGAACGCCAGAACTTCATTATTGACAACCTCGTTATCGAAGAAGACCTTCCTGATGTGGAAGAATAATAAAGAAAGTCGATAAAAGGGATAGCATTTTCAAATGATGTCTGTACGATTGTCGGTACATCTGTCAATAATATCAATAAAATTGAAGAGCAAAAAGTAGTCTTTAAAGGTTCTTTTTATCGCTTTCTTCAAGCATATAACAAAACTATTAAAATATAAAATTAGGATATGAGAAAGTATATTTATCTTTTACTTTTTTACCTTTTTACCTTTTTACCTTTGTCTGCTCAGCAGATAAAAGAGTCTCCATTACGGAAGTTGCAGTTGGCAGAGTTAGCAATCACGAACTTCTATGTCGATTCTGTGAATGAGCAGAAGCTGGTGGAGGATGCTATTAAAGGTATGTTGGAGAAGCTTGACCCACACTCTACCTACACCGATGCGAAGGAGACAAAGGCAATGAATGAACCATTGCAAGGTGACTTTGAGGGTATTGGCGTGCAGTTCAATATGATTGAGGATACACTTGTCGTTATACAACCTGTTGTCAACGGTCCCTCTCAAAAGGTGGGAATCCTTGCAGGCGACCGTATTGTCAGTGTCAATGATACGACAATCGCTGGCGTAAAGATGGCACGTATCGATATAATGAAGATGCTACGTGGTAAGAAAGGTACGAAGGTTAAGCTGGGTATTGTTCGTCGTGGTGTGAAGGGTATGCTAACCTTTGTCGTTACCCGTGCCAAGATACCTGTTCATACCATCAATGCCGCTTATATGATTCACCCTAATGTGGGTTATGTTCGAATAGAGAGTTTTGGAATGAAGACCCATGATGAGTTTATGTCGGCTGTTGACTCTTTGAAGAAAAAAGGAATGAAAACCCTGATTCTCGACCTACAAGATAACGGGGGAGGCTATCTTCAGTCAGCTGTTCAAATCTCTAATGAGTTCCTTAAGGACAATGACATGATTGTCTATACAGAAGGTCGTCGTGCTCGTCGCCAGAACTACAAGGCTATTGGCAATGGACGTTTGCAGGATGTAAAGGTCTTTGTGTTGGTCAATGAACTTTCTGCTTCGGCTGCAGAGATTGTTACAGGTGCTATTCAAGATAATGATCGTGGTACTGTTGTTGGTCGTAGATCCTTTGGTAAAGGACTAGTTCAGCGTCCGTTAGACCTTCCTGATGGTAGTATGATTCGTCTGACGATTGCCCATTACTATACACCAAGTGGTCGTTGTATTCAGAAACCTTATACAAAGGGCGACCTGAAAGACTATGAGATGGATATTGAGAATCGCTATAAACATGGTGAGTTAACCAGTCCGGATAGTATCCAGTTCTCTGATTCATTGAAGTATTACACCATTCGTAAGCACAGAGTTGTCTATGGTGGTGGTGGTATTATGCCTGATTATTTCGTTCCGCTTGACACTACAAAGTTTACGCGTTATCATCGTATGTTAGCTGCAAAAAGCATAATCATCAATGCTTATTTGAAGTATGCTGATGCTAATCGTAAGACTTTGAAGGCACAATACAGTTCGTTTGATGCGTTCAATAAGGGTTATGTGGTACCACAGTCATTACTTGATGAAATCGTGGCAGAGGGTAAGAAAGAAAAGATAGAACCAAAAGATGCTGCAGAGTTAAAGGCTACCCTTCCTAATATTGCGCTACAAATAAAGGCGCTCACGGCCCGTGATATCTGGGATATGAATGAGTATTTCCGAGTATGGAATGCCCAGAGTGATATTGTCAATAAGGCTGTTGAGTTGGCTACGGGTAGGTAGAATGGCTACACTTAAGTATTTATAACGTGACGACATAGTGAAAAACTGAATGAAATAAGGTGCTTAATTGAACTTCAAGAGGGCGTTAGTAAGGGTCTTAAAGGGTATCTTTTACAAGCCATTTAGGCGTCTTTTAGAAGTCAAAAGAGCATGTTCGGTCTTGAACTGTGTGAAAATAGTTTACATGTATCAGTTGAAAATGAATATGTGGTGCTGTCTTTAAACAGCGTATGAACTTTTATTCTAATTCCGAATATTAATCCCTTTGTAGCCTATCTATAATTCTTTGGTAAAGAATTGAGGTCAAACCATAAGGGCTGAAACCCAAAATAGGATTTCAGCCCTTTTGTCTTTTACGTGTGAGCGCCTACTAAAGTAGAAGGTACTGCTTCTTATTTGTCACTCATCTCCTTTAATAGGGCGAGTGCTTTATTCTCGTTTTCTTCCATAATCTCACGCTCTCCAGGTCCCTTGTCGTTGATACCACAGAGGTGAAGAATACCATGAATGATAACTCGGTTAAGTTCGTCTTCGTATGACTTCTTGAAAAGTTCGGCATTAGAACGGACTGTATCAAGTGAGATAATAAGGTCGCCATTAAGTACATCATCCTCATCATAGTCAAAAGTAATGATGTCCGTATAGTAATCATGTCCTAAATACTCGTTGTTTACTTCGAGAATCTTCTCGTCATCTACGAACATATAACCAATTTCTCCAACCTTTCTACCATGAGTTGCAGCAACAGCTTTAATCCAACGAGAGATCTCTCGTTTCTTAATTTTTGGCATCTTAACGCCTTCAGCACTATATGTTATCATCGTGTCTTTGTTTTATCAATGAGTTTTATGAGTTTCTGTCTCATTGTTAATAACCTTTGGGAAGAAATTCTGTGATATCCCTTCCAAAGTGTTTAAGTTCTCTTACTAGGCTTGAGCTGATACTCTCCAGTTGTGGTTCTGCATAAAAGAAGATAGTTTCAATAGAGCTCAAGCGACGGTTGATGTCTGCTTGTTCGCATTCATATTCAAAGTCTTTCACGCTCCGCACTCCTTTTATGATATATTCGGATCCCTCTCTTCTAGCAAAGTCGATGGTCAGGTCGTTGTAAGTCTTAACCTCAATCTTAGGTTCGTTGGCATAGAGACGTGCTAATCGTTCCATTCTTTCCTCAGTACTGAGCATACATTGCTTTCGTTCGTTAACACCAATACCAATCACCACCTTGTCAAAGAGTGGTAAAGCACGGCGTACAATAGAGTCATGTCCTATTGTAAACGGGTCGAAACTTCCAACGAAAATGCCTATTTTCATTCTATATTTATCTTTTGTTTATTCCACAATTGTAACTGTGTTTGTTTCACAGGATGTGTCTTTGAGTTCATCTTGAACAAGTTAAGACTTCACTCATAGAACAGTCTTGTCTTTTGGACATGCTTGTTCAGGAAGTTGGTGTTCGAAGTTGGAGGATTTATGATTTTTGTCATAATAACGTCCCCTTGTTCTCTGCAAAATTACTCTATTTTCATTATATAACCAAAAAAGCAGGCAGGATTATTCTTGTGCTATCGTTAAAGGTGACATTCAAGTTGAGACAAATATTATAAAAACGAATCGTGCAACAATCAATCCCTTATGGAGACGGACTGTTGCACGATGAAAATCAGTAACTTTTAGTTGCGAAAGGTGATTAAAGAGCCTTTAAGCTAATGGCAAATCCACCTCCACGCACCTGCTGTAGTTTGATAGTATCTCCCTTCTTTATCGTACGCTTTGTAATGGTATATGCCTTTGGATTCTTCTCGTAGTCAGCATCCTTAGCGTCAGCATAGATTGTTGCCTCATATTTACGACCCTTGTCAAGGAAGTCGAACTTGATAACGCTGAGATGTGGTGCAATACCAGTCTTTCCACCAACAAACCAGTTGTTAGTTCCTTTTGCCTTACGAGCAACAGTGATATAACGTGCTGGTTCTGCCTCAAGATAACGGCTATCATCCCAGTCGCAAGCTACATCCTTAATAAACTGGAAGGCATCGTTATACTTCTGATAGTTCTCAGGAAGGTCGGCAGCCATCTGAAGTGGACTATACATCGTTAAATAAAGTGCAAGCTGACCCACGAGAGTTGTGTGTACATAGCTCTTATTATCACACCATGTTGAGAGCTGAGTCTCAAGAATACCAGGGGTATAATCCATTGGTCCACCCTGAAGACGAGTAAATGGAAGGATAACAGTGTGGTTAGGGTCACTACCACCGAACGCTTCATACTCTGTTCCACGTGCTGACTCGTTACCAACGAGGTTAGGGTATGTACGACAAAGGCCTGTAGGGCGAGTTGCTTCATGTCCATTCACCATTATATGATGCTTGGCAGCTTCCTTAATAACATGGAGATAATGGTTGTTCATTGACTGTGAATAGTGGTGGTCACCACGTGGGATAATGTCACCTACATAACCAGTCTTCACAGCGTCATAACCATACTTATTCATCAAATTAAAGGCATCTTCCATGTGACGCTCATAGTTCTGTGTACTTGAAGAAGTCTCATGATGCATCATCAACTTAACACCCTTAGAGTGTGCATACTCATTCAAGCCTTTCAAATCAAAGTCTGGATAAGGAGTAACGAAATCGAATACATAGTCTTTCCAGTGACCAAACCAGTCTTCCCAACCGATGTTCCAACCTTCTACCAATACTTGGTCTAAGCCGTTAGCAGCAGCAAAGTCGATGTATTTCTTCACATTTGCGGTGTTAGCCGAGTGACGACCATTTGGCTTTGCATGTGCATAATCAGTCTGACCAAGCTTTACTGAACTAAATTCATCAGTATAAGCCCAAGACTTACCACCTGCAATCATCTCCCACCAAACGCCACAGTATTTGGTTGGATGAATCCATGACGTGTCTTCAATCTTACAAGGTTCGTTAAGATTGAGGATAAGGTTATTAGCAAGCATATCACGTGCATCATCGCTAACCATCACCGTACGCCAAGGAGTTTCGCAAGGAGTCTGCATGAATCCCTTCAAACCAGTAGCGTCAGGAGTAAGCCATGACTCGAAGGTCATTGTTTTGTCATCCAGATTCAAGTGCATTGTAGCATAGTTTGCACATGCTGCCTCATGAATATTAATGTACAAGCCATCATTAGACTTCATCTGTAAAGAGGTCTGAACACCTGTCTCTGAGAATACAGAAACAGATGAGTTGTCCCAGTTTACAGCATCGTGGAAACGCTTACGGATATCAGAAAGCTTTGATTCCTGTGTCTCCTGCTCCTGTGTGTCATAGTCTCCAGGGAGCCACCATGCAGTATGATCGCCAGCCATAGCAAACTGTGTATGCTCATCCTTTATAACAAAGTAGTTCAGTTCTGGCTGCTGTGGGAATTCGTAACGAAGGCCCATTCCATCGTCATAAACACGGAAACGGAGAACAATATTACGCTTGCTGCTTGGCTGATTGAGATCTACTTCCAACTCATTGTAGTGGTTACGGATAGTAGCAGTTTCACCCCAAACAGGCTTCCAAGTCTCATCGAAAGTTGTTGTTTTGGTACCTGTCTTCTCGAAACCATCCATAAGACTGGTTTCGTTCATGCCCTTGCTGGCATGTTTGTTCTTAGCCAATTCCAAACCTAAGTGCGAAGGCTTTACAACAGCCTTACCCTTATAAGTCATCTCATAAGTAGGTACTCCATTTCCTGTTAATGAGAAAGTAACTGCAACATTACCGTTAGGAGACTTTACTGTCTGCGCATTCGCAATGCTTGCCCATCCCATTAGTAGCCCTAAAAGGGCAATATTGGTTTTCTTCATTGTTTTGTTAAAGTATAAAATGATTATAATTTCTATTTAAAGATTGCAGAGTAATCATTTGGTTTTATGCAAAGATAGTAAAAAAGAGTTGAAGTAAATGTTAATAGTAGTACTCAAGTAGATAAAAATGTATTTTCATTAATCACAAATAACTTATTATCAATAATTTAAATAATAAAAATAATTTATCGAAGTAGATGTCCTCAATTTCCAAGTAAAGTGTTATCTTTGTACTCAATAGTAATTAAACGATGGAAAGAAGCTTATTATATATACTTTTCTTGCTACTGCCAATGACCTTGTCTGCCGGTAGTAAGACACAACAGCTACGACAAAAGTTAGACAATTTATTGGCGCAGCGCAATACACTTATAAACAATAAAAATAAAGACATCAACCGGCTAAAGAAGAATCTCACGACCAGCGAGAATACGCTTAAACTTCTACAGACCTACGAACAACTCTTTGAAGAATACTATGTCTTCCAATTTGACTCCGCAATGACATACTTAAACAAAGGTATCAAACTTGCACAAGAAACACAGAATACCTATTATTACAATAGTAATCTCATAAGTAAGGCAGAGCTATTATCCATTGGTGGCTTATATAGTGAGGCCATTCATGAAATAGAACAGGTTGACACAACGGTTCTTGACAAAGCACAACGCTTTGAATTTTACTTCTCACTCTTCCGTATTCACACCTATTGGGCAGACTTCTGCAACGATAAAACCTACACGCCAATGCACCGATTAAAGGCACAAGACTATCTTAAGAAAGCTATGCCTTTTTGCGATGAAACCGATAAAAGTTACGAGTATTACCTCGGTGAATACGCTGTTTTTGTGTTGAATAATCCTCAATCTGCACGTACTCATTACATTAAAGCCATAAAACAGTTACCTCAAAACTCCCGATTCTATGCCATGTCATGCTTTGCCCTCTCTGGAAGTTATGGCAATGAGGGAAATGCTGACAAACAAGAAGAGTTCCTTTTATTGTCGAGTATTTCAGATATAGAGAACTGTACGATGGAGAACTTCGCACTCCAAAACCTTGCGATGTACATCTTTGAACACAACAAAGATGAACTTGATCTTGCACAACAATATATTCAAACTGCGCTTGAGGATGCTCATTTCTATAACAACAGACTCCGTATTATAGAGATTTCAAGTAAGCTACCAGTAATTGTCAGTAGCTATCAGCAGACGCTTAACCAGCGTAACAAAGTGCAAATGATAGCTATCATAGTTATCTCGTTACTTTTTCTCTTCCTACTTTCTGCAGTCTTTTATATCGTTAAACAAACCAAACGACTTAGTCTGCAGCAGCAGGAATTGCAAAAGAATAACAACCAACTCTCTGAACTGAATACACAACAAAAAGAACTAAATATGCAGCTTCATGACCTCAATGCGTTACTTGTTGATACCAATAGTAAACGCGAGAGATTAGCAAAATTGTATATTGACCTTTGTGCGAAGTATATTGCCCGACTCAAAAAACAACAGACATTGGTTAAAAGAAAGATAAAAGCCAACCAAACAATAGAATTGCTTAGTCAGCTTTCCTCAGAACGATTATCTGAAGAAGACGCAGCCACATTCCTCTCTCGTTTTGATAAGGCGTTCCTCGATTTCTATCCAGACTTTACTGAGGAATTAAACAATCTACTCTTACCAGAGGGCAAAATTCAGAACAAAAGTAGTGATAAACTTACTACCGAACAGCGTATTATGGCACTCATCCGATTAGGAGTAAAGGAAAGTGCCGAAATAGCCGACCTACTATTCTACTCTCCACAGACCATCTATAACTATCGCTCCGTCCTAAAGGGAAAAGCCATTAACAAAGAAACATTCGAAGAAGAAGTCATGAAACTCTGTCGAGTAATTGGTAAACCATCCTCTGACTAAATTAAAGAAGCGTTAATTAAAATGTTTGTTGTGTCAAAAATATTAACTTATCAAGTTAAAAACATCAAACATTCAATATCATAAAATAAAATTATCTATTAATAAAAATAAGGGCCTATATGACAAAAATGTGCTTAAAATCCTTGTAACTATCTAATAATCATTATCTTTGTTTTATTTATATTTTTATGGCAAAAAATCTGCTTTTATTGTGGCTCAAAATCGACTATAAAACGTGGTCATCTTAATGGTAGTCAACGCTGGTATTGTAAGTGCTGTAAGAGGAGCTTTGTTGGACATAATCGCCTTACCAATACCATTGTCAATAATCGTTATTCCAAGGGTAATCTAACAGTCAAAGATCTATCAGAGGAGTACGGAGTTTCAACCAGGACAATTTATAGAAAACTCACCAAATCTTATAAAGAAGAACTTCCCAACCTTCTTGTTCGCCCTGTAGTGGTTTTAATGGATGCCACCTATTGGGGACGTAATTTTGGTGTCGTTATCATGAAGGATTCATTGTCTGGTGATGTACTTTGGTTTAAGTTTATCAATAGGCATGAACGTCTTGAAGACTATAAGGAGGGCATAAGCTACTTGGAGTCACTTGGGTATACCATTCAAGGGCTTGTATGCGATGGTTTTAAGGGACTTAGGCAAGCTTTTCCCAATTATAAATTCCAATTATGCCAGTTCCATCAAGTAATGACTATAAAGACAAAACTAACTTCAAGACCCAAGCTTGAGGCTTCAAAAGAACTGCTTGAATTATCCAAGATGTTATGTCATACGGACAAGGAGTCCTTTATTGGGGCTTTAAAGGAATGGTACACCAAGTGGGAGGATTTTCTTAAGGAACGGACAACAACAGAAGATGGAAAATCACATTATACTCATAAAGCTCTACGTAGTGCTTTTTTGAGCCTTAAAAGGAATATGTCGTCATTGTGGACATACTATGATTACCCTGAATTGAAGATGCCAAATACAAACAATGCCATTGAATCACTCAATGCAGATTTAAAGACAAAATTGAACCTACACAAGGGGATCAGTATGGAAAGAAGAAAGATCTTCATCCAAGACTTTATAAAGTCCCATTCTCCTAAGAAATAAAAGGGGAATGGGAGATTTTAAGCACATTTTTGTCACATAAGAGAAAACGACGCTAAAATAAGCACACTTTTGTCACATAAGCCAAAATAAGAGTGGTATTTTTGTAGGCATAAATTAAACCGCTTATTAATAATAGATTAATATTCACCAAATAAACTAATTTGAAAGTTATGAAAACAAAAGGAATCAAGTCTATGGTTGCCATCTTGCTTGGCGCAACCCTCATGAGTTCATGTGTAGGTTCATTTGCTTTGTTCAACAAACTTGCAAAATGGAACAAGCATGCTACAAAGTCTAAGTTCCTCAATGAAATTATCTTCCTCGTTATCTCTCCAGCATACGCTTTTTGTAGTGTTGCTGATGCGCTCGTACTCAATTCTATTGAGTTCTGGACAGGTGATAACCCAGTAGCTAACCGCGTTGGTAAAACTCGTAACATCAAGGGTGATGATGGTTTGATGTATGCAGTAAAGTATTTGGAAAATGGTTATCAGATTACAAAGCCAGATGGCAGTGTATTCTATTTCACTTATAACAAGCAAGAGAATACTTGGTACATGAATGCTGAAGGCAAGGAGCAGAAAGTTATCCACTTCAATGGTGATGGATCTGTTAAGGCATTTCTTAACAATGGTCTAACAGCTGACGTGACACTTGATGCTTCTGGTGTCTATGAGGTTCGCCAGATGCAAGCTGGTACAAGCTTCTTCATGGCAAGAAGATAAAATTCATTTTTGCTACATTGTAATATAAAAATAGGGACACAGATGTGTCCCTATTTCTGTTTCTATGAGGTACCTCAGAAAACACGCTATGCGTTTTGTACAGACTCGATAAATATCGGTCACTGTTCACTCATTATCGTTTTCTAAAGAAATATATGACTTGAAAGCATCGACATCCCCATCGCTGCCAATGCTGCGGAGGCTTAGCACCAGTGGTGCAAAATCCTAAACACACGCTATCTATTCTTATAATGAACGCTACATACCATCAGGAAAGAGCCACACAATCGAAGAAAAGTGTTCATTACATGATAAATACGTATCATCCTCACCCTACAGAAAAAGGGCTTGCACAAGGTATGAACCCTTGGCAAGCCCTGTTATATTAATATTTTGTTTACAGATTCCTCTTACTTCAACTTCAAGTCGTAGTTCATATCCTTTGTATTAACTGCTGGCTCCTCAAAGTCAGAGTTAACAAGACGAAGTGTAGAATCGTTTACTACGAGGAAGTTGGTCTTGTTATCCTTACCCAACTCGAACTGGTAGTAAGTATTCTTCTTACCCTTAACGTCCTTCTCTACAACCTGATATTTACCTGTATAGTTGTAAACAGTATCAACCTCAGAAGCAGACTTCATGTAAGACTCAGATACGCTGAAACCATTTGATGAATCCTTTGCCAAAGCAACACGATACTTGATACCAGCAACATCAGCTGCAGGTGTCAAACCCTCGTAAACTGCAGAGTCACCTGCTGCAGCAGAATCCTGAACTGCAGAGTCTGCTCCCTCGTTGTTTGCAGTAGTCTTGCCATTGTTACAAGCTACCATAGCTGCACAAGCAGCTACCATAAACATAATCTTTTTCATAATCATTTTAGTTTTATATAAACTCTAATTTAACTCTCGGGTTGCAAAGATATTGTATTTAAAATTAAAAACAAGAATGTTTTAACCTTTATTTGTCTTTATCGTGCAAGTTTTATTTTATTTTTATGACTATTACCCATATTTGTTGATTACCTATTTGAATTGTAACATGAATAACAAAATGAGAATTGCCTGGTTCTAAAGAAAGACATAATAGGATAGCTGGTGAGTATTAATAAAGTTTTAGAAGTTATTTACCCCCAATCGGACATTAGAACATTTCTGCACGTAGAATAGTAAGTATGACTAATGCCCATTGGGGGCAATTAAGAATTAGCTATTTTTTACTTGCTTATCAGTTTCTTACCTTTATGGATATATATCCCCTTCATAGGCTTATCAACCTTGACGCCAGACACAGTGTAATAATCATCACGTCCGTTATTAGTAACATTGGTAATCCCTGTGATAACAGAAATCAAAGGTAACGATGGCTGCAAGGTCTTTCCTATATTCGCAGGAAAAGAGAGGTAAGCCTCGCCTGCAGGTACAGTATTATTTGAAGCCTCTATAAAGGATTCACCACGGAGAATGTAATTACGTACTTCTGCTGTGCTATTATCCATCTTACTGCCGTGTTCAACGACTACCATCGTCCAATATTCCAGAGAAGGTAGGGTGAATGTTACCTTACCATTATTCTGTGTGAAGACTACTTCTTGTGGTGCACCACCGAAGCAATCAGGACTTGCGACCCATATACGTGATACAGAAGTAGCATCGTCAAGAACTATCTTCTTATTAAGCAGAACATTAGGCTCTGGCATTGTCTCCTTTAAGTCACGGATATTAAAGTTGTCTCTTGAGACATTACTGTAATTAAGTAACTGAATTGCAGTCACATTACCTTTTGTAGTGCTGTAAGTGTTTACACTATAAGGTTTTGGACCAATCGTCTGATATTCAGCCTTCTCTTTTGTTGGATCTGGTTCTGATATATCCCATGCTGCAACATTAACCCCATCCATTGTCATATTAACAGAGGTTTCTGCATTGCCATCTCGTAAGTAATTTTCGTAGGCAACAAGGAAGTCATAATAGTGAATGATTGACTTTTGCAACTCGTTTGACATCTTTCTGGCGTTATCAGGGAAATATTCTGTGAACAGCATATGGTCACCACTCAACTCAATACGAGAACCGCCGAGTGCAAAGATAGTTGCATTACCAAACAGAGCACTGCTTGTATGGAACTTACCACTATTACCATTGCGACAGTGCAGATAAGCAGCAAAGACTGTATTAAAGGTGTTCTTACGATTATTACGACGATTGTCCTGAATGATTTTACGATAGTTCCACAAATAGTCATCATCACCCCACATCTCATTATAGCCGAATTCAACGTTACCAGTACCAACTATATTCGGTCCTCCAAAGTTTGAAACGGCATTCATAACAAGGGACTTGTCTTTACTATCGGATTTCATACGATTGATAAAGTTTGCATAATAGCCTTCAAAGTCATGAGTATCACGGCGGTCACCACCAGTATAAACCTTCTGACCATTTTCTGTCTTGCTCTGCAGATTGGTATAATAAGCCTCGCGCTGACGACCTAACTGATCAATATGATAACCATCAAACTTAAGATGCTGATATATCTTTTTTATTTCTTCAGAGAGGTAGTTCACCCAATGCTGATTGCCAGGATTCATCACGTAGATACTTGGCCATGAACCTAAAGGATACTGTACCTGATGAAGGTCATAGCCACCCTTATCGTTTGCATGTAGGTCTATCCAGCCCCAATCGCTGCTGATACCATCCTTCCCATCAAGATTTGCTGGTGTTTCTGGCTTTCCATCGACAATATTACCCGTTACACCATAGAGCAAGTCATAAAACATACACTTGCTTCCAACCTCATGTAGCTTGGTAATATAATTTTCTATAGAAGATTTGAAGATATCGCGTAAGCCAACATCCTTCCATTGTGAAGCACCTTCTGGAATTGGTTTGTGATGTTGCCACTGCCAGTCATAGAACTGAATGCCAGTCATGTGGTAGCGATTAAGCATATCTACTTCCTTTTTAACCTGCTCAATAGTCTTGTCAGAGCCATAGTGTGAGACGAAACCATAGCGTGGGAAGCGCCCCCATTCGGTAGAAACATCAATACCAATCGTGGCAAGTGTCTGCTCGGCAATACCATCAGCAACATAGATTTCAGCCAGATAACCCGTAAAATCCTGTGCTGGAACCTTCCAAGACCAACTTTGTTTTCCACCGATTTCATCGGTTTTTATAACTGTATTGCCATGTAAGTAACGCACTTTTGCATTAGCTGGAAGAAGATACTTTGATGTGAAGCGAACTATGGACTCAGGCTCGTAACGTACCTTGTCTGTTGTTAGTTCTACAGGAGCATAGCGAGAAGTGATGTCTTCTCTTAGTTTTAAAGTTGTAGCACTAATAGTTTCACCTGTTGAAACACGAAGTGCATTGTCATCATAATGGTCTGCCTTATCCGCCATACGGAGCTGATAGACTGTGTTTGGAACAGCTTCTATGATGAGCCCTGTGCCTGCACTCGCTGTTGTAATAGGTATCAGGGAAACTGAAGTTCTTCCATTACTTTCCTTTGCGATATAAGCTTTCAGCCCTGTAGCTGATGTAAAATCGACATCAAAAGGGCGAGAGAAGGTAGTGTACTTACTGCTTTGCTGATAAGGAAAACTGTCCTTTACCTTATCAGAAACAAATGCAATTCCTTGCAAAGCAGGCAGGGCTGATGGTTTTACATAGAAACCAAAAGTGCCAGAAACATCGGCAAAAGTATATTGTCCAAGGCTTGGGCAACTGCTGCCTAAGTAATAAACGGCAGACAAGTTACGACAGCCATTGAAAGTTCTGTCATTGAAGTTCGTAAGAGTAGTTGGTATAACAACTGACTCTAGTGCTGTACAATAATAGAATGCACCCATTCCCAAGTTTGTTACAGACGAAGGAATTTGAACTGATTTTAGGCTTGCACAGCCTTCAAAAGCCCATTCACCAATCTCCTTTATGTCATTAGGGAGTTCTAAAGATACCAAGCCACTATTCTTAAAAGCATGGTCCTTTATATTCTGAAGACCCGTATTAAACTGCACATTTCTTAGTTGGTGGCAATCCTCAAAAGCACTGCTACCAATCTCCTTCATGCTTGCTGGTAAGACAAGACGTGTCAAAGCTGTACCAGCAAAAGAACGATAACCAATCTTCTGTAGTGCTCCAGATAAGGTTACAGAGGTTAGATTCGTACAATCAGTATATTCAAAGCCTTGCATCTCAGTGACACGTGAGGCATCCATCACTCGTCGTAAGCTCTTACAACTATTGAATGCACTGTAGCCAATAGTACTAACCGAACTTGGAATTGTCACAGCAGTAATAGCGTTGTTACCCTCAAAGGCGTTGTGTTCAATGGCTGTAACGGCATATTCTTTGTTTTTGTTGCGAACGTCAGAAGGGATGATTACATCCCCATTCGCACTCTTTCCATCCACCAATGTCACTGAATTGTCGGAGTTGGTAGCATACTTGAGGTTGTCATACACAAAGTCATCAGCAAATGAAAAGACTGCTGACGACAGCGTTACCCACAGGATAAGAAATCGTTTTAATCTCATGGTGTTTGTTTTTAGTTATTATTAATGTGCCTTATACGGCAACTTCAACTCTTTAGGGTAATATAGGAATTTCAGTTAATCCCCTATTAAATAGATTCCACTTCTCCAACCGCAGTCTTTGCAGTATCATCTTTAAACAAAACTTTTATTTCCTGATCGTTAAATAAAATAAGAGTTATTCTTAATTTATAATATCAAGCAGAGAAACTGTTACAAAGATAAACAAATAAACTATTCATTAAACTTACAAAATAGTAAATACAAGCTATAAAAATTCTATTGCACAAATAGACAATGAGTTACAAAAATAAGACAATATATAATCTAAATAAGATATAAAGCAAATTAGACTTTATCAATGAAAATCGAGCTATTAATAGTACATCTAACTGTTAAGGCTCTATGATGAATTATGTGGCTAATTCGTCATAGAGCCTAAATATATTGTCAAAAAGTATAGCCTCCAACTAAACACAACTACAAATTGACCTTAGTTTTATTACGCTTAACTCTCATTAAATCCTTACCTTTCCATATACAGCAATGGTATTAATCCTTCGCACATGTGGTGCATACCATCCGCACCACATGTGCTAAGCATCCGCACCACACGTGCTAAGCACCAGCACCACACGTGCGGAATATCAACACACAAGCTACACGATTCGTTATAGAGCCATTGTTAATCATGATATTTATAACAAAATGGATTTATACCGATGAAATCAATAATATGATATCGAAAGGGACTAAACAAAGTTTGAAGTAGAGAGAGGGCTTTTAAATATATAAAAGTAAATTCGTACAAGGGGAAACAATAACAACAATTAAAAATAAGACGTGCGAAAAATCAATATATAAGAATATTGATTTTTCGCACATAAATATTCTTTGCATTCTATTAATAATAGAAAGAAATACAGATAACTATAATTTTAGTACCATTTCATCGAAGTTATCTGGATTTATTGACTTCAAACGGACGCGAGATCGGTAAGCATAAACCGTTGCTTTTGAGCATCGAAGGAAGGAACAAATGAGTTCATTCTCATTTACGCCAAGGCGAATGAGTGCAAAGATACGAAGATCAGTCGAGAGATGCCCTGCTTGTTTAGGAACAATCTTCTCATTTGGTTTGAGTAATGCATTAAAATCCTCTACGAAGTTTGGGAAAAGACCGAGGAAGGTCTCATCAAAACTTGAATAGAAGGAATCTAACTCACGGTCAATAATCTCCTGTGACTTCAATGTGTTCAGCAGTTCCGTACGTTTGTTAGCTGTGACAAGACGATAAATCTGCTTACGATAGCTGTCGAGTTTGTCGATGTAAGCGGAGCACTCACTAAGGAAGCGAGTGATATACTCATCCTTAATATTATTTGATTCTTTCAGCAATTCGTTTGTGTTAGAAAGGCGCGCACGAATAGCACGTAATTCTACAACACGACGACGCGTATAGATAATCATAACCAACAAGAAGACAGACAAAAGACTTATAAGCACAAGAGCAGCTGTAAGTCTGAGTGCACGACTCTTCGTTTCACGCTCATGTGACTTTTCTATTGCAGGCCATACGTCAGCCATGGCAATCGTGCGCTGACGTGCATTACAGAACACGGCGTCAATCATAGCGTGATCCATATAGGCATAAGCGCGTTTTGTATCACCTTCTTCAAAAAGAATCACAGCCAATTGCTGTAGGGCAAGATATTCCTTTACTGAGTTACGAATATCAGAGATAGCAGCCGCAATAAGATATTGTTTCTGAGCCTCCACATTCTTTTCCCTACCATAAATATCAGCAAGCGAGATAGACACAAAAGCTGTTTGACGGTCGCCAGGTTTCAAGTGGTGATAGGCATCAATGAGAATTTTCTTTGCTTGCTCATACTGTTGGCGATTAACAAGCTGTTCAGCACGTGACCAAATGTCAGGAGATTGGTTATTATCTACGACAGAATCGTTACAAAGTTTCTCCATTTGCTTGTACTGCTTCCTCTGCGAAGGGATTAAAGCGGCATCAGCAAGTGTACGATAGAGAGTCTTTCGCGTAGAGAAATAATAGAAAGACAAGTCTTGGCTTATCTCACTTCGAGGAATGGAGTTAACAATATCACTTGCATCCTTAAGCTGTCCACCCCTTATCAGGAGGTAGGCAAGATTAAGTTTTGTATCATTCACCTTACTCTGACTGCCCATTGCCTTTGCTATTTTCTGCTTTTCCATGGCATAGACTATAGCAGAATCTACAGAATAAGATGTATAAAGATTGAATAGCTTGTTGGATAAATCGTAACGATCTTCCATTCTCTTAGCGGTATGAAGTTGTTTCTTTACACTGCGTATAACATCCTCATATTGTTTGTCATACTGGGATGACATGGCTATCTCATGGTCGAGATCGTCAAGTGTTGGTATTTGGGTCTGTGCATTAATAAGTAATGGCGTACATAATATTACACAGATGATTACAATTCTCTTCATTTGCTTCATTCTTATCTTTGAACATGATACCATTATTTATGTAACGTTACAATTAATGGTTTTAGTATGTGGTAATGTAAGTAAGTAAGATGCTTCATGTAAGAATAGAATAACCACAGAGGAACGTAGGTCACCTTTCAACGGATATAACCCTTTGATTTTCTATGCAATAACGTTTCTCTGCGGTACTTCTATCTCATACCTTAATTCCGCAGAACAAAATCTTATCATTCCACCACATAATGCAGATTATACCTGCACAAACTGCGCCAATGAAAAATATAGAAGAAATGACATACCAAACTGCATTATTCTTATGACTTTCAAATTTATGGAAATAGCCTATATGTTCCTCATTTTTTGACCCAAGAAGTGGGTAAACAGTAAGGAAAGACTACAAGTGATAATAAGAAATATAAGGAAATGGGAATTCTGAATTTCTTGAAAACTGATAGAATAAGCATTTCATAAGGAACAAACATAAAAGCTAATGTTTCTTCTGCATGCGCAATACCTATTCCTATATTTATATCATAAAAAAAACGACTTCCATCGTTTTATACACATTTCTTATATAGTGCTCTAACGTTGGATTATTTTTCTGAATATAGCCAAATGGATTCAAAAATATAGCCGTTTGCATACACGATTGATAAAAGGTCCAAGTATTCGTATCGGAATATGATAACTCTATCTTTCTGCACAATATAGAGAATATAATAGTCTTATTACAAATAGTTTCATATCTAAAAAACGTAATCTTATAAATATTTTTTGATTTTTGCTTTGTTTCTTTACTAATACTAGTAAGTTGAAGGTGTGTCAAAATCTTCCCCCCCTTCAATAGTTTTCTGGAAAGATATGGTCTTTGTTTGTACAATCCACTTATCCTTCTTAAAATTATTTAATCAAACATGAGTGTTATCATTTTCTTTTTAATATCCACAGAGCATTTATCAAA
This sequence comes from Prevotella scopos JCM 17725, assembly GCF_018127785.1. Taxonomy (NCBI): domain Bacteria; kingdom Pseudomonadati; phylum Bacteroidota; class Bacteroidia; order Bacteroidales; family Prevotellaceae; genus Prevotella; species Prevotella scopos. Next base: position 74,603 of record NZ_CP072390.1, read on the forward strand.
TGGTAGTATTCGTTTACGATATATATATCCAATAAATAAACTCCCATCGTCAGAATAAGCCCTGCACCAATCACTTCTCCAAATTGGGGTATATAAAAATATCTGGTTCCTACGAATCTTTGTCTTTACTTTTGACTTCGTTGAGGGTCTCTCTCTGACATAGGTGAAACCATCTGGGTCATTAATCACAGCAGGAAATTTCATGTAATCCTCTTTATATAGAAGATTACATCCTTTACTATCATAGACACAATTGATATCAGAATATCTGAAACTGCGAGGTGGTTCAGTAGTTACCATAAAATACAGTGCTTTATCACCCAAATCAAGTTCTACAACGGAATCTAACGGGTTACCGTAACTGAAGACGTGAGCCTTGGTGATTGCTGCAAAAATAATACTATCACTTTTGTCTTGATAGAGCGACTTGACAGAATAAGTATTGTTCCCTATATCTATGCATTTTGACTGGCATGTTCCTAACACTTTATAAAGATCATATATACAATCTTTACAAGATTGTTGTGCATGTGAGGATAAAAAATATCCGCATGCCAAAATTAACACAATTGTATATTTCTTCATAATGTGAATTTAATAAGCAAGTGCACATTTACTTAATTAGTTCGTAAAAGCACTCTCTTGGTGTTTTGAAATTCGTGAATTCAACAAGTAAATTTGCACTTACTTGTTGAATTCACGAGAAATACATGTAGTATTCCTGCCTATGATTATATAAACAATGTGTTTATTATCAAATAATCTTCATTGTCTTTGCTTATGGAAGATGAACAATATTGGTGTAATAAGACATATCATGGTATCGTTCTACTCTATTCGCACTTCCACCATCTTTATAATCCACGAATGGTATGAACCTACTGTCATAATCATTAAAAGTTCCAAGGAAGTTTAATCCGCTTGTTTCTATTGGCATGTAATACCATCCCATCGGGTTGAATCCATTATAAGGGGCATTAAAAGACATTTCCTTTGAACGAATAAAATCCTTCTGCCCTAAGTAATAATTATAATAGAATCCGTTGCTACCATTCAATTTATAATCTACTTGAATACCAAAGTTGTCAACAATATTGTTATTAGGATTTTTTAAATCAATATTCCAACCATCTTTACAAATAAACTTAGAATAGCGTACTCCGCCAGTGACTGCTGATGGAGAAGCAACTCCAGAACCTGTATTGATTACTTGGTAAGCCTTATTTTTAGCTACAACTTCTGTATAACCAGTACCTGCTGCTAAACAAATAGACTTTCCCGCAGGTATCGATGTTGTAGAGTTTCCTGGCATACCGACACTGCTGCTTCCTCGGCTCAGTGCTTTGAGGTCAGTCAGATTAGCAACATATAATGCTCTATAAGGAGGTACATTCAATGGGTTTGGACTCACAAGATAATAGCCTTTCAACGATACAGTCTCTCTTGAGGCATTTGTTATTTCAATCCAACTATTCTCTCCATTTTCTGCAGACGAGTGGTAATACTCTGTTATCATCAATGCTCCACGTGTCTCTTTTAGACTTGCATTGATACTGAAATTATATGTATCACCCTCTTTGAAGTCAACAATGGCTTTCGCTTCACGACAGAATCGATTACGCATAGACAAGAAGTCAATCTGTGGGGCTACTGCTCCAGTCTTGCTATCAGCCTCACTGCGGAGGATAACTCTTGCTTTTGTCGTACTGGTTACGCCTGGTGTAGCCTTTACCCAGATATAAAAAGGCTTGGTATATTTGGTTGTTCCTGCTCCATCAGCCTCACCACCAATAGCAAAATTATTGACTTTAATCGTGTCACATTCGTCCAAAACTTTTCCCTGCCGTCTGTCTATATTAATTCTGTATGGACTTGGTTTCCATACAGGAGAAGTTTGAGAGAGATCGAAGGTACCATCCATGTGAAGCACGTCAGACTTCAAAGCGATAGAATAGACATTGCTCTTATAAAACATATCCGACTTTGCTCTAACGCCAATCCAGCTACCTAACATTAAAAACTGAACTTTAGCGTGCTTTGCCACAGGATCTACTTTCGTCAACTTCGAATAAAGTGGGATGTTATAATCGTATGAAGTTGCATCAATTTCCTTTGGTCCAGAAACCCTCATAACGCCATCAGTGCCAATACCTTGTGTCCATGCACCATTTTCTACACCATCCTCCTTACCTGTAGCCGATGCTACTTGCAGTTTAGATAAGTCAAAATATGCTGGTACTGAGAATGTAAAGTAACCCTTATTGGCAGAAATAATCTGCAAACCCTTATCAATCTTACTACTGATTCGGTGTGCTCCATCAGTAATATAGACAAATAAGGGAATCGTACTTCCAACCTTCCAGTTGTAAGTCAATGACCCTTGTTTGTCGTAGGTGATAGGTGTACGGGTCATAGCGGATTGTTCGGTATCCCATACAGCTGTCATCTGCTTTGCGTTCACCATTTCCTCTACATTCTTATCCAATGTAACATCAACGGTGATAGTCGTTTCTTCATTACTTTTATTTTGTTCAGCTGAGTTAATGTCATCCTGGGAACACGCTGCTACACCAAGTGTTATAACTGCATAAACAACAAACTTTAAAACTTTGTGCATTGTGAAAGGTTCTTCAAAAAAGAGTGAAACTTGTTTGGCTTGACCACTAATATGTGTTGATTCATCAGTGTCATATTCCTCTGTCTCATCATCCATGTTGTGTCCTTGGGAACCATCAGGGAGATTACCAGAGCCTGTTTCTAAGACAGAATGTTCCTGTATGACAGGTATAACAGCCATAGTGGGAGAAAGATATTCTTTCTTCATTTTAGTATTAATAGTTTTGGTTAATAAAACATAGAGTTTTCTATCCCACGCAAGGGTCAGATAGTTAGACTTGAATTGATTTTATAAATTTAAAGTCAATCAGGTAGATTTGGGCTTGTAGTCAATTTGGCTTTGTTATAATATATAATCCCCCGAAAGTCTTGGCGACTTCTGAGGGATTATATTATTAATTACGAACGATTAATCGTTATGCTCATTTTCGTTATTTTCACGACGTGGACGGCGCTCTCCATCACGACGTGGACGACGGTCACCACGTGGGCGACGCTGTGGCTCAACGTACCCCTCTGGCTTCTCAAGCAACACGCGGCGTGAGAGTTTGTATTTACCAGTCTTTGGATCAATCTCAAGGAGTTTTACCTTAATCTTATCGCCTTCCTTGATACCTGCCTCTTCAACAGTTTCAAGACGCTTCCAGTCGATTTCTGAGATGTGAAGCAAGCCGTCCTTACCTGGCAGAATCTCAACGAAGCAGCCGTATGGCATGATAGAACGTACTGTACCCTCATAAACTTCACCAATCTCTGGAACTGCGACAATAGACTTAATCTTACCAAGAGCTGCATCGATTGAATCCTTATTAGGCGCAGAAACCTGTACTTTACCAACACCATCAGTCTCCTCGATAGTGATAGTAGCACCAGTTTCCTCCTGCATCTGCTGGATAATCTTACCACCAGGACCGATAACAGCACCGATGAACTCCTTAGGAATCTCCAACTGTACGATACGAGGAACCTGTGGTTTCATCTCAGCACGTGGCTCTGCAATTGTCTCAGTCATAATGTTGAGGATGTGCTCACGAGCAGCCTTTGCCTGCATCAATGCCTTCTCAAGAATCTCAAATGACAAACCGTCACACTTGATATCCATCTGAGTTGCGGTCAAACCGTCCTTTGTACCAGTTGTCTTGAAGTCCATATCGCCCAAGTGGTCCTCATCACCGAGGATGTCACTTAGCACAGCATACTTATCTTCTCCTGGGTTCTTGATAAGACCCATAGCAATACCTGATACTGGCTTCTTCATTGGAACACCTGCATCTAACAATGCAAGTGTACCTGCACATACTGTAGCCATTGAAGAAGAACCATTAGACTCGAGAATCTGGCTTACCAAACGAACTGTGTAAGGGAAGTCAGCAGGAATCTGACCCTTCAAACCACGCCATGCAAGGTGACCATGACCAATCTCGCGACGGCCTACACCACGCTGAGCCTTAGCCTCACCTGTACAGAATGGAGGGAAATTATAGTGAAGGAGGAAGCGCTGGTAGCTCTTCTCCAATACGTTATCAACCATCTTCTCGTCCATCTTTGTACCGAGCGTACAAGTAGAGAGAGACATTGTTTCACCACGCTGGAAGAGAGAGCTTCCGTGTGGCATTGGCAAAGTATCAATCTCGCACCAGATAGGACGAATCTCATCTGTTGCACGACCGTCCATACGCTTGCCTGTATCAAGTACGCTACGGCGCATAGAGTCACGCTGAACATCAGCAAAGTAACGGTCAATAAGTGTGTGTTTTTCTTCGAGGTCGTCTTCTGAAAGGTCTGTGTGAGCGGCATCATAAGCCTCAACGAAATCAGACTTAATCTTGTCGTATGTCTCTTCACGGTGCTTCTTGTCGTCGTCACCGCTCTGAGCCTGAGCGTAGCAAGCGTCGTATGTAGCCTTGGTAAGCTCTTCGCGCAACGCTTCATCGTTAACTTCATCTTCGTATGCACGCTTAACATCTGTGCCACAAGCCTTTGAAAGCTCTTCCTGCATTTCGCACATTGGCTTGATAGCCTCGTGTGCTGCCTTCAAAGCACCGATGAGATCTTGCTCAGAAACCTCGTCCATCTCACCCTCTACCATCATAATGTTGTCTTTGGTAGCACCAACCATGAGGTCCATATCAGCTTCCTTCATCTGCTCGAAAGTTGGGTCGATAACATACTCGCCGTTAACACGTGCAACACGAACCTCTGAAGTTGTATGCTCGATTGGAATATCTGAAGCTGCAAGCGCTGCAGAAGCAGCCAAACCGGCAAGTGCGTCAGGCTGATCAACACCGTCAGCAGAAAGCAACATTACCTGTACATAAACTTCACAGTGATAATCAGATGGGAAAAGTGGACGAAGAACACGGTCCACAAGGCGTGATGTTAGGATTTCGTCGTCATTGGCTTTGCCTTCGCGCTTGGTGAAACCACCAGGGAAACGACCTGCGGCAGCATACTGCTCGCGATAATCAACTTGCAAAGGCATGAAGTCTGTGCCCGGAACTGCCTCTTTAGCTGCACAAACAGTGGCGAGAAGTACTGTGTTACCCATGCGGAGAACTGCTGCGCCATCGGCCTGCTTTGCAACCTTTCCGGTTTCAATTGAGATGGTTCTTCCATCTGGCAATTGAACTGTTTTCGTAATTACGTTCATCTAAAATTTTAAAATACTTATTGTTTTGACCAACATCTTTGGGAACCAAAAGTGGTAACTATGGGCAAGACTCGAATGCCTTTACACTTACCTTCTCACGCGTTCCGAAAAAATTAATCCGTGCAAATTTACCTATTATATATGTAACACCCAAATAAAAACGAATTTATTTTAGCTCTGCCAATTATCAGATGTTAAAACGTTTATCTTTATTGTAGGCTCTATAGCGAATTGTGTGGGTTGTGTGCTGATATTCCATCGGTTTGGTGTGGGTGCTCAGCACATGTGGTGCGGGTGCTCAGCACATGTGGTGCTGGTGCTTAACACTAATGGTGCGGATGGTATGCACCACATGTGCGAAGGTTTAACACCATTGCTGTATATGGTAGGGTAGGGATTTAATGTGAGTTAAGCATATTAAAATGAAGGTCAATCTGGAGTTGTGTCTAGTTGGAGGCTATACCTTTCAACAATATTTTAGGCTCTATGACGAATTACCCACACGATTCGTTATAGAGCCTTATTGTAAGCTCTCTTAATACGTTCTTTCCCTCTTTTTGCATAAATCCAAGAATATAGGACAATGACACATTCTTCTTCGTGTAGGTTGACGAGTTCTCAGTTAATGTGTAAATGGGGTGTTTGACTTTCTTGTCTGTTTATTTGTGAAATTCGTTTCGATAAAACACAGCACACAAAGGTAGTCATAATTATGAATTATTATACTGAAGTTTTTTACACAAACAAAAAAGGTTTCGCATCACTGCGAAGCCTTTCGTTTAACATCAAACTTACTCACGTAAGTTTTGTGTCCTTGTACTAACTCAAATAATTAACTTTAATAACGACTATTTTTCTATTTGACAATGCAAAGTTATAAAAAAACCACATAAAAAAATGTAATTCAAGAAAATTTGCTTATACTTTTTAGACTTTATAACAGAAGATGTGTTATCGTATTCTTTTTTTAATAGCTTATGATAAAATACATTCTTTGAAAAAACTTTTTTTTAGAATTCAAACGAACTTTTTCTCCTCAATTCTTATATATTTCTTTCCATCCTATTGATTTATAAGAGGTTTTATTTGCGCATCTCAACTTCTTAACGTACCTTTGCATACAATTAAAGGTAATATGCCACCTGAGAGTCTGCGTGCCGACTGTTAGAAGCCAGCCGCAGGCAAGTGTCTTTTTAGTGGGTTCGTTTGGTGGTGAGTTTACCTTTTATATAGGATAATAAATAATAAACAAACGAATTTGAAGACATTTGAAGAGTTAGGTGTGAGCGAAGAGATTCGTCGCGCCATTAGTGAGCTTGGATTTGAAAATCCAATGCCTGTACAAGAAGAAGTAATCCCTTATTTACTTGGTAATCGTAACGACGTCATCGCACTGGCACAGACTGGTACGGGTAAGACGGCTGCATTCGGTTTGCCTTTGCTGCAACGTATTGATACAAGCAGCAAGGAGACGCAGGCTATCGTGCTGAGTCCTACGCGTGAACTTTGTTTGCAGATTGCCGATGACCTAAAGGAATTCAGTAAGTATATCCCTCATCTACATATCGCAGCTGTCTATGGTGGTGCATCTATTGATACACAGATTCGCCAGTTGCGCCATGGTGTACAGATTATCGTGGCTACACCGGGCCGACTAATAGACCTTATGCACCGTGGGAAGGCTCGCCTTGACAAGGTTAGAAACGTTGTTTTGGACGAGGCTGACGAGATGCTGAACATGGGTTTCCAAGAGAGTATCACTGAAATATTGACCGGTGTACCTGAAGATCGTAACACATTGTTGTTCTCGGCTACGATGAGTCGTGAGGTAGAGCGTGTTGCAAAGGGTTATCTACATGACTATAAAGAGATTGTAGTGGGTAGCCGTAACGAGGGTGCTGAGAGTGTAAACCATATTTATTATATGGTGAATGCACGCGACAAGTACCTTGCCTTGAAGCGATTGGTTGACTTCTATCCAAAGATTTATGCGATTGTATTCTGCCGTACAAAGGTTGAGACACAGGAGATTGCTGACAAGTTGATTAAGGACGGATATAATGCCGAGGCGTTGCATGGCGACCTCTCGCAGCAGCAGCGTGACCTCACGATGCAGAAGTTCCGCTCACATCTCACACAGATTCTCGTGGCAACAGACGTTGCAGCACGTGGATTGGATGTGAACGACTTGACACACGTTATCAACTATGGTCTGCCTGATGATATCGAGAACTATACCCACCGCTCTGGCCGTACGGGTCGTGCAGGCAAGAAGGGTACTTCTATCTCGATTATTCACTCACGTGAGAAATATAAGGTACGTAATATTGAACGCGAAATCAGTAAAGAGTTTGTTGACGGAACACTACCTTCACCAGAGGAAATCTGCAAGAAGCAGCTGTTTAAGACAATGGATGACATCCTGAAGACAGACGTTGATGAGGACCAGATTGCACCTTACATGAAGGATATCAACCGCCAATTCGAGTATATCGATAAGGAGGTTGTCATCAAGAAGATTGTTTCTGCAACCTTCGGTCGCTTCCTTGACTATTATAAGAATGCTCAGGAGATCGAGAAGCCATCGTCACGTAGTGCACGTGAAGATAGCCGTGGCGCAAGAGGCGAAGGCAGAGGAAGCCGCAGCCGTGGTCCACGTAAGGCGGAGAGTGGTTATAAGCGACTCTTTATCAATCTCGGTAAGGCAGATGGTTTCTATCCGGGTGAGGTGATGCAGTTCATCAATAAGAATGTACATGGTAAGCAGGCAGTAGGACATATCGACCTCCTTGCTAAGCAGAGCTACATCGAAGTGCCAGAGCAGGATGCTCAGAAAGTGATGCAGTCATTGGACGGTGCAACCTATAAAGGTCGTAAGGTGCGTTGTAACGATGCTGAAGAAGGTGGTCACGGTCGCTCATCTAATGGTCGTTCAGCAGGTGGCAATGGTCGCTCTGCAGGCAGTCGTGGTGGTTACGGCAGCCGTGGCGAGGGTCGTCAGGAGTCTCGTGAGCGCAAGGGCCGTGGTCGTCGCCAGTATGATGAGAATTCTTTCGGAGGACAGCATAAGTTCAAGAAAGATGATTGGAAGGAACTTATGAAGGGTAGCCCAGCTAAGCTAAAGGGCGATGAACCAGACTTCTCTGAGGAAGGTTGGGCAAGACGCAGACCAAAGAAGTAAAAGACCCCTCCCCGACCCTCCCCAAAGGGGAGGGAGACTTAGCGCATAACGTTGGAGAGACTTTCGATAAATAGGCTATACATTGATAATCTTTCGTATAGTTCATAGCTCCATTTATGAAGGGTATTAGGCATCCGCACCATTGGTGCGAAGCATTAGCACTATTCGTGCGGAGCATCAGCACGAGTAGTGTGGAGCCTCAACACGATAACTAAAAGGGGGAAGAGAGAAGGCTATTACCGGTATCGTATATCGTGAGGTATCACTCATACGAAAGCAGTTTCTCAGTTTACCAGCAATAACTATGTACAAAATCATAGCCAGTTTATACCGTTTTAATATGAGAGGGGCTAACAGAAGCATTCCTTATTTTGCTACCTTGACAAACCTTCTCGCACTGTTTATACTTTGTTTATTTATAATAATTGGTTTATTAAATATGCAGAGTGTATTAAAATTTTGGCATACAGGCTCAAAATCAGGGGATTACCTGATAGGTGCAGTTATTATCGTTCCCTTATACCTCTTAATGTTTCGTATATTTCCAGAGCGAAAGATGAAAGAACAAGAGGCATTACTGACAAAGAAAGAATATCAGTTGGGACTGTTTTCTTATGTATTCTTGGTAATAATATTAATGATTACCCTTTTCGTTATATCTAAATAAAAATGTAGTATGCTTACAGTAAAAGTCAATAAGCTGATAATATACCCATAAAGATACTACTTTTCAAAAGAAAAATAGGTATGTTCGTTCTTGAACATACCTATTTTAATATATTAGGAGTAACCCTTACTGTGGGTTGATTTCCTGCAGCAGACGGTCAGCGTGACCCCACTTATCCATCAGGTAGAGGACGAAACGGATGTCAACACCAATACAACGTGCGAGCTTGCGATCGAAGTTGATATCGCTTGAAAGGCTATCCCAGTTACCGTCGAAAGCAAGACCAATAAGGCGACCCTTACCATCGAACATTGGAGAACCTGAGTTACCACCAGTGATATCATTGTTAGTAAGGAAGCAAAGCTGCATCTTACCTGTTGTCTTATCAGCATAACGACCGAAGTCCTTAGCACTCATAAGGTCCATCATGATAGGCTCAACCTTGTAATCCTCAAGTTTCTTACCTAACTTCATCTTCTCAACAAGACTCTCAGCAGTTGTGTAGTAGTTGCTATCGAAGCCACCAATCATATAGCCACCCACCTGTCCATAAGACATACGCATGGTGAAGTTAGCATCACTATAATGTGGCATATCCATCTCCATCTGTACCTTTGCCTCGCAAAGTTTCTTCTCTTCCTGCTCGATAGCTTCTATCTTGCTAACATAGTTGGTCGTAACTTGCTGATAGAGCATCACGAGTTCTACTCCAAGCTGTATACCTGGGTCGTTGAGTGTCTTCTCATCATTATAGAACTTATGGTCCTTAACGAGTAGTTTACTGTTTGCATAGAGCCAGTCAGTGTACTTCTTATAATTGTTACCGAACTTTGTTTTGATAACATTAAATACTTCTGGACGATATGCAGTAGGTACGTGTTCAGCATAGTTCTTCAACATAGCGGCTGTCATTTCCTTATCAAGGGCTAAGTTCCAGTCGCTACTATTGTCCTTAAACTGTACATACTGTGCTGATTCATCATCCTTAGGACCTTGTGGTTCGATAGCGCCACGGGTGATATCCAAGGCTCTCTGAATCAATTCAGACACCTTCCAGAATGACTCGTTCCAGTAAGCTTGAACCAAAGCAGGCTCAGCACTCTCCTTATAAAGGTTGCTTAACTTCTTGAGATCAACATTTACAGCAGGGTCCTTCACGGTCTTTTCATCCAACCATCTCTGTATCTTAGCCTCATATTCAGCCTTCTGACGAATCAAACCGATGGAATCAATACATTTATTCATACCAATAGAGTTTTTCCAGTAGTTAGCTGATGTAACGTACTTGTTCTCATATTGGAGACGAGTCTTCTCGTTCTTATCCATGTACTTCTTCATAATAGCGAGCTTGATATCACGAACTTGTACACGAACAGTGTTTTCAATGTCTCGACGCTGCTGTATACCGAACGAAGACAAGTAACGATTAGTAGAGCCAGGATAGCCAATTGTCATTGCAAAATCCTTATCCTTATAACCCTCAAGACTTACAGGAGCCCAGTTAGCTGGCTTATAAGGCACATTATCCTTTGAGTAGGCAGCTGGTCCGTTGGTCTTAGGATCGGCATAAATACGGAACACTGAGAAGTCACTTGTCTGTCGTGGCCACATCCAGTTGTCTGTTTCACCACCGAACTTACCCATACTCTTTGGTACAGTGAACACCAAACGTACGTCTTGGAAGTCCTGATATGTAGTGGCATAATACTTATTTCCCTCGTAGAAAGCATCTACACTGATATGCAAAGTCTTATCAATGGTCTTGATAGAGTCGGTCAAATGATTTGTAAGAGAATCGATAATCGCCTCTGTCTGTTCAGCATTCTTCCCTGCAATAAGCTTATTAACACGAGGAGTAATATCCTCCTGCTTCTTCATAAAGGAAACAAACAAGTCCTTACTTGGGAGTTCCTCTGCATAGCTTTTTGCATAGAAACCATCCTTCATATAATCATGTTCAACGGTGGAAAGGGCATTAATTGCACTGAATCCACAATGATGATTAGTGAAGACAAGACCATTTGGTGATACAACAACACCTGAGCAGAAGCCAGAGAAGTTGATTACAGAATTGCTGATAGCGTTAGGTGCGCCGTAAAGCATGTTTTCAGGCAATTGGAATCCTTCGGCTACCATTTGTTCGTAGACGGCATTTGGCAAATTGTAAAGCGTCCACATACCCTCGTCGGCGTGCATGGTTGTACTACCCAATGCGAGAAGTCCGGCAATAAGTAAAGTCGATTTCTTCATAATGATATTATTGGTTAAATTATACTTGTTTATTTCTTTGCAAACCGATTGCGTAATTGTTGTAACGGGAAATCGTGGTATAACACGTGAGCTATGAAGAGAATAATCACCAAGGTGTTAATTCCCAATGCCGCAGGAACAGGAAGGTTGGCGTTAGTATAAGTGATGATGGCAAAGAACAAACCTGCTATCAGTAGATAGACAAAGATACTCTTCAGTGGATAGTTGATAGGGTATTTACGCTGACCAACGATATAAGATAGTACCATCGCTGTGGCATTGCCCAAGAATCCTGCCCAAGCACAAGCAATGTAACCATATTTTGGTACGAATATCACGTTGATTCCGATGATTACAGCACAGCCGATGCCAGAGAAGTAGGCTCCCCAAATGGTTTTGTCGATGAGCTTATACCAGAAACTTAGATTGAAATAGACGCCCGTCATAATACCTCCAGCCATCACGATAGGTACAACCTGTAGTCCTACCCAGTAGTCACGGCCAATGATATGACGTAGGATATCCATATAACCCATCACAACAAGGAAGGCTAAAAGCGTGAAGATGATAAAGAACTTCATCGCTCTTGCATAGGTTTCCTTATTGTCTTTGTCGCGTGCCTTACCAAAAACGAATGGCTCGTAGGCATAACGGAAAGCCTGTGTAATCATCGACATAATCATTGCTATCTTACTTGCAGCACCGAAGATACCCAACTGTGTATGTGCATCACTATTCTTATAGACGTATGGGAAGAGGATGTAACCTGCTGTCTGATTAAGAATACCGGCAATACCAAGGAATAGAATTGGCCAAGTATAAGACAACATCTTCTTTGCCAAAGGCATATCAAGCAACTTACCGCCTGAGAAGAAACCATCTTTTAGCTCTTTCCAGAAACAGAAGGTGATAGTCGTTGTACATACAAGGTTAATATAGAAGGCGTAACCGACTTCATGACCGCCAAGAACAAGATAGTAACCAAGATTCAAAATGATGTTCAAAGCAATGAACAATAGTTTGAAAGTAGCAAACTTAATCGGACGCTTCTTATATCTGAGATAGGCAAAAGGAATAGCCTGAAAGGCATCTGTCGCCACCGTGATAGCCATTACCCACACATACGACGGATGTTCCGAGTAACCCATAAAGTCACAGATAGGCTGCAAGAAGACGAAGACCATTGCGATGAATAGCAGTGAAGAAAGACCTACCAAAGACAAAGTAGTAGAGTAAACCTTCTTCGGATCTTGGTCAGTCTTATTGGCATAACGGAAGAAGGTCGTCTCCATTCCATAGGTCAAAACGACCAACAGCAACGCAGTATAGGCATAGATGTTTGTGATAACACCATAGCCACCGCTCGCTGCACTAATTTTCGCTGTATAGAGGGGTACAAGAAGGTAGTTTAAGAACCTTCCGATGATACTGCTCAATCCGTAGATAGCAGTGTCTTTTGCAAGTGATTTTAAATTTGCCATTGTTGTATTATAGTTTAGCTTATTTGCCTTATTGGGCTAATAAGGCTTATAGGGCTAATAGCCCAACAGCTTAATAGACTCATTTATCTTCTAAAAGAATATATAGCAGATTGTAATTGCAGCTATTACACCAGCCAAATCGGCTAATAGTCCACAAGCCAGTGCGTGCCGTGTATATCTTATTCCGATGCTTCCGAAGTAAACCGCCAAGATATAGAAAGTAGTATCTGTTGAACCTTGGAAGATACAACTCAATCTGCCAACGAATGAGTCAACACCAAAAGTCTTCATTGATTCCAACATAAGACCACGTGCGCCACTACCAGAAAGCGGCTTCATAAAAGCAGTTGGGAGTGCATCTACGAATCTTGTGTCAAGTCCGCACTGCTCCACACACCACTTAATTCCCTGTATCAAAAGGTCCATTGCACCCGAAGCACGGAACACTCCTACAGCCACAAGGATAGCTACCAGATAAGGAATAATGCGTACTGCGGTTTGGAATCCATCCTTCGCTCCTTCGATGAAAGCATCATAAACATTCACTTTCCGTAATAGCGCCACAACGATGAAAAGCATGATTATCGACATGACAATCAAGTTAGAAGCAACAGATGACACCGTATTCGTCATCTGCTTATCCATCTGTCCGAATCCCCAAATTAACAATCCGACAAAGCCTATAATACCAACAAGCCCCAAAAACAATGTTGGTTGGAAAATATTGATACGTTGCCAAGCTGCCGTAATGAGAATACCAGCTATCGTAGCTACCGTTGTTGCCAACAGAATTGGGATAAACACATCCATAGGTTGTGCTGCACCGTTCATGCTTCGATAGCCGAGAATGGTCGTAGGGATGAGCGTCAGACCCGAAGTATTCAATACTAAGAACATTATCATCGGGTTAGTTGCCGTGTCCTTCTTTGTGTTCAACTCTTGCATCTGCGCCATTGCCTTCAGTCCAGTAGGCGTAGCTGCATTATCAAGCCCTAACATATTCGATGCAATATTCATAAAGATAGAACCCATAACAGGGTGATTCTTAGGGATATCAGGGAAGAGTTTTGAGAAGAAGGGGCTGAGCATACGTGCAAGAACATTGACAACACCAGCCTTTTCGCCAATCTTCATGATTCCCAACCATAGCGTCAAGACTCCTGTTAAGCCTATTGATGTTGTAAAGGCATTCTTAGATGAATCAAAGGTAGAATTCATCATTTTTTCAAATATTGTTGTATCGCCCATCAACAGAGAGATAATGCCGAAGACGAAGGCTATTAGGAAGAATCCTACCCAAATATAGTTCAGTGCCATTTATTGCGTTTTTATAACTATTTTAATATGTCTGTTATGAATTAGAAGTGGGGACAGACAGCCCCACAACGGCACCATACTTTCCCAATGCAAAGATAAACATTTCTGTGTGAACGTACGGCATAATAAGCTAAAAAGATGTGTTTAGTCTCCCTGTTTCCAATGGTTTTGTCGCAAAGAAGTTTTTTTTTATTTTCAATGATAGTTCTGAGTAACGTTAATTACACCTTGTTACATAACTGTTTTATCGATGATTTTATATGCATGTATGTACGATTTAATCTTTTTAACATACGAATTTGTGTTTATGTTATATGAAGTTTTTATCTTTGCAAATATCTTTTGAGGATAGGCTTTTATCTATCTCCAATTACTTTTATCACAAAATTAGTCACTTTGCGAATTTTATTCGTAACAACAAGACTGTATGGGTATTTTCGATTTCTTTAAAAAGAATAAGCGTAAGGCTCAGCAAAACGAACAATGTCTCTCTGATGTTGAAGAGACAGAAGAGGCCGATTTATGGTCAGAAGCTTATGTAGCAGTACCTCAGTGTTATGAAAAAGAGGGACACGAAAAGCTTCTGAGTTTTGTTATCACCGAAGGTGTTAACACCATTCTGCCTATGTATCCCAATGAATTATATAAAAATGAGGATGATAACTTCTCTGACATACAACTAACATTTGTAAGTACGACAAAGCTTGGAGAAGTTGTTTCTTTACCTTTCTTTCATTGTGTACCAGCCTTGTCAAATTATGCTGTAGAGTTCAGAGAACCAAACGTTCTCATTAGAGGATTGAATGCAGCCGAAATGGGCTTGCTGATTTCTGGGGTACAGCAGTCTTTAAAGCGTTGTTAGTTATTAGAAAGGGAAAGCAATATATCCATAAAAAAGGAGTTGTACCAATGTGTCATTTTGGTACAACTCCATTTCTTATAGATTTTTCATGGCATAATCTTTTTAGATAAAATGCGCTTTATCTTGTTGGATCTAGTTTATTTTACTACGACTTTCTTGCCATTAATAATGTAGATACCACGCGGTAATTGGCCTTTTTCATTTGCGTCTCTTACCTTTGTACCAGTGATAGAATAAACTGTGCCATCGTTTTGTTCAGTGTTAGCTATCTTGTTTATACCGGTAATAGTATTGGATGAACTCTTACCAATAATATTAACACTACGCAAGTAGAAACCTTGTCCTGTAATGACTAAGCCTTTTTCTTTCAAATCACGAACAACATTTGGTTCGAGTTGGAGAGTATAGGTGCTTTCATCATTGCCTTCTTTAAGATTGATAATATGGCCATACAATTCTCTAAATGAGAGTTTAGGTCTCTTTGATTCACCAGGTATCTTCGTGTTCTGTCGTAGATAAACCTTTGCACCTGGTTTAACATCTCTCACTACAATCTCAATTTCCTGACCATCACCAATATTAGCAAATTGCTCTTTAGGAACAATCGTCTCGCCCCAATGCATTTCTTTAAATCCACTCCAAAGTGCCTTTTCTTTTGATGAACGATTTACTGTGAATAAACGGACATTCTCTCCTTTTATCACGCACCCCTCATTTCTTAGTTTGTTGCGAAGTTCATCTGTTACAACAAAAGTTACTTGTGCATCATTAGGTGTGACTTCTGGTTTTAATGTAGCGATAGCTTTCCCATATTTGTCAAATAGGTCAAGCTTTACATTCTCTGTTACATTTAGAGCTGCTACATCCATAATCAACTGATCGCCTGTCTTCAAGTTGGCAAACTTGTCAGCTGGAATGTTCAGACTTAAAGTTCTGTCATTTCTGTGCGCATAATCTTCTTTGTCTGGTAGCGACCCAACCCAAAGGAGTTCGCTAGCACGTTTGTAAACGCGTAACCAATCGATTTCAGTGACATACTCCTTAGGTGTCTTATTGATATCACCACCATATTTAGGGTTTAATTCTGGATACAAAGTACCTCCAAAACCTTTATATGGATACATTTCTGGCTCAATTACCGTGTCCTTTTTGTATGCCTTACCTCCAACCTGTCCGGTGATGGCAACATCCCAAACACGGTCTTCTCCAAAGATTGAATAGTTTTCTGCTAAAAGTGCATTATATTTGTATGGATGTCTAGTATCCTTTGACATATAGGCTTTTGTACGGAAAACAGATCTTACCCTTCCATCCAAAAGGAATGTAACTACTAAGTTCTTAGGGTCACTAGGTTCTGGGTCTATCTGTGCACCATATACATGGAAGTCCTGTGCAGGATCAAAGTCAATCTCTTTTATACGATCTTCTCTGTAATTATTATTGTAGGTTGTCTTTGGCTTTCCGTCACTTGTTTTGTCATCATAGTTCAAACCATGGACTGTTTGATGCAAATAAAAGCCTTTTTCTTTCATTGGATCTCTTCGATCTTCATTTACAAAAAACTCCTGTAAGTCAATCTCAAACGTATTTGCTCCATTACAGTGACGTAACCATAATGCCATCCATGTACCAAACTCATAAGGTATCTTTGCTTTTATCTCTATGCGTGAGTAAAGTGGGTAGTATGTTCCTTTGTCAATGCCAACTCCCTGAGCCATATTAGCCTCGTTAGCATTACGACTTGAGAGTGCACCAGACCACCAACCATACTTTCCAAAGTCGTGTTTAGGCTTAAAAGGAGACTGCAGTCTTACACTATAATCGATTCCTGCAGGGTCGTTTTGCCCATCACGACGGCGTCCGGTTAAAAGAGGTTCACGTGAAGCGGTGATATACGCTACACCATCTTTCACCTTGATCATGTCCGAACGATAATACTGTACGCTACCCTGATTTTTGTTATTACCATAATCGTCAAACTTATAATGGTACTTTGGGTCACCATAGATACCCCAACGAGTATTATCAATTTTGTTACCATTAAACTCGTCGCCTCCATAGTAATTCCAACCTGGTATAGCTGGCGCAGTGTTTTCTGTTACCTGTGCAGATAGCGTAGAGAGGCTTAAGTACAATCCGCAAAGCGTTATTCCTGTTTTTTTCATGTTGTTGCTGTATATGAGCAAGTTTTATGTTACTCATGATTATTTAATTAGAAAAATATATTCGTGTCAGATGGAAAGCTAAAACAATAATGTTAAGCTATCCTGTTATGAATTATCAATCCAACAACGAAATAGAACTCGGCTACAAAATTACAGCTTTCCATTGACACTGAACGGCTTTTAAAGCCGTGTGGAGTGTCAAATAACGCTAAGGTATTGTAAACGTATTCATTTAATGTTGAAGAATATGAAAAGAATACGTCTATTGTTTATTATTGTTTTCTTTTATGTTTTAAGGTATCTGTAAGGTAAATTTTTGAAAAATTCTTATGAATTAATGTCCTTTATGTCCTTTACCTCTATAAAATCTTGGAATTTACCACGAATCATTCCTTTTTGTTGGTGGTCATTTAATAGGGCAATCATACTATCCCAGAAGCCTTTTACATTGAGAAGTGTGACCTTCTTTCGATGATAACCTATAGTAGCTGCCGCTGCAACTGTAAAGACTTCATCAATTGTACCTATACCACCTGGCAAGGCATAGAACTCGTCAGAGCGTTCCATCATGATGGTTTTACGATCAGAGAGATCCTCACATGGGATTTCTATATCTACATAGTCGCTCATCCGACGCCCTTCTTCCATGATACGAGGGATAACACCAATGGTGCGTCCGCCTGCTTCATGTACTGCCTTACCAATACATTCCATCAAGCCACTATTACCTCCGCCATAGACAAGGGTGTGACCATTTTCTCCAATCCATTGACCCAACTCTTCCGCAGCACGGAAGTAGTCGGGGTCAATGTTATTGTTTGCTGAACAAAATACTGCAATATTCATTCTGTTCAATCATTATTCTCCTAAGAGTTTAGCAGCCATTTCACGTCCTAAACGGTAGCACTCTTCCTTAATCTCGGGGGTGAGTGCCTGCTTCATCTCTACTGGCTCACCCACCTTTTCAAAGTGTAAGTGGTTCTCATTCCACTCGCCGATGGCTGCAACAGCCTTTGAAGCCCATGAGTAAGAACCAAACCAGCCGATAAGGTGGTTCTTGATGTCGCGGTTGGCAACCTCCTGCAAGAGTACATCCATCTCATGATAGAGACCTGCGTTATAGGTAGGAGCACCAACGATTAAGCCACGGAAGCGGAAGATGTCCTGAAGAATGTAGCTGTGATGTGTTTTAGAGACGTTGTATAAACGAATATTCTTAACGCCAGCAAGTGATGCAGAACGAGCAATCTGTTCCGCCATACGTTCTGTGTTGCCATACATTGTACCATAGCAAATAACCAAACCTGGGTCTGTCTCGTACTTTGACATACGGTCATAAAGTCCAACAACCTTGTCAATATACTTATGCCATACTGGTCCATGAGTTGAGCAGATGTAATCGAAGTGTACACCAGCAAGCTTTTTCAATGCGTTCTGAACAGGTATGCCATACTTTCCAACGATGTTAGAATAGTAGCGAACCATCTCCAACCAGCACCAGTCTGTGTCAATATCCTGATCGATGAGACCACCATTTAATGCACCAAAACAGCCGAAAGCATCGCCTGTAAACAAATGATTCACCTCGCCTTTGCAAAGTGTCATCATCGTTTCTGGCCAGTGAACCATTGGGGTCATAAAGAATTGTAAGGTGTGCTTACCCAGACTCAATTCTTCGCCATTCTTTACCTCTATCGTATTTTCCTTTACGCCATAGAAACCAGACAACATGTCAAAGGTCTTCTTGTTTCCAAGAACTTGGATGTTAGGATAATATTTCCGGAATAAAGCAAGCGAACCAGAATGGTCAGGCTCCATGTGGTTGATGACTAAGTAATCAATCTGTCGGTCACCCAATACCTCATGCAGATTCTCTATAAACTGTGTGAAGAAATCTACTTCAACTGTATCAATAAGGCAAACTTTCTCATCGACTATAAGATAAGAATTGTAGCTTACGCCATGTGGCAATGGCCATAATCCCTCAAAGAGGTTCTTATTACGGTCGTTAACTCCAACGTAATAAACTTTATCAGCAATTTCTATCATTTTATTTTTATTTTTAGTGTTCCTTTCTGCGCATTTATCAAGCCAATTATGTTTGTTTGGCTATAGGGCTTTCTGTTTATACAGCCCCCTCTTTCATCTTCTCCCCAAACTCTTTGCTTACATAGTTAAAAATGTCCTTACAGCAATCTGCTGAGAACGCCAGGGCATAGTTGATGAGTTTATCCCATTGTTCCTCTGAAAGTCCTTTCTCGAGGTCGGCACGGGTGATTCCACATTTCAAAATACCGAAGATGAATCCTGCGTTAAAGTTGTCGCCAGCACCGATAGTACTAACAATATCTGTGTTAGGAACTGGATACGACTTCTTTAATTCCTTTCCACAACGCACTTCTACAGGCTGACTGCCTTGCGTATAAATGAACTGTTTGCAATAGAATGATATCTCAGCATTGTAAACCTTGTCTGCATCTTCTTTCTTGTAGAGTATCGCAAAGTCCTCATGGCTTCCACGAACAATATCAGCATAGTCGAGATTCTCAATCAGATTTGGCGTAATCTTGATGACCTCATCCTTATGTGCTGGCCGGAAATTGACATCATAGTAGATGATTGCGCCACGTGTTCGAGCATAGTCTAATAGTCCTAATACCTGCGGACGAATCACAGGATTTACCGCATAAAAGGAACTAACAAGTATGATGTCATCGGGCTGTATGTCTGGATAAGTGAATTCTAAATGGTCGTGTGGATGATCTTTGTAGAAGATATATTCGGCATCATTCTTCTCATTGAGAAAAGCCAGTGATACAGGTGATTTAGAATCAGGGAAGGTAGCTATGTTGTCAGCATTAACACCATTGTTTTTCAGGAAGTTAATAATATATTTCCCGATATGATCTTTGCCAGCTTCTGAGATAAACGATGTGTTAACACCGCAACGTCCTAACGATGTGATAGCGTTAAAGGTAGAGCCTCCTGGTACTGCCTCAACGGGCTTGTTATTCTTAAAGATGATGTCTAAAACGGATTCACCTATACCTATTACTTTTCGCATTTTATTGTGAATTATGTTGTGCCACTTTTAGGTTGTGCAAATATACAGAAATTTGAACGGATTACAAAATGAATTAAGTTCTTTTTTCTTTGTGCTTTAAACTCTATTGCTTTTCATTCTTTTTTCTTAATTTTGCATCCTATGACAAGTTATCAGACTGCAGTTTTAGAAAATGGACTGCGTATCATTGCCCTTCCTGCCGCCTCTCCAGTGGTTTATTGTGGCTATCAACTCAATGTTGGAACAGCCAATGAGCTACCTGATGAAGAGGGTATAGCTCATTTCTGCGAGCATGTTACCTTCAAAGGTACTATGCGTCGTACGGCAATAGATGTAATTCAATGTCTTGAACAAGTGGGCGGCGATCTCAACGCTTTTACAACTAAGACTGATACGGTTTATTATTCTGCGATTTTGAAGGATCATCTTCCTCGTGCGATAGACCTTTTGACAGATATTGTTTTCCATAGTGTCTATCCTCAAAAGGAGATTAACAAGGAGGTGGAAGTAATCTGTGATGAGATAGAATCTTATAACGATAGTCCTTCAGAACTTATTTATGATGAGTTCGAGAATCTCATCTTCCGTGGACATCCGTTAGGACATAGTATCCTTGGCTCGGCAGAACGTGTCAGAAAGTTCACTACCGAAGATGCACTTCGCTTCACAAAAAAGTTCTATCAACCGATGAATTCGGTATTTTTTGCTTATGGAGACATCGATTTTGATGATTTAATCAGTCTTTTAGAGCAGGAAAATGGTTCGAAAGTAAAGTCAAAAGGAGAAACAGAAAAGCCTATCGAAATGGCACTTCCATCATTGAGCGAGTATCAGGCACAGACAATCAGGGTTGATAAGCAGACCCATCAGGCACATGTAATGATTGGTAATCGTGCTTATAACATCCACGATAAACGTCGTATGGCATTATATTTGCTTAACAATATCTTGGGTGGTCCAGGTATGAGTGCTCGACTGAACCTTGCGTTGCGTGAGCGTCGTGGGCTTGTCTATACGGTCGATAGTTCTATGGTGACCTATTCTTCAACGGGTGTTTGGGCTATCTATTTTGGCTGTGATACTGATGACTTGTACGAATGTTTGCGTCTTGTTCGTGCTGAGCTCGACCATTTCATGACCGTTCCATTGACTGATGATGAGCTGACAATAGCCAAACAGCAGATAAAAGGACAGATAGGCATCGCTTGCGACAATCGTGAAAACCTTGCATTAGACTTTGGTAAAGGTTTTCTACACTATGGTTGGAAGAAGGATATCTCCGCACTTTATCGCAACATTGACACCATAACAGCTGAAGAGTTACAGGCTGTCGCCTGCGAACTTTTCCCAGAAGAACGACTATCCAAGTTGATTTACGTGTAGAAAATAATCATTCCTGAGCACAGCATTAATTTCGTAACAATAAGTTTTAGTATATAAACGGATAACAAAAATAAGGATAATAAAGCAATGAAAGCAAATATCGAAGGGACAGACAAAAAGAGAGTTGTCATCGTTGGTGGTGGATTGGGAGGATTGAATCTTGCCTTCAAATTGGTTGATGATGAATTTCAGGTTGTATTAGTTGACAAAAATAATTATCATCAGTTCCCTCCATTGATTTATCAGGTAGCATCGGGTGGTCTTGAACCGAGTAGCATCTCCTTTCCTTTTCGTCGTCTTTTCCAAGGACATAAGGACTTCTTCTTCCGTATGGCAGATGTGCAAGCTGTGAATACTGAGGAGAAATTCATTGATACTACGGTGGGAAAGATTGAGTATGACTATCTTGTGATAGCAGCTGGTGCTACGACTAATTTCTTCGGAAATAAGGATATTGAGGCTACCACACTCCCGATGAAATCGGTTGGTGAGGCAATGCGACTCCGTAATACCATTCTTCGTAACCTTGAACTTGCTGAGACGGAAGATGTTCCTGAACGCAAACAGGCGCTGATGAATATCGTTGTTGTTGGCGGTGGAGCCTCAGGTGTTGAGATTGCAGGTGCAGTGGCAGAGATGAAGAAAAACATCATTGCTCGTGATTACCCTGATCTTGACTCATCACAGATGCACATCTATCTTGTCAACGCAGGCGATCGTCTTCTTGCAAATATGGACCCTGTTTCGTCAAAGCGTGCAGAGAAAGATTTGAAAGACTTACATGTGCATATTCGTCAGCCACAGTTTGCGACAGAATACAAGGATGGAATACTGAAAACAAGTGCTGGTTTGGAGATTCCTACGCAGACTGTTATCTGGGTGAGTGGTATCTGTGCGAATAAGCTTGGTGGCTTCCCTGTAGAAAGCATCGGGCATTCAGGGCGCCTTTTGACGGATCGCTTCTGTCGTGTGAAGGGGGTAGAGGATGTCTATGCAATTGGTGATATCTCTTTAGTAGAGGGGGATGAGGAATATCCGCTTGGTCATCCACAATTAGCGCAGGTAGCTATGCAGCAGGCAAAGACGATTGCCAAGAACCTCAAAGCACTTGCTAAAGGTAAGGAACCTAAGCCTTTCAGATATAAGAATCTCGGTGTAATGGCAACAATCGGACGAAACCATGCTGTTGCTGAAATCTCTGGAAAGAAGTTTGGTGGCTTCCCTGCTTGGGCATTATGGCTCGTTGTTCACCTTCGTTCAATTCTTGGCGTAAAGAACAAAACGTTCATTTTGCTTAACTGGGTATGGAACTACATTAATTACAAGCAGAGTCTTCGTTTGATATTGAAAGCAAAATAAATAAGTCGTCGTATTATCGACAACTTTCTTTCATATTCTCCTAATTGGTAAGTGATTACCAGTTAGGAGTTTTTTATTCTCCATTATTTTGAAGGGATAGACCCTAGTATGGTTCAGTTTCACCATTAATGCGGAAAAGGCAAAGAGAAAGAGTCAGTTGAACAGCGGAGATACCATCGTGTTTCTCCACAGAAAACCTACAGGGTAGATGACCAAAAGCAAATTTTGAGAAAAGTGAGAGAACATTGCTTCTTGTCTTATTTTTAACACTCAGAAGATTAGGTGTTTAGCTTAAATTATCTACTTATGTGTTCATAATAGTTGCTCTTTATTTTATTGATAATCAATGAAATATAGTACAGCGAAGTTGCTAATAATTATTGAGATTGGTAATATCCTTTGATTCTGTGAGACATTTCTGAGGATATTGGGCATTATACAAAAGTAGGCTCTATAACGAATCGTGTGGGCTTGTGTGTTGATATTCTTCAAGTTTGGTGCGGGTGCTTAGCACATGTGGTGCGGGTGCTTAACACTAATGGTGCGGATGGTATGCACCACACGTGCGGAAGGTTCACACCATTGCTGTATATGGAAGGGTAGGGATTTAATGAGAGTTAAACGTATTAAAACTAATGACAATCAAGAGTTGTGTTTTGTTGGAGGCTAGACTTTTGGATAATATTTTAGGCTCTATGAAGAATTACCCACATGATTCATTCTAGAGCCCAAAAGTACTATGAATTTGATAATATTTGACGACATTTGCTTTGCGGTTTTATCAATTTACGTTACCTTTGCACGAAACATAAATCAAAAACGTAATATCTATTAAATAATGAAGCATAAAATCGGTAACATTTTAGTAGCAGGCATTGCGATTGTCGGACTCGCAGCATTGGCAAGTTGTGCGGGTGAGAAGTTTCATGTGACAGGTTCTATTGCAAATGCAAAGGATTCGTTACTCTATTTTGAGCATAACGGACTTGATGGTTTCTCTACTGTTGACTCTGTAAAACTCGATGAAAAGGGTACTTTCTCGTTCTCTGGAGATAAAGTCGATAACCCCGAGTTCTATCGTCTTCGTATTGCTGGTCAGATTATTAACATTGCTATTGACTCCACTGAGACGGTTGATGTGAAGGCTACTTATCCACAGATGGCTACCGATTACACTGTGAAGGGCTCTTATGATAATGAGAAAATCAAAGAGTTAGCCCTCAAACAGATTGACTTACAAGCTCGCTGTCAGTCTATCCTTGCTGAGCGTCCTGGCCTTGCTGACTCAATTATCACCGTAATGATGAACGACTATAAGCACGATGTTTCTCGCAACTATATCTTTAAGGAGCCAATGCGTGCCTATAGTTACTTTGCTTTGTTCCAATATATCGTTATTGGCAATCAGGCGCATTTAATATTCGACCCATCGCGTGATATGGATGATAACAAGGTTTTCGGTGCGGTAGCTACAAGTTGGGATACCTATTATCCAGACTCAAAACGTACGCAGAACCTTCACAACATTACTATTAAGGGTATGAAGGATGAACGCATTGTGAAAGCGCAGAATAAGCCTGTGGAGATTAAAGCCAAGGAGTTGGGCGTTGTTGACCTTCCTTTGCGTGATAACCGAGGTGTGGAACATCATTTGACTGATTTGAAAGGTAAAGTTGTTTTGCTCGACTTCCATGTCTTTGCGGCAAAGGGTTCTACAGAATATATTATGCAGTTACGTGACCTTTATAATAAGTATCATGACCGTGGGTTAGAGATTTATATGGTTTCATTGGATGACAATGCTCACTTCTGGAAGGAGCAGGTGGCTAATCTTCCTTGGATTAATGTCTATGATGATAGTGGAATTAGTCAAGCCTATACCGCTCCTGCACAGACTGTTCCAATCATCTACCTTATCGATCGTGGTAACAACATCGTGAAGAATCCTTCACAGATTAAGAATCTTGAACAGGAGATTCTGAAGCTGCTGTAAGGAAAGGCTGCTATTCTTATAATAAAACGAACAGGGGACATACGGCATTCGTATGTCCCCTGTTCGCTGTAATCAATTTATCGGAGAGATGTGGGTGATGAGTGTTGAGTGTCGGGTGTTGATGAATTGTCTAAATGGGTATTGACTGAGCTTGTCCTTAAAGATACCAGCAAGCTATATGCTAAGACTCTGTAAACTCTTTGTGTTGTAGGCAACTCCGTAAATGGCGTTTACCTCCGTGAACCATATCATATTGGAAGGGGTGTCAAATAGGGAGATCGGGAGGGAGACTTGTCATATCGGGAAACTTACTTTCATCACTCCTTATCCATAAACTTAGTTTCCTGTCACTTCTGTCATACATTGTGTTTGCTTAACCTATTATGCTCCAATCAGATACACGAAATGTTAAAAGTGACAGCAACTTAAAACAAAACTTTATTTTGTTTTATGCACTAATTCTCTTCTTTGGAAATACGTGTTATTCCAAAGTCTGGAAGATTTGATTCGTTTTTGTGTCGCTATTTATCCACCTTATCCCTGCTAGATGCTGGCTTCTTTACCCCCTATGCTTTCACAATCAAGCAGACGGCATAGGCAGCCATGCCTTCTTCTCGTCCAACGAAGCCCAAATGTTCAGAGGTGGTGGCTTTGATTGAAACGGCATCAAGGTCACAACCAATAATCTCTACCAAGCATTCGCACATAGCAGGGATATGTGGGTTAATCTTAGGACGTTCGGCACAAATCGTTGCATCAATGTTTCCTACACGATAGCCCTTTGTAGCCAAGAGGTCGATGGTATTGCGGAGAATGACCTTTGAGTCCATGTCAAGGGTGTCAGCTGAGGTGTCTGGAAAGTGATAACCTATGTCGCGCATATTGGCAGCACCGAGTAGGGCGTCGCAGATAGCGTGAATGAGTACGTCGGCATCACTATGTCCAAGTAGTCCAAGACTATGCTCAATCTTGATACCACCTAAGTATAGGTCGCGACCTTCAACGAGTTTGTGTACGTCGTATCCCATTCCGACACGGAAAGATGGGATGGGTTGAGTAGAATTGCTCATAATAATGGGGGACCTTCCCAGGCTCTTCTAATGTAGAGGATGTTTTATGCAGGGGATAGGTTCTTATTGGTTTATATTAAAAGTCTTATAATACTTATGTAAAGAAGATCACTATCACGGATTTGGTTAATGGTAGTAATCAGTCCCCTCCCTTTTGGGAGGGGCAGGTTGTTGTTTACCTTCTCTTAAACAAATCCTTGATACCATCCATATCAAAGGTAAGAGAGAAACGGAGGGTTTGATCAAGTGGATTGTTCTTGGCAGTCGCAATGACATATCCTGCGTCAAGGGCGAAGACATTCATCTTAAAACCAGCACCAACGGTGAAGTACTTGCGATTACCTTTGTTCTCGCTTTCGTGGTGATAACCAGCACGGAGTGAGAACTTGTCATTATAGGTGTATTCTGCACCTAAGCTCCATTGTATCTCCTGTAACTCCTCTGAAGCACCATTAGGCGCATCGCCGAAGCTCTTAAAGATACCAGAGATGGATGACACGTCATAATATTCTTTCTGAAGACGATTGTCATAATCAACCTGTGACTCGTCGGCTTTGCGCTTTGGATAAGTAGGTACCAACAGTTTGTTCGCATCCGCAGCAATCGTAAAACGGTTGAATTCATCGATAGGGATCATCAATGACGCACCCAGACGAAGGTTGGTTGGGATGAACTCAGAGCGGTTGTCGCCACCGAAGGTAATCTTTGAGCCGATGTTTGAGATGTTCATACCTAAACCTAACTGGCACTCACGCTCGCCGATGTTGATATAGTTCTGATAGTAGCAAGACAGGTCGGCTGCAAAGGCAGAACCTGGTGCGGTATCATCCGTATAGCTATAGGTAAGGTCAGAATATATCCAACGAACGGCTGCACCCAAAGAGAAATGCTCACTCAGCATCAAAGAATAAGCTACGTCCATTGACATTTCGTATGGGTTAATGGTCATGTTAGAACCATCCGTCATCTGTACTTCACCCAAAGAGAAGTAACGCATAGAGGCTGAGACAGCACTATAGTCACCAATGCGATAGTAACCAGCAAGGTAAGCCAAGTCGATGTCGCTCACTAGCTGGCGGAGCCAAGGGGTATAGTTTAGTGACACACCTGCACGCGAGATATTAAAAGGATATTTAGCAGGGTTCCAATATTGTGAGTTCACATCTGGATCAGTAGCTGCACCAGCGTCACCCATACCTGCAGCACGTGCATCAGGGGCGATAGTCTGTGAGGTTACTGATGTGTTGACAGGGTTAAAGATATCCTTCTTATCCTGTGCAAAAGTGGTTGATGACGCCAGTGCAGAGAGTGAGAGGATAGCTATTCGAAGCTTATTAATCATTCTGTTTTTATTGGGTTGCTTATTAATTTATATGGATAGAAACGTTCTTCTTATCTTATTTATTGTCTAAGATAATCAGTTTCTTAGCTTTCGATACCTTGGTAGCACCATTGCTGCTGAGGCGTACGCGATAGAGGTAAACACCAGTCTGGAGGCGTGCGGCATTATCGATAGTAAGGTCCCAGTCGGCTGTGATAGCATTGCCAGAAGTAACACCAGTCTCGCTACGATGCCATAGCAATCGACCACTCATATCGAATACTTCAATGTCAATATCGACATTTGAACCAATATAGTTGTGGGTGACAATGAAGGTGGTTTCTGTTCTTGTAGGGTTCTTTGAAGCGTTGATACTATATATCTCCGGTGCCAAACCCTTGACAACCTTAAACTGAAGTGTGACAGTCGAAGGGTTGTTCTGAATGTCCCAAGCACGGAATTGGAGGGTGTGTGGTCCCTCAGAAAGTTCTGGCAGACTAAAGCCCGTTGTTCCTGAGGTATAGCTACCGAAGTCATATCTGAAGTTATCATTCAAGATATAGGTCTGTGTCATTTTACCATCGATAGTCAGCTGCATGTCATGTCCGATACCATTGCCTGATGCATTGATACCATCTTTATCTGTTATCTGTGCATAGAAGTAAGGGGTGCTGTTTACTTCACCACCATTGACAAAAGAAGGAGAATTGAGATAAGCATAGATGGATGGACCGATGGAATCGTTGTAAACAATCTCAGAACCATCAATCATAAAGCCTTCTTCATGTCCTTGTGCCATGAGGGTGTGGCTGTCGTTGATTGCCGATAAGTTCATCAAACCCGTACCTGCGGCATAGTTGATGTCACGTGGGACGGCAAAGGTAAAGGTGAATTCTCCGTTGCGAATACTATCAGTACCATTGTATAGCACCTTCTGGCGATCGTAATATTTGAAAGTATTTGCTGAGGTTTCCTCCTGTTTCTTACAAGTGATAAGCTCTTTTGTATCTCGTACGGTAGCAGTAAGCAGTCCTTTAAAGTCGGTTTGTTTGCTACCGTTCTTTGTTATATATCCTTTGACTGTTACGACAGATCCTCCCTTGAGTATTAACGACCCAGTTTTACTAGGTGCTTGTCCGTTAATCGTCTCCACCTTGACCTCTAGGGTTGGGAGATTTAATGAGAGGGCTGGGTCGCCTAACAGGGCATATTGTAGTTTGTTAGGGGTAAGGTCACTGCTAGAGTTTATCAACTCACATTTAGCTAATCGCTGTGCTTCTCCCAATGTTGTTGGCTTTCCATTTGTAAAACTTAGTACATGCTTTAGGAAGGCGGTGTTGATAGCCTTGTTATAGTAAGCATATACCGTACGTGTGGTACCCCAGAAAGCAACGGAGCCACCCTTTTTATTCAGTACCGCTGCTTCGCCGATAGTTGGAATGGTAGCATCGTATGGCATGATATCACAGCTGGCTGTAATCCAAAGTGGGAGATTGGTATTGGTAAAGTTGGCAAAGTCGTTGATGCGGAGTACTGCCTCATGCGAAATCTGGTCCTCTCTTCCGTGACCAGCATAATCCATAATCAATGCACCTTGTGCCTGTTGTTGCTTTATGATAGTGCTTACTTCAGGATAGCTATTGCCCGTAGCTGACGAAGTGCGTGTGTAAGCGTCCCACATAACCTTCTTTACCTGATAGCTTGGATAGAAACTCATGATGGTTTCAGCAGTCTCATTGACATCGTGCATGTGGAGGTTGTTATTACCATCATCACCCATGAACATAATCATATTCTCCCAACTACCACCATTCTTATTTTCTGCATAGTTAATTGTCTTATCGACTAATACCTTTGCTTCTGATAAGTCAGTAACGGGGAAGCGTCCTACTCCAAGGTCTTCTTTGTCACTTCTTAGTAAGTTCCCGCCTTCACCATCGTCCATCAATGTGAACCAACCATCATTGACATAGCAGTCGGTCTCACTGAATGAGTTTTCGCTCTCGTATGCAAGGAGTAAATCGTCAGGGTTAAGATTACGGCAGGCAGGCGTCACCAGGCGATTGTCCCATACGCAATCGCCAAAGAGCAAGAGCGATTGTGGTAGATTGTCAGTGCTAGCACGGTCGTAAAGCATCTTCATGTACCGACGATAAGCCATAGCATCAGGTGTTCCACTTGAGAATTCGTTATAGAGTTCGTCTGCTGGAACGATACGAACGGAGATATTGTCATGTGAGCGATGGAAGTTTGCTAAGCGTTCTGCTTCCTTCAATAACTTTTGGCTTGTCGGTATGATAATAACCATATTGACAGGCTCATGCGCATGAAGGTCCTGGTTGGTTATGTTATAAACATATTCAGGTGTTGGGAAAGTAGCTTTCAATGAAGGTGCTGGTGAAGCGGTGGGGTAGGTCATGATGAGATAATCAAGACGTGCTGGGCCACCTGAAGTGGTAGTCAGTTTGATGCTGTCAACAGCGTGGAGGCTGTTGAGCGTATAGGTTCTCACCTCTTCATAACCTTTGTCAAAGGAATCTTGTGGTGTGATTCTAATGTCGCCAAGACGCTGGCCATTAGCTTCTACCTTTACAATAGAATTATAAGAACCTGTTGTAACGGCAACAGTTAGTTTTGCAGTGGTTGCGTGTGCTTTGTTGGCTAAGGTGAAAACTTTCCCTTCGTTTAGCTTTAACGGTGTCTCTTCGAAGAAGTTTCGTCCTCCATGATACCAACTGAAATTATCCACTTCATGCAGACTGTGATAGTCATCAGCTGATGGATAAAAGCTATTGATGAATGTGGTGCTGTCTGTAATAACAGCTGGTGTGCTATTAATATCCTCTGTCAAGAAATAATAACCATAATCAGAGTAGGGGTTACGGATTCTTTTTATAGACGTATTACCTTCCCAGCTTACAGGACCACGAGCATAGAAAAGGCGTTTACCATTGCTATTGAAGGTTGGCACTTCCTTCAGGTCATCATGTGTCCTGATGTCTTCATCGGTGAGTATTTCATTCTGTAAGTTCCCGCCATAACCATAGATCTTCACCTTATCAATGTTAGAGAAGCCTGCCCGGCGGATGAGTTCCTTGGTTAACTGATAGACGCCATTAGCAGGGACACGTATCTTTGCCCACTTACCATTGGTCAGGATAGAATGGTCAGCATATCGGTTTGCTGCTGCTGATGCTCCTACAGCACGGGTTTCTATAGCTTTTAGCTTTTTCGTTGTAGCCTTCTTAGGGCGTGAGGTTAGGGCAATCATGAAACTGACGAGGAACTGCTTCTTCCCATTGCGTTGGACGATTGGTGAAAGAGAAATCTCTAAGACGCCCCGTTTACGTTCAATGGTCATCTGCTGATATATCTCAGGTAACGTTGGTGGAACGATACTTGTTAATGCATTGTACCGAGCAATGTCCTCCTTACTCATATCGATGAACTCAGGGTAGCGTATCTCTAAATCGTATATGGAGTCAGCATATTGCTCGCCAATAGGAATGGCATAATGGAACTGTGGCAATAGTGAGTCTATTGTCACATCTTGAACAGTTAGATTGAAGAATCTTTGCTGTTGAGCGGATAGTTTTATACAACTCAGCAGAAGCGTTAAGCAGAATATTGCTGAGCGTTTCTTCATCAACTTATTGATTCCTTTCGTCATATTGTTTATAGCTTCCTCCCTAAGCATTTGTCATTGTTCTTTTTATGTAGTTTGTGGATTTTAGTTTTAGACCATTTACTTGCAGTTGAAGTCGAGAACTTTTCTTTCCTCTATGTATCCTTCTAAGTGATCATTGATGTTCACTGGGCCACAACCTGATGGACAGCCTGTATAGATGATGTCACCCGTTTTAAGCGTGAAGTAACGACTGATGTAACTGATGATTTCATCTATTTTAAATAGCATGTCACTCGTACATCCCTCTTGCACGGTTTGTCCGTTGATGTCAAGATGGAAGCGGAGTCTTTGTACATCAAGGAATTTATCCTTGGTTACCCATTCACCTAAAGCTGCCGAACCATCAAAACCTTTGCAGATATCCCAGGGCAGTCCCTGTGCTCTTAGTTTTTGTTGTAGTTCGCGTGCAGTGAAGTCGATGCCTACGGTTACTGCGTCATAGTATCTATGGGCGAATCGCTCTGAGATCGTCTTTCCCAATCGACAGATGCGCACCACGAGTTCTGTTTCATATTCTATTGTACCCAAGTCATCGGGTATGAAGAACGGCTTTTTATCTTTTAGTAGGGCAGAGTCTGCCTTGGTGAAGATAATTGGTTCATTCTTTGTAGATAACGTTTCGTTTAGCGATTTATTATGTTTGGCATAATTCATGCCAACAGCAAAGATTTTCATTGTTTTATTCTATTGGGCTAATTGTGCTAATAAGGCTAATTGTGCCAATAAGGCTAATTGTGCCAATAAGGCTAATAAGCTTTTAAGTCTATTAAAAAAAGAGTTGCAGGAGCCTGATGGCTTTCCTGCAACTCCCATATTTATCTTCTTAAGAAGCTCTGTTATTACTCTGCAGCGAGTGTGAAACGCTTGTAAGCAACGATCTTAAGATCCTTGTTCTGAGTCTTCAACCAATCGTTAACGCTCTGCTTTTCGCCATCACCGAACTGGAACTCCTGGTCAACGAGGCAGTTCTCCTTGAAGAACTTGTTCAGACGACCCTTAGCGATGTTCTGAATCATGTCCTCATTGAGGTTAGCAGCCTTCTCAGCGCCCACAGTGTTACGGATTTCGATAGCCTTGTCAGCTTCCTCACGAGTCAACCAACCCTTCTTGATGTTAGACTCGATGTGGTCATCGCTGTCAACGAGATTAGCGTTGATACCTGCCTTCTTGATAGCAGCAACAACAGCCTTCTCAACCTGCTCTTCCTTAGTCTTCTGAACAGCAACCTTGAACTCCTCATCCTTAACAGATTGTGGAATAGAAGTCTCGTCAAGAGCGATAGGCTTCATTGCTGCAACCTGCATAGCAACCTTGTGACCAGCTTCCTCGTTGTTCTCGTTGAGCTGAACCATAGTAGCGAGCGTGTGCTTGTTCATGTGGTCATAAACAGAGATGTTCTCACCCTCGAGGAAGTTGTAGCCATCAAGCTCCATCTTCTCACCGGTAACACCAGAACGCTGTAGAACTGCAGCAGCAGCCTCCTCACCATTAGCAAGCTTCAATGTCTTAACCTCGTCAAGGCTCTTGCACTTGTTAGCAACGGCAGCGTCCAAAATCTCCTGAACGAGAGCAATGAAATCCTTACCATTAGCAACAAAGTCTGTCTCACACTTGATAGCAACCATAGCAGCGAAGCCATCAGCCTGCTTAACGAGTACACATCCGTTTGATGTCTCACGGTCAGAACGCTTAGCAGCAATAGCCAAACCACGCTCACGAATAAGTTCCTTTGCCTTTTCGAAATCGCCTTCAGCCTCTGTGAGTGCCTTCTTTACGTCAGCCAGACCTGCGCCAGTCATAGCGCGGAGCTTCTTGATATCTTCAATAGATACAGCCATTTTTTGTTTTCCTTTCTAATATTATTAAATATTGTGGGCGTTGATGAGGTGTAACAAACTTCTCGTCTCATTAATGTAGAAGTCCATTAGCACTCACCAGCGCCCACTATGTTTCGTTTTATTACTCAGCAGCTGGTGCCTCGTTCTCAGCCTTTGGAGCCTCTTCAGCCTTACGAGCAGCACGCTTTGGCTTAGCCTCAGCAGCCTCTTCAGCCTGCTCTGCAGCTGCCTTCTCGTCAGCCTTCTCTGCCTTACGCTCCTCAAGACCCTCTGCGATAGCGTCGCAGCAAGCAGAGAGGATAGCCTCTACAGAATCCTTAGCGTCGTCATTTGCTGGAATAACGTAGTCGATGTGCTTAGGATCAGAGTTGGTATCAACGATACCGAATACAGGAATACCGAGACGATTAGCCTCCTTAACAGCGATGTGCTCCTTCATTACATCTACAACGAAGAGTGCAGATGGCAGACGAGTCAAG
Source organism: Prevotella scopos JCM 17725 (assembly GCF_018127785.1). Classification (NCBI taxonomy): domain Bacteria; kingdom Pseudomonadati; phylum Bacteroidota; class Bacteroidia; order Bacteroidales; family Prevotellaceae; genus Prevotella; species Prevotella scopos. The sequence goes on from NZ_CP072390.1 coordinate 107,987, forward strand.
TCAGAGATAGAACCGAGGTTCTTCTCGAGCTTAGCACGCTGACGTGAAATCTGCAAGAGCTCACGCTTAGAGAGGTTAGAGAATGTACCGTCGTTCATCAACTTGTCGATGTTCGTCATTTTCTTCACAGCCTTACGGATGGTTGGGAAGTTGGTCAGCATACCGCCAGCCCAACGCTCGTTTACGTATGGCATGTTAACAGCTGCAGCCTTCTCTGCTACAACTTCCTTAGCCTGTTTTTTAGTAGCGACGAACAAAATCTTCTTACCACTTCTTGCAATAGCTTTGAGTGCCTCTGCAGCCTCGTCAACCTTAGCTACAGTCTTGTGAAGATCGATGATGTGGATACCATTACGCTCCATGAAGATGTAAGGAGCCATTGCTGGGTTCCACTTGCGACGGAGGTGGCCAAAGTGGCATCCTGCCTCCAATAACTGGTCAAAATTTGTTCTTGACATGTTGTTTGTTTTTACTTGTTTACTTTCTTTTTAATTCTTTCTTGGCGAATGTGCTTCACCATGCTTCGTTAGAATCAACCGACGGGTAGTCCCCCGATAAGGAATCGCGTCAGTTTAGATACTAAACCATCTCCTTTGAACTTTGAACTAATCCTTTGAACTTTGAGGTTTGAAATTTGAACTTTAGCCTTTCAGCTTTCTGTTTGAACTTTTCCTTTCTGCTTTGCTTTATTCTTTTATCAAACAAAACATATCATAAAGTTCAAAGTTCCAACTTCAATGTTCAATGTTCCAAGTTCCAAGGAAAATATTAACGCTTACTGAACTGGAAGTGAGCACGAGCCTTTGGCTGACCTGGCTTCTTACGCTCAACAGTACGGCTGTCGCGTGTCAGGAATCCCTGGTCCTTTAGTGCTTTCTTATCTTCAGCGTTAACTTTTACCAATGCACGAGCGATAGCAAGACGCAGTGCCTGGCTCTGACCAGTAAAGCCACCACCATCGAGGTTGGCCTTAATGTCATACTGACCTTCTACACCGAGCAACTGCAGTGGCTGCTTAACCACGTACTGCAGGATAGCTGATGGGAAGAATTCAGTTAAATCTTTCTTGTTGATAGTGATCTTACCGGTACCCTCTGAGAGGTAAACACGCGCTACAGCGCTCTTACGGCGACCAATTGCATTAATTACTTCCATCTTTCTCCTTATTATTTATACTGGTTAATATCAATTGCCTTTGGCTTCTGTGCCTCAAGACCGTTGAGCTCTGTACCTTCGATAACGTGGAGGTTATTCAAGAGATGACGACCTAAAGGACCCTTTGGTAACATACCCTTAACGGCATGACGAATCATCTTGTCGATACCATTCTTACGAGTACGAAGCTGGGCAGGAGTGTTAAAACGCTGACCACCTGGGTAACCAGTATAACGTGTGTAAACCTTATCAGTCTCCTTCTTACCAGAGAATACAACCTTAGCTGCATTGATAATGATTACGTTGTCACCACAATCTACGTGTGGGGTGAAAGTTGGCTTGTACTTTCCGCGAAGAAGCTTAGCTACCTTAGAGCAAAGGCGACCTACAACCTGATCGCTCGCGTCAATAACGACCCACTCTTTCTTAGCTGTTTCCTTGTTTACGGAAATAGTCTTGTAACTTAAAGTGTCCATTCTAAAAAATTAATAATTTTACTACTAAAAAACGTTTTCTATTTCTACGATTGTGCTTTTCCTAACCATATTGCCCGGCCAAAGACAACACTATTAACACGTATCGTATGGGGTTCTAAGAATTCCCCCTTTAATAATCGGACTGCAAAGGTACTTATTTTCAACCTTATACACTAATGTTACCTCGTGTAAGTATGTAATGTTTATATTTATTTAACACAATATCTCCTCACCTTCTCTCACCAACCCATTCCTCCCATTCCCTGTCTTCTCCTTCCCGGTTAATATATGTTACTCTGTCTTTATATACCCTGTCTCCAATTGTTTGCGAAAACTTAAAAATGCGGCGATGAAGTCAAAAATGGTAAAAAAGATAGAGGGTTATGATTGTTTTGTTTATTTTTGCACCCACTTGATACCATTTTCTGCCCACTCGTAGGCTGACGAAAGTCATTAGGGTATAATAATAAAAGGTGATACATAGAACATAAATTAATATAACAGATTAAACAAAGATGAATTTAAAATCTATTTTCTTAGGCGTGGCTTTAGCCTGCGGTACAGTTATCGGTTATGCCGATAATAATATTAAGTTGGTTGTTGGCACTTATACTGATGCTGGCAGTCAGGGGTTGTACTCTTTCTCTTTTGATCAGTCAACAGGTGCAGCATCTGAACTGAGTTCGTTGAACGTAGAGGATCCTTCTTACTTCGCATTTAGTAAGGACGGACGTCATATTTATGCTGTTAGTGAGAAGAATAGTGCAACAGCTGTTCTTAATAGCATTGGTTTCGACCCTATTAATGGTACTTTCGCTTTTAAGAATTCACAGTTGACCCATGGTGGCGACCCTTGTTATGTATCTACCGATGGCAAGATTGCTCTTACAGCTAACTATTCTGGTGGTACTATTTCAGTATTCCCTATCCTAAAGAACGGAACACTCGATAAGTCTTTGTTGCAGATTGGTAGTAAGAAGGGTGGTCCTAACCGCTCACGTCAGAACACCCCTCATGCGCATTGTGCTGTCTTCGCACCTGATGGTTATATCCTTACAACCGATTTCAGTGGCGACCGTATCCTTTGTTTCTCTTATAATAAACATGATAAGAAGTTAGAGAATCATGGTATTGCAGCGCATATAAAGGCTGGTTCTGGTCCACGCCATCTTGTTTTTGCTCCTAATGGTAGATATGCTTATCTTATGAACGAATTGTCTGGTAAGGTGATCGTTTATAGTTATAGTGATGGTAAGTTAAAGGAACTTCAGTCTATTGCTGCTGATAACGCTAATGCACATGGTGGTGCTGATATCCATGTTAGTCCTGATGGTATGTTTGTTTATGCAAGCACACGTTTGAAGGGTGATGGTATCACAATCTTCCGTGTAGGCAATAAGGGAACGTTGACTCGCGTTGGTGTGCAGCGTACGGGTAAACATCCACGTAACTTTGCTATAACGCCAAATGGTAAGTTCCTGCTCGTTGCTTGTCGTGATGATAACTCTATACAGGTTTACTCACGTGATAAGGATACGGGCTTGCTTAAGAATACTCATCAGGACATTGTCCTTAGTCACCCTGTTTGCGTGAAGTTCTATCCGGAGTAAGGCTCTTTTAGGAGTTAAGGAGATTTCAAGAGGAGTTAAGGATTTAAGGAGTGAAATGGAGTTAAGACGATAGTCTTTTTCCTTTCGCTCCTTTTCTGTTTTTTGTAGTTAAGGAGTTAAGAAATGAAGTTAACACATTAGGCTTTTTTGTTTAGTCAGTTATTATCATATACTTATAGTCTTAATCTCATACTATGCCTATATCCTAAATTAGAAGATGATAAACGTTTTTTTATTCTAATAAGAGAAACAAAACAGCCTCCCAAACTCGCGTCTGAGAGGCTGTAATTATATAATAATGAAAAGTTAAGTTTACTCTGCTACTGGGCGTACACCTAGGCCATACGAACGGGTTCCAAAACCATTAGAATCTGTAATTGGCATACTAAATCTATTGCTTGTCATTAAAGCACGGAAAGCGAAGCCAGGACCACCTGTACCATGAATTAAAGCAGCGGATGCCCAATACATAGCATAACCATTTACGCCTTTAATAACTCCATCATTACCATCACGGTATCCACCAGCTGGGAAGTAGATATCCTTGTCATTATCTAATTTGAGCGTATAACCATTCTCCCATACAGCTACACCTTTGCTTAAGTCCTTAAATGCATACGCATCTGGTACTTTGAAACCAACTGGTGATGGGTCATAGATAGTCTTTACTCCGTTCTTTATAGGGGTCTCTGATTCATACATCTTATCGTTATCAGCCGACCAAAGGTTGATGTATTGATGATTTGTCCAGCTCAACTTACCACCACCTACCTTAGGTAGCATTATACCCGGTTCACGAATACTAAGTCCGATGGTACGTTTCTCCATCCTTTGTACATTTGCAGGGTTAGTGTAATCTGTAACCTGATCACCAACTATAACATAACCATCGTTGAATTTGTAACCTGTATTAGGATAGAAAGTATCCGTTCCAGGGAGCGGATCCTTACGTCCCCACTGATAAAGATTTCCATATCCTTCGCGAACATTATTACCTGCAGCTTGCTTAAGCGTAATAGTAGCAGTCTTCTTTTCGCCTGTTTCAGCCTGTTGTTCTATCTTAACAACAACTTCACGCTTGAGTCCGCCTGTCCATTTGGTGTATTTCCAACCAAGGTTATCAGTCATAAAGTTATATGTAGTGCCGCCACTGGTAAATGGAATCTTCTTAAGAGAACTCTTAGGAGTAAACCATAAGTGCCATGACCACATAACAGTACCTGATGCATTCTTAACAGCGATGACAGCATTACCATTAACCAACTGATTCTTGTTAACAGTAAACTCAAGGAAAGAGTTTTGTCTGCTACCTGTTACTGATGCATTGGATACAACACCAGCTACATCTGACCATACAATTTCAGCTTGTGTTGCTGGGTCTCCAGCGTTCTGTACGTTGATATATGGAGAAGTAATCTTGTGGTCGTTATGATCAACGAATTCCTGCAATACGAACTCTTCTGTACCCATTACTTTAGTTTTAGAACTGGTATATGCTGAAGAGTTAGTACCACCTCCCTTAATAGCGTTACCATAAACCAATGGAATACGGTATGTACCAGGTGCACTGATAATGTAACAGTTTGCTGTATTTTCTATTGCAGTCTCACCTTTAGCATTAGCAAGATTGTAGTTTGTAACAGGGTCTGCATGCTTCATTGCATAGTTGAAGTCAGCCAAGACATCACGTTGGTTGGCTTTGAAGGTAGCAGTATATTGTTCAACATCTTGCGTTGTAGTTCTGCCTTCATTAGGAATAGTCAACCAATCAGGCTTCTCACTCATAGAGAAGGTACCATCTCCATCAGCGTCATAGCTAACTACCTTCCATTTAACAGCACGATGCTGCTTGTCATCGTCTACGTATGATGTAATCTGATATGATGTAGTTGCACCTTCTGTGTTTGCTGCTTCACTTGGATTAGGAGTAGCTTCGAAGGTATATTTGAGATTATTAGCCGACTGTGATAATGCGTATGTCTTTGTAGTACCAGCCTTCCAAGTGCCAGCGAGCGGTGCTACGATAGCAGGATTAGGCTGATTGTCGAAGTATACCTTAACCTTGAGACCCGATAAACTCTGTGGAATCATATAGAAAGTGAAGTTGTCGCCATCTTTACCAACGATAGTCTCATTGACATGACCAGATGTGTTTACGCTGATACCGCTGAGTGTGAAGGTAGCAGGAGTGCTAACGTCAGACCATGCACTGTTGAAAGATGCACCAGTAGTAGCCTGTACTGATGAAGGTAAAGTGAACTTACCCTTGCTCTTTGCACCAACAATCTCAATCTTTGTAATCTTATGAGTACCTGACAAGCGGTCGCCAATCTTGAAACGGATAGCGGTCATTGCGTGCTGGAACTGCAATGGTACTGCAGGCGCAGTACCCTGTGTTGCATAGTGAATAGGAGTTGTACCAGAACAAGCAGTCATCAAATCTTTCTGATTTTGTACAGTTGGTTCAACCTCAATATTTACGTATGGAGTTGAAGTGTTAGATGCTGGAGAAAGTGTTAACTTGCTGTAAGATGTTGTTATCTGTGGATAAACAGCGTAGAAACGTGCGTATGGCTCACTCCATGACCAAAGTTGAGTCGTTGCGAGTGTACCGTCAGCATTTACCTCAGCGTTATGGAACCAAGGAGTGGTGCTGATGCTTGTTGCAGAAGTTCCACGATAAGCGATTGCAGAGAACTTGCCAAGTGTAGCTGTTGTGGTAATATTAGCACGTGTAGCAGCCACACCAGCATTAGTAAAGTCATCGTCAATACCTGCAACAGTACTCTCTATGAGGCAATACTCGCTGTTGCCAGGAATTTCAATCTTGCGTGTTGCAAGGTCCTCAGGTGTCAATCCCTGCATCTTCAGCTGCTCTGCGAATCCTGCACGGGTCATTGCCAAGGCTGGATTAGCCTTTGCTGCCTGCTGAGCCTGCTCGCCTGCAGTTGTCACCTGAAATTTTACGGCAGTACCATTCTGCCCAATATTTGTAGAGTCGAGTTCGTTGTCAGAGCAGGCTGTTAATCCCAAGACTGTCAGTCCGCTAAGACATGTAAACATGAGTGCCGCTGTTGATTTTCGTCCAACATTGCACTTGCGAATTTTATTAAACTTCATGAATGGATAATTTTGTTTGTTTTTTACTTTAAAATAAAAACTCTTCCAACTTAATTCTCAGGTACGAGGTTTGTGTCATCATTGTCCTCATCGGGATTTATTACTGTAGGAGTCGTATTTACAGGGGGGCTACCAGCCAAGATTGAACATTCGCCAATCAAGCTAAATATCAAAATTTGAGGCTCCAAATAAGCCTTCTTTGTTTCTTTTACTTTCATTTTATAATTGTTTTGAATACCTATTTACCTATTTATTTTTTTAGTGCTTACAGTGGCTATAGATAACAAGCATATATTTGGTGGTTATTTAGCAATATATTACTCGTATCGTTTGTATGTTTTAGATTGAGGGTGCAAAGATAAATAAAATAAAATGAATGTCAAAGGAAAAGTGGCACAAATCGAGTACGATACCAGTTGTTTATACTTCTAACAGGTGATTTTTTTCGATATCCTGTTTTTAATAGCTGTTTCTTTCTTTTGTTTTTATATGATATTTTTTTTGAATAAATAAAGGCTATTTGTTTCATGTGATATGGAAAGAGTAAAACACGATACTTTATTTAATTCTTAACTAAAGTTTCCCACCCTCAAAAGTTGGCTTAAAATAACAGTTCCTCAATAATCATTGGTCTCTTTGCAGTACTATATTTCATTGATATTGATACACAGAACTTCAGTAAGGACCAAGACACAGCACTATCGATGAAGAGGCTTAAAAGATTTTTACCGCTACCTTTCTAAGCAAACGACGAATAAATGGTTTTCAGCAAGTTACCACACGTTTTATTCCTCTCGTTTCCTCTCCGATAAACCATCTTATGCTTCTTGTTACCCATATATCCTGCCAACAGAACTACACATGTAGCCTTTCTTATTATTTCCCAATGCTCTCTAAGACTTGTCCGAAGGCTCTGGACAGTTGTTCCGGAGCGTCCGGACACTTTGTCCGGCGCCTCCGGACGATTCTTGTTAGATACGTACTTTCTGTTTGTTTTAGACAGAATGACAGAAAGAGCATATTTTTAATGACACATTTCTTTATCGAGCAAATGTGCGATTTAGCAATTCTGTTGTAATCAAACAGTCGGTACATTCATCGGTTACCCTGATTCTTTAACTACATTGAGTCATCTGCTCATTATGTACCTTCTGTCTATGTCACTCGTGTAATCCGTAGTTCTGTACAGATAAAGACAGCGTAACTTTTCTAATTCATAGTTCATAATTATGATTACCTTTGTCTGGTGTCGATTATTGCTACAATCAACTTGTTTACTTGTTAACCAGAAACTTGTCAACAGCCCCAAGACACCTCCCATTTATCGTTATTCTACGCTCATAATAACTTATCTAATACTTGCAGAAACAAAAGAAAGAATGTATCTTTGCTGCGGTAAAAAAGTATTGTACATAACCTTTTTAATGAGTATGAAGATAAGACAATGGCTATATGTTATTCTTTTTATAGTTGTGTTTTCAGCCTGTTCGGATAACAACACAAAGAAATATGTCATTGGTGTCTCTCAATGTTCAGAAGATATCTGGCGTGATAAACTTAATACCGAACTTGTGATGAGCACTTATCAGCATGATAATGTGACGTTGAAATTTGCCTCAGCCAATGATAACGATAAATTACAACAAGAGCAGATAGAGCAGTTTATAAAGGAAAAGGTTAATCTTCTTATTGTATCTCCTAACCAAATTCATACCATTTCATCGGTCATCGATAAAGCATACGATGCAGGAATCCCTGTTATCCTCTTCGACCGTAAGACCGATTCAAGAAAGTATACAGCCTTTATAGGGGCTGATAACTATGAGGCAGGACACGAAATAGGCTATTTCATCGGGCAGCAGTTAGAGGGTAAAGGGAATATAGCAGAGATTTGTGGATTACAAGCATCGTCTCCTGCAATCGAACGAAACAGAGGTTTTATGGATGCACTGAAGAGTTACCCTAATGTAAAGGTAGTGGCTCGTGGGTATGGAGATTGGATAAAAGAAAGTGGTGTCACGGCTATGGATAGTATACTTGTGCAGTCTAAGGAGTCTTTCCAATATGTCTTTGCACAAAATGACCGTATGGCTTTAGGTGCTTTGCAATCTATAAAGAAGCATAAGGTTAAGGGAATAAAAATAGTTGGAATAGATGCTCTTCCTGTACCAGGAGGAGGTATGGAGAATGTTCGTGATGGTAATTTAGAAGCTTCTTATATCTATCCTACCCGAGGCGATTCGGTTATGCAACTCGCGTTGAATATCCTTGAGAAGAAGCCTTATAAGCGTGACAACTATCTAAAAGGTGCATTGGTAACAAAGGCAAACGCTAATGTTTTACTTATGCAAAATGAAGAGATGAATAAGCAGACCGCCCGTCTCAATGCACTTCATGGGAAGGTGGATACTTATTTGGTGCAATATAATCATCAAAAGATGTATATTGTGCTTTTTAGTATAATCCTTCTCTTGCTGATAGGTATTATGGTTTATATCTATCGAACCATACTTATGAAGCGGCGAATAGAGGAAGAAGCCAACAAAGCAAAACTTCAGTTTTTTACAAATATAAGTCATGAATTGCGTACACCGCTTACGTTGATAGCTGATCCTGTGAACTATATCATCCATGATGATAACCTTAATTCACAACAACGAAGTATGCTTCAGATAGTACAACGTAATGTGCTTGTCCTGACACAATTGGTCAGTGAGATTCTTGACTTCCGTAAGGTGCAGAATGGCAAGATGGAACTACGCCTCTCCGACTTTAATCTTGCGGAAAGTATGAAACAATGGATTAAGCTTTTCAGTGTCTCTGCACAAAAGAAGCATATTGCCATTAGTATGGATGCTCCTGATACAATCATGCTCAGAGCGGATCAAGATAAGATAGAGCGAATCTGTTATAATCTTCTTAGTAATGCCCTAAAATATACGTCTGAAGGTGGAGAAATCACTCTGATGGCTAAAGAGGAGGGTGGACGTGTTATGATTAGTGTGGCAGATAATGGTTGTGGTATTTCAAGTGATGAGCTTCCTTATATTTTCGACCGTTTCTATCAAGCAAAGAATGCAGGACGTGGCACGGGTATTGGGTTGGCTATTGTGAAAGCTTTCACAGAATTGCATCACGGAGAAGTAAGTGCTACAAGTATAGAGGGAAAAGGAAGTACCTTTACTATCCATATTCCAGTTAGACAGAAAGGAGAGGTAACTAACCAGCCTACAGAGAAAATAGAACAATTGATTGAGCCATCATCCGCACAAGAAGTTCCGAATCAAGCTCGTCATATAGACGAACTTATACAGCCTTATCAAACAGATAAACCAGAGGTGTTAATCATTGATGATAATATCGATATTCGCACTTATTTAAGGTCGGTACTATCCGAAAAGTATAATGTGAGTGAAGCCGCTGATGGAAAAGTCGGTTTGGAACTTGCACGGAAAATAGTTCCAGATATAGTGTTGTCGGACATTATGATGCCTGTGATGGACGGATTAGCGTTTTGTCAACAGCTGAAAACGGATAAAGCTATCAGTCATATACCTGTCATTTTACTAACAGCACGTAGTCTTGATGAGCAACGCGCTGAGGGGTATGAGCATGGCGCAGATGCTTATTTGTCCAAACCATTCTCACTTCGTCTACTCCTTTCACGTATTGACAATCTCATAGAAAGTAGGAAAAAGTTGAATCAAACATGGTCAAAAGGTGTTGAGGACGATGAAATCGGTAATATTTCGAATGAAATTGATAAATCTTTCCTCAAGCAATTGCGAAAGATAATACAAGAAAACCTTGCAAATAGTGACTTAAGTGTAGAGCAGATTGGCGATGAAATCGGACTTTCTCGTGTACAACTTTATCGGAAAGTAAAGGCTCTTACGGGATATTCTCCTGTAGAAATTGTACGTAAAGCTCGTCTCACTCGTGCCCGTCATCTCCTTCAAACGACTGAGCGCACGGTGTCAGAAGTGGCTTATGCTGTTGGCTTCTCTACGCCCAGTTATTTCTCAAAGTGCTATAAAGACGAGTTTGGGGAGAATCCCAAGAAATGATAATAGAATTATGTAATCTGTTTTAAATAAGTGATATAGGCACTTGTGGGTGTGTAAATCTCCTGTAAGGTGAGGTGTTGAACATTTAAGAAAATGAACGATTAGTCAGATTCGTGAGAATAGACAAATCGTTCATTTATTATTAATATCTTTTTTATGTAACATTTATTACATTCGGAGAACGATTATTATTGGAAAAGGATATCACCATTTCTTATCTTTGCGCCATAAACCAAAAGAATATTATTTAGTATTACTAACTATCAGAAAGTCATGAAACAAGTATTGCGAGTAATCATGAGTCTGTTACTTCTGATGTATTGTGCTGGGGTTATGGCACAAACTGCAGATGTTAGCGGTAAAGTGATTGACGAACAGGGGGAACCTGTTATTGGTGCATCGGTGGTACAGAAAGGTACATCAAATGGTACTGTCACCGATATTGATGGTAATTTCACCTTTAAGGCTCCACAAAGTGCTACACTTGTAGTCTCCTATGTAGGCTATAAAAGTGTAGAAGTAAAGGCTGGTGTCGGAATAAAGGTACAGCTACAAACAAATGCGAGTGAACTAAACGAAGTCGTTGTTACGGGTTATACAACCCAACGCAAAGCAGATCTTACAGGTGCTGTGTCGGTTGTAAGCGTAGATGAATTAGCAAAGCAGAATGAGAACAATCCTATGAAGGCGCTACAAGGTAGGGTTCCTGGTATGAATATCTCTGCAGATGGTTCACCTTCAGGATCTGCTACGGTACGTATTCGTGGTATTGGAACTCTGAATAATAACGATCCTCTTTATATTATAGATGGTGTACCGACTAAGGCTGGTATGCATGAGTTAAATGGTAGTGATATAGAAAGTATTCAAGTTTTGAAAGATGCTTCTTCTGCTTCTATCTATGGTAGCCGCGCTGCTAATGGTGTTATCATTATTACTACAAAGAAAGGTAAGGAGGGAAGAGTAAACGTAGATATTGATGCTTCTATTGCGGCGTCAATGTATGCCCATAAGATGAAAGTTCTTAATGCAAAACAATATGGACAGGTAATGTGGCAAGCTTATGTTAACGATGGTATGGATCCAAATACTAATGGTTTAGGGTATCGTTACGACTGGAGTTACGACGTACAAGGAAATCCTGTGTTGAATAGCATTAGCATGCGTAAGTATCTTGATGGTGCAGGAACAACACCTGCTGCTGATACAGACTGGTTTGATAAAACGACACGTACAGGTGTTGTTCAGAACTATAATGTAGCGGTAAGTAGCGGTTCAGATCGTCATTCTTCTTATTTCTCATTAGGTTATTATAAGAACTTAGGTATCATTAAGACATCTGATTTTGATCGTTATTCAGCTCGTATGAATACTGAATATAAGTTGATAAAAGATGTTTTAACCGTTGGAGAGCATTTTACGTTAAGTCGTACGTCAGAAGTTCAAGCACCTGGTGGGTTCCTTGAGAATGTTCTTCAGTTTAATCCTTCACTCCCTGTTTATACAGAGAGCGGAACTTATGCGGGTCCAGTCGGTGGTTATCCTGATCGTGAGAATCCTGTTGCACGTCTGTATCGTAACAGTGATAATCGTTATGTTTATTGGCGTACTTTTGGTGATGCATACATAAATCTTCATCTTTTTAAGGGATTTAATTTGCGCTCAACCTTTGGATTGGATTATGCTCAGAAACAACAGAGATTCTTTACTTACCCTATAACAGAAGGAACGGTTGCTAATTCAAAGAATGCTGTTGAGGCAAAACAAGAACATTGGACAAAGTGGATGTGGAATGCTGTTGCAACTTATAATTTGCAAGCTGGTTTACATCGTGTAGACGCAATGGCAGGTATTGAGTTGAACCGTGAAGATGATAACTACTTCTCTGGTTATAAAGAAGACTTCCTGATTCTTAATCCTACCTACATGTGGCCTGATGCTGGTACTGGTACTGCACAAGCCTATGGTGGAGGGAGTGGATATTCTTTGGTGTCTTATTTCGGAAAATTGAATTATAATTATGCTGACAAGTATTTAGCTTCATTCACCCTTCGTTATGATGGCTCATCACGATTTGGTAAGAATAATCGTTATGCAACATTCCCTTCTGTTTCTTTGGGATGGCGTATTAATCAAGAGAAGTTCTTAAAGAGTGCACAATGGTTGAATGATTTAAAACTTAGAGCATCGTGGGGAGCAACTGGTAATCAAGAGATTTCTAACATCGCACGTTATACCATATATGTTAGTAACTATGGAGTAAATGAAAATGGTGGTCAGAGTTATGGTACATCATATGATATAGCAGGTACTAATGGTGGTCGTCAATTGCCAAGTGGATTTAAACGTGACCAACTCGGTAATAATGATATCAAATGGGAAACGACCTACCAGACTAATCTTGGTCTGGACTTCTCTATGTTCAACTCTTCATTATATGGAAGTTTTGACTGGTATTATAAAAAGACTAAGGATATTCTCGTACAGATGGCTGGTATCGCAGCTATGGGAGAAGGAAGTACACAGTGGATCAATGCTGGTGCTATGGAGAATCGTGGTGTAGAACTCAACTTGGGTTATCGCAAGACAACCAATGCTGGTTTTCATTATGACATAGCAGGCAACTTTAGTACTTATCGTAATAAGATTACAGCTTTGCCAGCAACAGTTGCTGCCAATGGTACCTTTGGTGGTAATGGTGTGAAGAGTGTTATTGGTCATCCTATGGGTGCACAAGTTGGCTATGTTGCAGATGGAATCTTCAAGAGCCAAGAGGAAATAGATAATCATGCGAAACAGGATGGTGCAAAACTTGGACGTATGCGTTGGAAAGACTTGGATGGCAATAACGTCATTACAGAAGCAGACCAAGACTGGATTTATAATCCAACACCAGACTTTTCTTATGGTCTTAATGTGTATCTTGAATACAAAAACTTTGATTTCACAATGTTCTGGCAAGGTGTACAAGGTGTAGATATTATCTCTGATTTAAAGAAGCAGACTGATATTTGGGCTGGTTTGAATATTGGTTTCCTAAATAAGGGTCAACGCTTGTTAGACGCATGGAGTAGTACCAACCCAAATAGTAATATTCCTGCGCTCTCACTATCAGATAATAATAATGAGAAGCGTGTTTCTACCTATTGGGTGGAGAATGGTTCCTACTTAAAACTGCGTACTATTCAGTTAGGTTATAATCTACCAAAGCGTATGACTAATCGTCTTGCAATGCAGCGTTTACGTTTCTACCTCAGTGCACAGAATTTATTAACTATACATAGTAAGAGTTTTACCGGTGTTGATCCAGAGAATCCAAACTATGGTTACCCAATTCCACTCAATATCACATTCGGTATAAACGTTACATTCTAACAATTATCATCTGACTATATAATATGAAAAAAATAATATATTCAGCACTTGTGCTCGCTACCCTTAGTATGACAAGTTGTTCAGACTTCTTGGATGAACATACTCCACAGGCAACACTAAGTGATGAGCAAGTAAAGGAGGCTAATCATGTTGATGAACTCGTAACATCAGCTTATGCCATATTTATTTCAGCAGAAGATATCAATTCTTCGTTTTCAATGTGGAATTATGATGTCCGCAGTGATGATGCCTATAAAGGCGGTAACGGAACAAGTGATGGAGATGTGTTCCATCAACTTGAAATAGAACAAGGAGTCTTGACCACAAACTGGAATATCAGCGATATGTGGCAAAGATTATACAATTGTATATCACGTGTCAATACGGCAATAGCTCTTCTTGAACAAGTCAATAGTACTGTCTACCCTCGAAAGGATGAACGTTTGGCTGAGATGAAGTTCCTGCGTGCATATGGACACTTTTTGTTAAAGCGTTTGTATAAGAATATACCTTTTGTTGTAGACCCTAATCTTAAGTCAGAGCAATATAACATGCTTTCTAATCGTGAATATACGAATGATCAAGGTTGGCAAGTTATTATTGATGACTTGATGGAATCTTACAATAACCTTCCTGTTCATCAAGCAGACAAGGGACGACCAACAAAAGCATCAGCTGCAGCTTTCCTTACGAAGGTATATATGTATAAGGCTTATCATCAAGATAATGAGAACACGAATGAAGTTACAAGTATATCAAAAGACGATCTTTTGAAAGCTGTTCAGTTTAGTGATCCATCTATTTATGCTGCTGGAGGCTATGGCTTAGAGAGTGATTTCCATAATAACTTTAGGCCAGAACCACAATTTGAGAATGGGAAGGAAAGTCTTTGGGCAATGCAATATTCTATCAATGATGGAACTAAGAATGGTAATCTCAATTGGAGTTATGGACTAATTGTACCAAATATTCCTGGTGTGACTGACGGAGGATGTGATTTTTATAAACCAAGTCAAAACCTTGTTAATGCTTATCGTACAGATGCCAATGGACATCCATATATAGGTACATTTAACAATCAAGACTATAATAAAGCAACAGATTATGCAGACCCACGCTTATTCCTTACCATTGGTATTCCTGGTTTACCTTATGAATTTAATTCAAAGTTCATGATGGATAGGACTGCTACATGGAGTAGAAGTAATGGATTGTATGGCTATTATGTAACTTTAAAGCAGAATGTAGACCCAGAAAGTCCTTATCTGAAGAAAGGGGCATGGTGGGGTACATCAGAGAATCGTATTGTCTTCCGTTATGCAGATGTCCTACTTGAACGTGCTGAGGCTTTGGTAGAGTTAAATGATGGACGTATTAACGAAGCAATCAATATCATCAATCAAATCCGTAATCGTGCTAAACAGAGTACAAGTACTATCAGCAATTATCAGAGCGATTATGGTGTGAGATTGAATGTTATGCCATATACTGGAACCTACAGTCAGGTAGAGGCGCTTGATATTGTTAAAATGGAGCGTCGTATAGAGATGGGTATGGAATCTGAAAGATTCTTTGACCTTGTAAGATGGGGAGAGGCAGAACGCGTACTCAACAAGTATTATGCAGAAGAAGCTAATGACTGCTCTATCTATAGTAGTGCTCACTTCACTAAAAATAAGAATGAGTACTTGCCTATTCCATATGCACAAATAGCTGCTTCAAACGGACATTACAAACAAAATATTGGTCAGTGGTAAAGTATGAAAACAAATATAACAACACTATTCATAGCGCTTATTGCTTTCTTTGCATTAGGTAGCTGCAGCAACGAAAGTAATATTTCTGATTTGCAATTAAACGGATTATGCTCTGTTGATTCTATCGTATTGGATAATTATAAGGGTGTCGTAGATCAGGCTTCACGTACAATCACTGTGCGTGTCCCTGAGACTTACGATGTCACAAATATGACTGTTAGCACACTTAAGGTAAGTGCTGGCGCCATCTGTAATTTCAAAGAGGGTGACAAACTTAATATGCTTACGGCTCAGGTGCTCAGTGTTAAGAATGGTGACGTCTTCCTTGATTGGACTATCAATGTGTTGAGAGATGAGGCAAAGATAACTTCTTTTAAGATTAATGGAACATATAATGGTGTTATTGATGAAGCGAATAAGACTATTTCTGTCTATGTGCCAAATACACTTGACCTCCATTCTCTAATCCCTACAATAGGTTTGAGTACAAATGCGACGGTTAGTCCATCTAATGGTATTGCAACAGACTTTTCTATTCCTGTTACATTCACTGTCACTAATAATACTGCTTCTGCAATCTATACAGTAAAAGTAACAGCTATTGGTAAGCCTACTGCAGTCTTTGTTAGCTTGCCTGCTTCGATGAATGAACTCAATTCTGAGGAATTAACTGCTTGTAAGTGGATGCTTCAGAATATTCCAAATTCATTATATGCATCATTTGCTGATATTAAGAATGGCACAGTAGATCTTAGCGAGTGTAAAGTGATATGGTGGCATTATCATAAGGATGGAGGAGTAGATGGAAAAGAAGCTTTCGAAAGAAGTGCGCCTGAGGCTGTCAATGCAGCAGTTGCTTTAAGAGACTATTATAATAATGGTGGTTCTTTCCTCTTCACTCGATATGCAACAAACATGCCAGCTGAGATTGGTGCAGTAGCAAACAATGCTGCTCCAAATAATTGTTGGGGGCAGAACGAAGCTGATGCTGAGAAAGTAAGTGGTCCTTGGAACTTCTTTATTCAAGGGCATACGAGTCATCCTCTTTTCCAAAATCTTATAATGAAGAGTGGTGAGCCTAACGCTATTTATACTTGTGATGCAAATTACCGTATCACCAATTCAACTGCTCAATGGCATATTGGTACTGATTGGGGTGGATATGATAACTTAAATAAATGGCGTACAGAGACTGGAGCACAAGATTTGGCCTATGGTGGTGATGGTGCTGTCGTTGCATGGGAATTCCCTGCAACTGGAACAAAGGGCAAGATTCTCTGTATTGGCTCTGGATGTTATGACTGGTACAGTGTAGATGATGTCCCAGCCTTTTACCACAATAACATTGCCAAGATGACACAGAACGCATTCAACTATCTAATGAATCATTAAATAAAGTATAATTGATATGAGAACTATGATATATTCTCTCGCTCTCATCGCATCTTTATCAGTCTCACTAACGAGCTGTAGCGATGATAAGACCATTGTTGAGGAAAAAGATTGGAATACAACAACTTATTTCAAGTCTACAGATGAAATGGGGCAAGCTACCTTTTATAAGCCAACTGTTGGATTTGTTGGAGACCCAATGCCTTTCTTTGATCCTAAAACAAAGAATTTTAAAGTTATGTATTTACAGGACTTTCGTCCAAATCAGGCAGGTACTTATCATCCTATCTGGGCTGTAGAAACATCAGATGGAGCCAACTACCAATCACTTGGAGAGTTGATTCATTGTGGTGGTATCAATGAACAGGATGCAGCACTGGGTACAGGTTCTAGCGTTTATAATGATGCTGATGGGTTGTATTATACCTTCTATACAGGTCATAGATATCAAACATCTTCTACCAATAATGGTGAGATGGTGATGATGGCAACATCATCCGACTTCAAAACATGGACTAAGAATCGTGTTTTCCGCTTGAAAGGTGATGATTACGGATATAGTAAAGATGATTTCCGTGATCCCTTTGTCTTCAAGGGCGATGATAATAAATGGCATATGCTTGTCTCAACTCTGAAAGGAAGTAAAGGTCATTTGGCTGAGTTTACATCAGATGATCTTAAGACGTGGACCCATGCCGGAACGTTCATGACCATGATGTGGGACCGATTCTATGAATGTCCTGATGTGTTCAAGATGGGTGATTGGTGGTATCTTGTTTATAGTGAAAAGCATTCAGCTATCCGTCGTGTGCAGTATTTCAAAGGTAAGACTCTTAATGAACTGAAGGCTTGTACACAGAATGATGCTGGTTTATGGCCTGATGGACATGAGGGATTCTTAGATAGTCGTGGCTTCTATGCAGGTAAAACTGCGAGTGATGGTCAGAATCGCTATATTTGGGGATGGTGTCCAACACGTCCAGGTAAGGATAATGCTGCTGTTGGTGCTGCTCCTAATGAACCTGAGTGGGCTGGCAACCTTGTTGTTCACCGTCTCATACAACATGCCGATGGTACTCTTACCTTAGGAGAAGTAAAAGGGATTAGCGATAAATACGGCAAAAAACAAGAAGTAAAGGTTATGGCAAAGAGTGATAATGGTGTTGAGAATGTAACTGATGGCTATAAGCTTTCTGGTGATTCTTACCTACTTTTCAATCGCCTTGGCTATCACAATAAAATTTCCTTCACTATAACAACTTCTAATAACTGGGATAAGTTTGGTGTTTCATTCGTACGTGGCACAGATTCTGAGAAGTATTATTCTTTGGTGGTAAACCCTGAAAATGAACAGACACGTAAGATTAACTTCGAAGAGGAAGGTTCAGAGGGGCGTGGTTTCATAAATGGTATTGATGGTTACAACTTTACACGTCCTTCAGACAATACCTACCATGTGACCATCTACACAGATAATAGTATAACGGTAATGTATATCAACGACATATGTTGCTACACTAACCGTGTTTATGGAATACAAAAGAACTGTTGGAGCATTAATAATTATGGAGGCAACATTACCATCAGTAATCTTGCTGTAAGTCAGTATTAAGACTATAATTAATTTCATCAACAAAGATAGAATTAATAGGATTGAAAAATCGTTTGTTCTGTGAGAAATTGCCTTTCATTGCAAAAATATCATTGAATGAACGATTTTTCTTACGAACTTATCAATAAAATGTCTATCTTTGTCTAACAGAAACTTAAAATGTAAATATACAACCTACAATGAAAAGAAAGATTAATTTATTGGCTTTTTGCCTTCTCTTAACTTCTACGTTTATGTATGCACAATCATTCTTAAGTTCAAATCACGTAATAAAACGTGTGAAGTCAACCGATAAGTATATTCTTCTTCCTGTAGAGGAGGAAGAAGGTTATGCACATATTCTCGTTATCAAAGATAATCAAGTTGTAAAAGAATTCAATTGTAAACTTGCTATTAACAAGACTGATTATAATGTTCCACTTGATATCAGTGAGTATGGTGGTGATGTGTTGCTTGATATCCAGTTCTCAGGAGATAAGCGCAGTATCGGTTTAATCAATAATTTCGTTTGCTGGAAAGATATAAAAGCAACAAATGTGTTTGATTCCAAGAATCGTGAGAAGTTCCGTCCAATCTACCACCATACCCCAGCTTATGGTTGGATGAACGATCCTAATGGTATGTTCTACAAAGATGGTATATGGCATTTATACTATCAGTATAACCCTTATGGTTCGCAGTGGGAGAATATGACGTGGGCACATAGCACCTCTACAGACCTCATGCACTGGAAAAATCAAGGAGAAGCTATACAGCCAGATGCACTTGGTACTATTTTCAGTGGTAATAGTGTCGTTGATAAAGAAAATACCGCAGGGTTTGGAAAGGATGCTGTTGTTGCTTTTTACACCTCCGCAGGAGCTGCGCAAACACAAAGTATTGCATATAGTACGGATAATGGTGAAACCTTTAAGAAGTATGCTAACAACCCAATTCTTACAAGTGATGTACCTGACTTCCGTGATCCTAATGTTTTTTGGAATGAAGAAGTGAAGCAATGGAATCTTATTCTTGCAGCTGGACAGCAGATGAATATATATAGCTCAAAGAACTTGAAAGATTGGAAGTTTGAGAGCTCTTTTGGAGAGGGGTATGGTAATCATGGAGGTGTTTGGGAATGTCCTGACTTGTTGAAGATGGGTGATAAGTGGGTACTTATCTGTAATATTAACCCTGGAGGTCCCTTTGGTGGTAGTGCAACTCAATACTTTGTAGGCTCATTTGATGGTCATAAATTCACTTGCGAATCAAAACCTGAGGTGACAAAGTGGATGGATTATGGAAAAGATCACTATGCAACTGTTTCGTTTAGTAATTCCCCTGATGGTAGAATTGTCGTTCTCCCTTGGATGAGTAACTGGCAGTATGCAAATCAAGTTCCTACACAGCAGTTCCGTTCAGCCAATGGTTTGCCAAGAGACTTGGGGCTTTATAGTTACAATGGGGAAGATTATGTTAGCGTAAAGGCATCACCAGAAGTCTTTGCTGCCTTTGAGAAGAAACCGTCTGGACGCCTCCAATCTGCTGCTTATATAGAAGTGACCAATATTAAGAGTAATGCTTCTATAGTGTTAAGTAATGACAAGGAAGAACGAGTTACAATGGTTTATGATGGAAAGAATGCTACTTTCAGTATGGATCGTACAGAGAGTGGTGTTACTGATTTCCATAGTGACTTTAAGGCTAAGACGGTAGCTCCAACTAATGGTGTTATTAAATCAATGCAAATATTTATAGACCGTTGTAGTATTGAAGCTTTTGATACTGAAGGTAAAGTAGCAATGACTAACCTCGTTTTTCCGTCAAAGCCTTATGATAAGATAATAGTAAAGGGATGCAAAGTAAAGATTTATGAATTGAAGGATCAAAAGTAATAAAAGAAAAAATACTAATTCTGTCTATTAATTATATGTAATCTTGTTAGAGATATATTTGTTGATATTAATGAACGGAATTTCAAGGTTTCTTTCTTCGTAAAAAAGTAACTTTGCAAGTATAATTAAAATAATAGAACTACACAAACTAAAAATTTAAAGATTATGTCGAAAACCAATAAACTCGCACTACTGCCCGTAATGCTTTGCTTCTTTGCGATGGGGTTCGTTGATTTGGTGGGTATTGCCTCCAATTATGTAAAGAACGATTTGCAACTGTCGGATTCAACTGCAAATGTTTTTCCGTCCCTTGTTTTCTTTTGGTTCCTTATCTTTTCCGTACCAACTGGTATGTTGATGAATAAGATAGGACGCAAGAAAACGGTTCTTATTAGTCTTATTGTTACCTTGTTCTCCCTGCTTTTACCGATATTCGGTGAGTCCTACGGTTTGATGCTTGTTTCATTCTCATTGCTTGGAATAGGCAATGCTTTGATGCAAACATCGTTAAATCCATTGGTTTCAACGGTGATGAAAGGTGGAAATTTAGCTTCAACACTTACTTTCGGACAGTTTGTTAAGGCTATAGCATCCTTTATGGCACCTTATCTTGCTATATGGGGAGCGCAGGCAAGCATTCCTGCCTTTGGTCTTGGATGGCGTGTTCTTTTCCCAATTTATTTGATTATAGGCACACTTGCTACGCTATTACTCTTCTCAACGCCTATAGAAGAAGAACCTATTGAAGGCAAAGCAAGCTCTTTTGCAGAATGTTTCAGCCTATTGGGTAAACCTATTGTGTTGCTTAGTTTCCTTGGTATTATGTGTCACGTTGGTATTGATGTTGGTACAAACACAACGGCCCCAAAGATTTTGATGGAGCGTTTAGGTATGTCATTGAATGATGCAGCTTTTGCAACTTCCCTCTATTTTATCTTCCGTACTATCGGATGTCTGACCGGTTCCTTTTTCCTTCGTGTAATGAATAATAAGTTGTTCTTCATTATCTCTGTTGTGATGATGGCACTCTCTATGTGCGGCTTGGCTGTAGGAACATCAAAGACAGTGCTCTTTGTTGCGATAGCACTTGTGGGTTATGGTAACAGTAATATCTTCTCAATGGTCTTCGCACGTGCTTTGCAGAGTGTTCCAAACAAGCAGAATGAGGTGAGCGGACTGATGATTATGGGTCTTTTCGGTGGTACCATCTTTCCACTCTTGATGGGTTTTGCCAGCGATGGATTCGGTCAGGTGGGTGCTGTTGTCGTAATGGCAGTGGGTGTACTCTACCTCTTTTCTTATATTCCAAAGATGAACAATAAATAATACAGATATGAAACAGTTAATCGTTGGCCTCGGAGAGGCGTTGTGGGATTGTCTTCCAGAAGGACGAAAGCTTGGTGGCGCACCTGCTAACTTCGCTTATCATACAGGACAGTTTGGGCATGATTCGTTGGCTATTAGTGCTGTCGGAAATGATGCTTTGGGTAAGGAAACACTCGATGAATTTGATAAAAAAGGCGTAAAGTACTTGATGCCAGAAGTGGATTATCAGACAGGAACGGTGCTGGTAGAGCTTGATGATGAGGGTATTCCTACCTATGATATCAAAGAGGGAGTAGCTTGGGATAATATACCATTTACTACGGAGATAGAAGAAGCTGCCAAGAACTGCCGTGCGGTATGCTTTGGCTCACTTGCACAGCGTAGTAGTGTAAGTCGTCAGACGATACAGACATTCCTCGAAGCAACGCCTAAGGACTGTCTGAAGATATTTGATATCAACCTTCGTCAGAACTTCTATACAAAGGAGATTATTACCTCTTCGCTGCAGCATGCTAATATTCTCAAGATTAATGATGAGGAACTTGTAACTATCGGTCGTCTTTTTGGTTATCCAGGTCTTGATATTGAAAATAAGTGTTGGCTGATATTAGGAAAGTATAACCTTGATATGCTTGTGTTGACCTGCGGTGTCAATGGTTCGTATGTTTTTGCACCAAACCTCAAGTCGTTCCAAGAAACACCGAAGGTTGAGGTTGCTGATACTGTAGGTGCAGGTGATTCCTTTACAGGTGCTTTCACTTCAGCCATCCTTGCGGGTATGCCTATCACTGATGCTCATAAGTTAGCAGTAGAGGTTAGTGCCTATGTCTGCACACAGAATGGTGCTATGCCAAAGCTTCCTAAGGAGTTATTAGATAAAATAAAGTAAATTATTTCTTTCCTTTATACGTGATATTGTTTCCGTGTGGGATAATTTATGCTCATCGTATTTAGTTCAATAGGCAAGGGATAATTGGTATTTAGACAAACTACATGGTCCGAATTGATTGAGTAAAGTGTGACTTTTCTCGATTAATTCGGACTTTTTAGTGTGTCAGTCTAGGAGTTCTTAATATGTAATTTATGACCTCCTTTTTCATTCAATGCCCCTCTCATCGAATTACTTTCATGAAAATAAATCTTTTTTTTCATGAAGATAAATATTTCTTTTCACGTAAATAATTATTTTTTTTCATGAAAGTAATTCGCAAAGGGGGATGAATTGATACTTAATTTATATCTAAATCTCTATCCTTCATTAAACGATAATGATATAGATAAGCCTTGTTAACTTTATGGTTTGGTGATATGTCTTATATTCTTGTAGGCATTTTATTAGCTTTTGTACCTTGGTATATCTCGGGCATAACTTACTCTGCCTACGTTGCAAAAAAGAAATAACCAGCTTAATGACATAACAAAAGATTGTTCTTAAATGAACCGATAGCGTTTAAATAGAGCGCAAAAATTTATTAAAAGTTTACTCAAAAGTGAAAAATCTAACTGTTAAGACCTACCTTTGTAAAGTTTTCTATTATGAGTAAATACAATTCTGGAGAGTGTTAAAGTCTTTTTCTAATAGATTACAAGGACTCATTATGGTAAAGAACGAGCTATTCAGACAGTGTCTTGCAGCAGTACCTGCAGAACAAAAAGCCCAATTTGAACTTTCTTTTGGGATTGCAGAACGTATCCATGAAGTGTTATCTAAGAAAGGATTAATACAAAAGGACCTTGCAAAACAACTACATAAACGTGAGTCAGAAATATCTAAATGGCTTACGGGGAGGCATAACTTTACAATGCAAACTATCGCTAAGATAGAAACTGCATTAGATTGTCAGTTGATTAAAATAGCACAATAAAGAAGGTACAGGAATTCTGCTAAGGTTGAGCTTCTGTATCTCTTAGCCTAAAATAATGAAAACCTAAAACCTATAAATATGATTTCAAATTTTGTAAAAACGCTTTTACCACTCACAGCTTTTGGTTGTGTACAAGGGAATGCTGCGACTCCTAAGAAACAACAAAAGCCTAACATTATATACATCATGTGTGATGATATGGGGTATGGCGACCTTGGCTGTTACGGACAACAGTACATCCTTACACCGAATATCGACCGAATGGCAAAGGAAGGTATGCGTTTTACACAAGCGTATGCAGGTGCTCCGGTGAGTGCTCCATCGCGTGCCTGCTTTATGACAGGACAGCATTCTGGACATACGGAAGTACGAGGAAACAAGGAATATTGGGCACCAAGTAAACCTATCTATTACGGAAAAAATCGCGATTTCAGCGTTGTTGGTCAGCATCCTTACGATCCAGAGCATGTTATTTTGCCTGAGATAATGAAAGAACAGGGCTATCGCACGGGTATGTTTGGTAAGTGGGCTGGAGGTTACGAAGGTTCTAAGTCAACACCAGATAAGCGAGGTGTCGATGAATTCTATGGATATATCTGTCAGTTCCAAGCACATCTTTATTATCCAAACTTCCTCAATGAATATAGCAGGGAGTGTGGAGACAGTGCAGTTAAACGTGTTGTGATGCAGAATAATATCGATTATCCGATGTTTGGTGAGCAGTATGCACAACGTAAAGACTACTCAGCCGACCTCATACATCAGCACGCTTTGAGTTGGCTGAAACGACAAAGTAAAGACAAACCATTCTTTGGTATCTTCACTTATACGCTTCCACATGCTGAGTTAGCACAACCAGAGGATTCACTAGTTGCATTCTATAAAAAGAAGTTCTTTGTAGATAAGACTTGGGGAGGGCAGGAAGCGTCGCGCTATAATGCTGTTGAACACACACATGCACAGTTTGCTGCAATGATAACACGCTTGGATACGTATGTAGGGGAAATCCTCCATGCGTTAGACGAACAAGGACTTGCGGAGAATACACTTGTCATCTTCACCAGTGATAATGGTCCTCATGAGGAGGGTGGCGCCGACCCAACGTTCTTCAACCGTGATGGAAAACTACGAGGGCTTAAACGTCAGTGTTACGAAGGTGGAATCCGTATTCCATTCATCGCACGCTGGAAGGGAAATATAAAGGAAAATGTGACGAATGATCTGCCCTTTGCTTTCTACGACCTAATGCCAACATTCTGTGATGTGGCTGGTGTGCGTAACTTCCCGAAACAATTCGTCAATAAGAAGAAGACTGTCGATTACTTCGATGGAATCTCTATTTTTCCAACCCTAATGAGCGATGAAAAGGCACAAAAGAAGCATCCGTACCTTTATTGGGAATTTGCTGAAACCAATCAGATAGCTGTACGCATGGGGGATTGGAAGTTGGTGGTTATTCGTGGTGTCCCACATCTGTATAATCTTGCGACCGACCTCCATGAAGACAGAGATGTGGCACAGGAGCACCCCAATGTCGTTGACCAAATGGTGAACATTATCTATCAGGAGCATGTTGATAACCCGTTGTTCCCAATAACAATGCCGATGAAAAGGGGAAAATAAGGTGTTGGGTGTTGGATGTTGGGTGATAAGGGTATACAAAAAGGGATGCACGGTCTGTGCATCCCTAAATTATATTGTGAAAAAGAATATTCTTAAAACGTCTTGTTGATACAAGTTTTACTATTGTAAGCGTAAGCTTGGAACGTTTGAAGGAGTTGTCTGATGAGCGTTTAGAAACTCTTCAACCAAGCCTTCAGGTCCATCATCATTTCCTCGTGGTAACGGAAGCCAATCTTGCTACCCCAACCATGACCACCACCAGGATAAACATGGAGAGAACCACGGACGTCATTGCGGTAAAGCTCGGTGTAGAAGTTCACACCATTTGCTGGTGGAACAGTGTCGTCATCATCGCTGAGTGCAATGAACGTACGAGGTGTAACACGGCTCACGTTCATGTCAGCACTATACTTTTTCTCGTCGCGCTTGCTAGGGTTCTTACCAAGGAAGTTTAGACGACTTCTGTCGTGTCCGTAACCTTCCATCATTGAGATAACTGGATAGAAGAGAATCAAGAAGTTCGGTTTTGCCTCACCTTGGCTTCTTGTGGCAATTGTTGCTGCAAGATGACCACCAGCAGAGAAGCCCATGATACCGACATCGTTACGGTTAATCTTCCAGCTTGTTGCATTCAGGCGTACGAGTTTCATCGCTTGTTCAGCATCTGAAACAGGGACTTCAGGTTGACCGTGTGGCATACGATACTTCAGGACGATGGCTGCAATACCCTGATTTTGAAAGAATTCTCCCCAGTCATAACCCTCTTTTTCCATTGAAAGTGTTTCGTATGCGCCACCAGGACATATCACTACTGCACGCCCAGTAGCTTGTTTCTCCATTGGAAGGAAGACACGAACCTTAGCCGTGTCGCTCTCATCACCATTGTTATAGGGAGGACGACCATTATAGAGTTTTACGTCAAAAGAACTCTGGGCAGACATCGTTATAGCAGCTGAAGCCAATCCTATTACGAGAAAAAGTTTTCTTAATTTCATTCTATTCGTTATTTTTTGTTTGCTCATTTATCCTCTTCTTTTCAGTTATATTTAGCTGATCTTTATGAACAGAATAATATCAGTTACTGCCATCGAGAAGAGAAATAAATCGTAAGTTTTTAAATGTGCAGTTGCAAAGTTAACAAAAATATACGGTTTCAATGGTAGATGTTTAGAGTTTTTATTATATTTGCAGACAGAAATGACAAAAGGTTTGCTGTATAAACGATTTTTAATAATTTCGTGTTAGCGTTAACAACTTCCTTTCTGGTGCCGTTTTCTGGTATCATCAATATGCAAGAATCAATATACAATCAAAAGATGCACGTATTAGATAAATTTCGCTATTGTCCCGTCTGTGGGAGTAAGCACTTTGTTGAACAGAATGAAAAAAGTAAACGTTGTGCGAGTTGTGGCTTCGAGTATTTCTTAAATCCGAGTTCGGCTGTCGCTGCATTTATTCTGAATGAGCAGGGTGAACTGCTTGTAACCCGTAGAAAACTCGACCCAGGACGAGGAACATTGGACCTCCCTGGTGGATTCTGTGATATTGACGAGACAATCGGAGAAGCGTTGATGCGTGAGGTGAAGGAGGAAACTAATCTTGTTATAAAGGAAAAACGCTACTTCTGTTCTCTTCCGAATAAGTATCGATATAGTGGTTTTGATATCCCAACATTAGATGCCTTCTTTGTCTGCAGGGTAGAAGATGAGACAATACTCAAGGCTGCCGATGATGTCGCTGAGGCCTTTTGGCTACCATTATCGGAAGTGCATACCGAGCAGTTTGGACTCCGTTCAATCCGTCAAGCACTATATGATTTTCTACAAATAGAGTTGAAAAACTTAAAAAAGTAGAAAATTTGTCTATTATATAAGGTGTAAGCAAAAAGTTTAAGTACTTTTGCGCCCTTGGAAAAAAGTACAAGATTGATTATGCAAGAAAACTTGGTAATAGTAGAGAGCCCGGCAAAGGCTAAGACCATTGAGAAGTTCCTCGGTAAAGATTATAAGGTGATGTCATCTTATGGACATATCCGTGACTTGAAGAAAAAGGAACTTAGCATTGACCTTGATACGTTAACTCCTGATTACGTCATTCCTGAGGAGAAGAAAAAAGTAGTCAGTGAACTGAAGAAAAGTGCGAAAGCAGCCAAGAAAGTTTGGTTGGCATCCGATGAGGACCGCGAAGGAGAGGCTATCAGCTGGCACCTTTGTGAGGTGTTGGGATTGGACGAAGATAAAACCAATCGCATTGTTTTTCATGAGATTACCAAACCAGCAATATTGAAAGCCATCGAGTCACCACGTCGTTTGGATATGAATCTTGTCAATGCACAGCAAGCGCGTCGTGTACTTGACCGATTGGTAGGCTTTCGCCTTTCACCCGTATTATGGCGCAAGGTGAAACCTGCTTTGAGTGCAGGACGTGTACAGAGTGTTGCCGTTAGGTTGATTGTTGAGCGTGAACGCGAGATACAAAACTTTAATACGGAACCTTACTATCGTCTGAACGCTGTCTTTGCTGTAACCAATGAGGATGGCTCGCAGAATGAAGTTAAGGCTGAGTTGAGCAAACGTTTTAAGACACATGAAGAGGCGTTGGAGTTCCTTGAACTATGTAAAAACGCTAAGTTTAAGGTTTCATCGATTGCTAAGAAACCTTTGAAGCGTATGCCAGCTCCTCCATTTACGACTTCAACACTTCAGCAGGAAGCGGCTAGAAAGCTTGGCTTTACAGTAAGTCAGACAATGATGGTTGCTCAGCGTTTGTATGAGGCAGGTCGTATCACCTACATGCGTACCGATAGTGTGAATCTCTCTTCATTGGCTATCAATACTTGTAAGCAAGAGATTGAACGACTCTATGGAGAGAATTACGGAAAGGTAAGAAAATATCAGACACATAGTAAGGGCGCCCAAGAAGCACACGAGGCTATTCGTCCTACGTATATCGACCAGGTTTCTATTGAAGGAACAAGTCAGGAGAAGCGTCTGTATGACCTTATCTGGAAGCGTACTATTGCTTCGCAGATGGCTGACGCACAGATAGAAAAGACTACTGTAAACATATCTCTTGAAAGTGAAGAAGGCAAGAACGCTACAGATTTGCAGTTTGTTGCAAATGGCGAGGTAATTGCTTTTGAAGGTTTCTTGAAGGTTTATCACGAGTCAACAGATGACGACGAAAACGCTGAAGAATTCTCACATGCACTGCCAGTAATGCACGAAGGTGAAGAGCTGGAACGTCGTGAGATTATCTCAACAGAGCGTTACTCACAAGGTCCTAACCGTTACACGGAGGCAAGTCTTGTGCGTAAACTCGAAGAACTCGGTATTGGTCGTCCATCAACATACGCCCCAACAATCTCTACCATTCAGCAGCGTGAGTACGTACAGAAAGGCGATCGCAAAGGAGAGGAACGTAAATATGTCGTTGATTCACTGCTTGGATTGAAGATTACATCTAAGACCAAGAAGGAAATGGCTGGTGCTGATAAGGGTAAGCTTATCCCAACAGACATTGGTATCGTGGTAAACGACTTCTTGATGATAAGCTTCCCAGACATCATGGACTATAACTTCACAGCAAAGGTGGAGCAGGAGTTCGATAAGATTGCAGAAGGAAAAGCTGAATGGAACAAAGAGATGAAGACTTTCTATCAGGATTTTGAACCTGAAGTAGAGAAGGTGATGAATGCTCGTTCAGAACATAAGGCTGGTGAACGCGAGTTGGGTATTGACCCTAAGTCTGGCAAACCAGTATTTGTAAAGATTGGTCGTTTTGGGCCAGTGGTACAGATTGGTAGTGCTGACGATGAGGACAAGCCACGCTTCTCTCAGCTTCCTTCTGATAAGAGTATGGAAACGATTACCCTTGATGAGGCTTTGGAGTTGTTTAAGTTGCCACGTAACCTTGGACAGTTTGAAGGTACAGATGTCGTGATTGGTGCAGGACGTTTTGGTCCTTACGTACTCCACGATAAGAAGTACACATCACTACCAAAGGAGGAAGATCCACTCACGATTAGTCTTGATGCAGCAATCAACCTCATTCAGAAGAAGCGTTTGCAAGATGCACAGCGTCACTTGAAGACCTTCAGTGAAGATGCTAAGATGGAGGTGATGAATGGTCGTTATGGTCCTTATATTGCTTATGATGGTAAGAACTATCGTATGCCTAAGGCACTTCATGAGAAGGCAGCAGAGCTTACTTACGAACAGTGTATGGATATCGTAAAGAATGCACCAGAGCCAAAGCGTAAAAAGTAAATGAAGATAAGCTCCACGGATAAGGTGATGGGAAATATCTAGCACGGCAAATGATAACGACAGACGGATGGATGATTAATAAATCGTGAGTATGACAGAATATTCAGATGAATACAAACCGCTTCGTATCATTCTTGTTGGTTATATGGGAGCCGGGAAGACGACAGTGGGGCGCGCTTTGTCGAAGGCGTTGAACATTCCGTTCTACGATTTAGATTGGTATATTGAGAGCAGAATGCGCAAGACGGTGAAGCAAATCTTCGATGAAAAGGGAGAAAATGGCTTCCGCTTAATAGAGCAGTCGATGCTTCACGAGGTGGCTGAATTTGAAAATGTTATTATCTCTTGTGGTGGTGGTACACCGTGTTTCTTTGATAATATGGAGTATATGAATGGCCAAGCGGAGACGGTTTATCTGAAAGCTGAGACCGACGTTCTTTACAAGCATCTGCTGATGGGTAAGTCTATACGCCCCTTATTGCTCAACAAAACACCTGACGAGGTAAACCTATTTATCCGCAAGCAATTGGAGCATCGTGAACCATTCTATGCGAAGGCTAAGCACGTTCTTGACGTTAGTCTTATGGATAGTTACGACAAGATACAGATCTCTGTAACGCATCTCCTTGAGTTATTAAAGCTGGAGGCGTCAGAAAGTCAGAAGTTAAATAGCTGAAATTCAATAGTCGGAATTCAGACTTTCAAAACAATTTATTGATTAATTCTAGATTATATATAGGGACAGAAGAATAGAAATGAAAAAGTGGACGATTGAAGATTCTCAAGAATTGTACAATATCTCAGGATGGGGGACATCTTACTTTGGTATTAACAATAAGGGTGATGTGTTTGTAACACCTTGTAAAGACAATACGGAGGTTGACCTGCGTGATGTTATGGACGAACTTGCTCTGCGCGATGTGACACCTCCAGTGTTGCTCCGTTTCCCAGATATCCTCGATAATCGTATTGAGAAAACATCCTCTTGCTTTGAGAAAGCAAAGAAGGAGTATGATTTTAAAGCAGAGAACTTCATCATCTATCCTATTAAGGTAAATCAGATGCAACCAGTCGTTGAGGAGATTATTTCTCATGGACGTAAGTTTAACTTAGGTCTGGAAGCTGGTTCAAAACCTGAATTACACGCTGTGATAGCTGTACAATGCCAGAGTGATTCGCTCATCATTTGTAATGGTTATAAGGATCAGAGTTATATAGAATTGGCTTTGTTAGCACAGAAGATGGGTAAGCGTATCTTCATTGTCGTAGAGAAACTTAACGAAATAGAACTCATCGCACGGGCTGCAAAGAAGTTGAATGTTAAACCAAGCCTTGGTATTCGCATTAAACTTGCCTCTAGTGGTTCTGGTAAATGGGCTGATAGTGGTGGCGATGCTTCTAAGTTTGGTCTTACTTCTTCTGAACTCCTGCAGGCTTTAGAGACTCTTGATAATAAGGGTTTGCATGATTGCTTGCGTCTCATCCACTTCCATATTGGTTCACAGATTACGAAGATTCGTCGTATTCAGACAGCCCTCAACGAGGCAGCACAGTATTATGTTAACCTAAGAAAGATGGGATATAATGTTGACTTTGTTGATTGTGGTGGTGGCTTAGGTGTTGACTATGATGGCACACGCTCTGCCAGCAGTGAAAGTTCAGTGAATTATAGTATTCAAGAATATGTCAACGATTGTGTTTATACCTTTGTTGATGCTGCCAACAAGAATGATATCCCACATCCAAACATCATTACTGAGAGCGGAAGAAGTCTTGCTGCTCATCACTCTGTCCTTGTAATTGATGTGCTTGAAACGGCCTCTTTGCCTGAAATGTCTGAAGATTTTGAGGCAAAAGATACTGATCACCAGTTGGTTAAAGACCTCTATGATATATGGGATAACCTTGATTCTCGCAATATGTTAGAGGATTGGCACGACGCAGAACAGATTCGTGAGGAGGCTTTAGAGTTGTTCTCTCATGGTATGGTTGACCTGAAGACGCGAGCCGAGATTGAGGCAATGTACTGGAGTGTATGCCATGAAATTAATAATCTGGCAAAGAATATGAAGCATGTGCCAGATGAATTGCGTAATCTGGATAAGCTCCTAGCAGATAAATACTTCTGTAACTTCTCACTCTTCCAGTCACTTCCAGACAGCTGGGCGATTGATCAACTCTTCCCAGTAATGCCACTGCAGCGACTCAATGAACGTCCATCACGTAATGCAACCTTGCAGGATATTACTTGTGATAGCGATGGTAAGATATCAAACTTTGTTGCAATGGGACGTAGCAGTCATGTTCTGCCAATCCATGCATTGAAGAAGAATGAGCCTTATTACCTCGGAGTATTCCTTGTTGGCGCTTATCAGGAAATTTTAGGTGACATGCATAATCTCTTTGGAGATACCAATGCAGTGCATATTTCAGTGAAGGATGGACGCTATCATATTGATCAGATCTTTGATGGTGAGACGGTAGAAGAAGTTTTGGAGTACGTTCAGTATAATCCTAAGAAACTCGTTCGCCAGCTTGAAATATGGGTGACAAAGAGTGTTAAGCAGGGAAAGATTTCTCTAGAAGAGGGTAAAGAATTCCTCAGTAACTATCGTAGCGGCCTCTATGGTTACACCTATTTGGAGTAAACGGTAACGTATTTGGGAAAGAGGATTCGTCAGAAAGGCTCTAAGTCCATATATCATTGACAAGCTATAGAGACGCACTGTCTGAGCATCGACATTAAATGTAACGTATAGGATGCACATGCTGTGCGTCCCTACGTTTATTTTAATACATTAGTTCATATGTTCTTTTAGATTAGTATTTTTGCTCTGTGATTGCTCTTGTTCTTGCTTGTAAAAGAGTACCCTAGTCGAATTTCTATTCATAGAATAATGTTTCCTTTTCATGAATAACAATGTCCCTCATTAAGTAAGATGTTCCCTTTCATTATGAAGAAAAATCATGATAAAAGGCTCATTAATAGGAGAATAAGTCCAGTTGAATTGCTGTTTTAAGCTACTTTATTAGAATAGTTAGTGTGTTAACGAAGATTAAATATGTAGTTTTTTAGTCCATCCCTGTAACTTTCCCCCATAGATAAACGTCATTAAAACAGAGAGAAGATGAAGAAAGTCAGTTTCCGTAACGATGTGTTGCCGATGAAGAATGAACTCTTTCGGCTTGCACTCCGTATCACGCTCAATAGAGCTGAGGCTGAGGACATCGTTCAGGATACGCTGATAAAGGTTTGGAACCGTCGATATGAATGGGAAGACATTGATTCTATCGAAGCATTCAGTCTCACTATATGTCGAAACCTATCGCTAGACCGCATCAAGAAGAAAGAGAATAACAATGACTCTTTAGAAGATGTTAAAGTCGCAGAACCTTTCTCTTCATCTAATCCTCAAGATCGAATGATTCAAGCGGATAAGATAAATCTCGTAAAACAGATTGTAGATGCCCTCCCAGAGAAACAACGAAGCTGTATGCAGCTGAGAGATTTTGAAGGTAAATCTTACAAAGAGATCGCAGAAGTCCTTGAAATCAGTGAAGAGCAAGTGAAGGTTAACATCTTTAGAGCTCGACAAACGGTCAAACAAAAATATTTGAAATTAGACAATTATGGATTATAAGTATATCGATCAACTTTTAGAACGTTACTGGCGTGGCAAGACTTCTCTTCAAGAAGAGGAAATCTTGCGTATGTTCTTCTCACAGGAGGACATTCCAGCTGCGTTGCTACCTTATCGTGACCTGTTTGTCTATGAGCAGAACGAAAAGGAGATGGAAAAGTTGGGTGATGACTTTGATCAAAGAATCCTTGGAATGATACAAGAAGACGAGCCTGTCAAGGCACGCGTGATAACAATGCGTCATCGTCTTATGCCACTCTTTAAGGCTGCTGCCGTAGTGGCAATTCTCCTTACCTTAGGTAATGCAATGCAGGCTGCTTTCTCTGATGGTGATGTACGTCAGGTGACCTCAAGCGCTGCAGCTGTTGAGCATTCTAGGAAGGGCCTATCTGTTGCAAAGGCTGACTCAGTAGTCAGTGATACCTTGCAACATAAGATGGAGTTACCTGTGTCAACCATTACAAAATAAGACAATTTCTATGCTTTCTCTATAAAATAATCATTTTAAGTAAAACAAAACGAGGCTGTGAAGTCTCAATTCTCTCAAATTTTTCATAACATACTAACGTAGAAGAGCCGATACTCCTTGTGAGTGTCGGCTCTTCTTATGATCAGACGCTCTGTTTTAATCCATACCCCTTAATTCATAACTCATAATTAGGCTCTGTAGGAAAAGGTGAAGAAATAGACACATAACAGGTTAACGATAAAAAGCACTTTCAAACTCTTGAATAACAAGTATTCCAAAATAAGAAAGAAATTATCGCATAAAACACGAGATTAGTTTTGTTTTAAGTTACTGTCATTTTTAACAGTTTAAGCATATTGTTGAAACTTAATGAGTTAAGCACCTATTATAAATGACAGAAGTGAGAGGAACTTAGATTTATGAGTTGTCAGGTAAAACAAAAATAACGGCTCTATAACGAATCGTGTGGGTAATTCGTCATAGAGCATAAAATATTGTTGAAAGGTATAGCCTCCAACTATACACAATTCCAGATTGACCTTAGTTTTAATACGCTTAACTCACATTAAATCCCTACCCATCCATATACGGCAATGGTGTTAACCCTTCGCACATGTGGTGCATACCATCCGCACCATTAGTGCTAAGCACCAGCACCACATGTGCTGAGCACCCGCACCAAATCGATGGAATATCAATACACAACCCACACGATTCGTTATAGAGCCATCAAAGAATTTCCCCCAATTAACTCAAGTTGCCAAGCAAAAATAAACGCCGAGACTCTCAACGAGCTTCGGCGTTATTAGTATGTTTAACTAAGAAATCTTTTTATAATGAAAGGGAACCTCACGGCCACCTTTGTCATCCTAGATCAATCGTTAAACTTTTACCTTAATAAAATAACTAAAAACCTAAATCTATTACTACTAACCTAAACAATCTATTAACCTTTTGACGATGCAAAGGTAGATGTTTTTCAAATCTTGTACAATATTTCAAAACTCTTTTGTTGTAAATTAGCCCTTTTCTTGACGCATATCAAGTCTTTGTGTGCGCAAACAATCAATATTTGGTTACTTTTCTTGGCTTTTTATCAGTTTTCTTGTAACTTTGCTTCAAATGATATATCAATGAGAATACTGATTGTAAATACCAGTGAGAAAACAGGTGGGGCTGCCGTTGCAGCTAACCGGCTCAAAGATGCTCTGAATAACAACGGAGTAAAAGCAAAGATGTTGGTACGTGATAAGTTGACTGACGACATTACTGTGGTTAGCCTTGGTCACGAATGGAGAAATCAGTGGAATCTATTATGGGAGCGTTTCTGTGTCTTCTGGAACCTTCATTTCTCTCGTAAGCATCTCTTTGAGATTGATATCGCCAATGCCGGAGCAGATATTACGAAGTTACGTGAATTCAAAGAAGCTGATATTATTCATCTCTCTTGGATTAATCAAGGTATGCTATCGTTGAATAGTATCAAGAAAATTTTGAGTTCTGGCAAACCCGTTGTTTGGACAATGCATGACCTTTGGCCAGCATCAGGTATCTGTCATTATGCCCACGGCTGTCATCGTTATGAAAATGGCTGTGGTAATTGTCCGCTTTTACCAGGTAGAGGAAGTAGAAATGACTTATCAGCAAAGGTCTGGAAGCGCAAGAAAGCTACCTATTGTTGCGGTAATATGTGGTTTGTAACTTGTAGTCAATGGCTCGCACGACAGGCAAAGCGCAGTGGCATCTTGCGTGATTTTAGTGTATCAAGTATTCCTAATCCTATAGACACACACGTAT
This sequence comes from Prevotella scopos JCM 17725, assembly GCF_018127785.1. Taxonomy (NCBI): domain Bacteria; kingdom Pseudomonadati; phylum Bacteroidota; class Bacteroidia; order Bacteroidales; family Prevotellaceae; genus Prevotella; species Prevotella scopos. Next base: position 143,414 of record NZ_CP072390.1, read on the forward strand.
TTCAACCACAGGATAAGCAAGAGGCGCGAAAGAGATTACACCTTCCGCAGGACAAACGCATCGTACTCTTTGTCTCTCAGCGTGTGACAGATCAGCGTAAGGGCATGGATTATTTTGTTGAAGCTATCGAAAAGATGGTCGTTGAACATCCTGAGATGAAGGAGAATACGGGTATCGCTATCCTTGGCGGTCATGCTGAAGAACTTGAAGGGAAACTCGCTTTACGAGTTTATCCAATCGGTTATGTGACCGATCAACAACAAATCCGTGATGTTTATAATGCCGCTGATGTCTTTGTGCTTCCATCGCTTGAAGACAACCTTCCTAACACGATTATGGAGGCTATGGCATGCGGAGTGCCCTGCGTAGGCTTTAAGGTGGGTGGAATACCAGAGATGATCGATCACATTAAGAATGGTTATGTTGCTACAGAACGTGATGCAAATGACCTTGCAAAAGGCATCCATTGGGTACTTGATGAGGCCGATTATGCAAGCCTTTCAGAAGCCGCTGTGGGGAAAGTCTTACGCAGTTATTCACAGCGTAGTGTTGCAATGCAATATCTTGAAATATATAATGAGGCACTTGCCTATAAGAACTTTCGATTATGATCACATTTTCAGTAGTCACTATAACCTATAATGCAGCTGCTGTTCTGCAGCCGACACTCGATAGTGTGCTCATGCAGGACTATCCTCATGTGGAGCATATCATTATTGATGGAGCTTCAACTGACGATACGTTAGAGATAGCGAAAGCCTATCAGAAACAGTCTGATGAGACGGATAACGAACATGTTGTACGTATTCAAAGCGAACCAGATGATGGTCTTTATGACGCCATGAATAAAGGCTTACAGCAAGCAACAGGCGATTACATCGTCTTTTTGAATGCTGGCGACCGCTTCCCTGCACATGATACATTGGAGAAAGTCGTACTAGCTGCAGTCGTTGGGGATGGAGAGGAGTTGCCAGCCGTCCTTTTTGGTGATACTGACATCATTGATGAGAAGGGCAACTTTCTTTATCATCGTCGGCTCAGTCCGTCAGAAAGACTCACTTGGCGTTCTTTCCGTTATGGTATGTTAGTTTGTCATCAGTCTTTTTATGCTCGTTTAGATATAGCGCGTTCGCTACTTTATGATACCTCCTATCGTTATTCAGCAGATGTCGATTGGTGTATTCGTGTGATGAAGGAGGGTGAACGTCAGCAGCTTCTCTTACGCAATGTTCATGCAGTAGTTGCTAATTATGTGCAGGAGGGGCAGACAACACTTCACCATAAGGAGTCGCTTCGTGAGCGTTTCGATATCATGCGTAAACATTATGGCTTGCTTCAGACGCTGTTGCTTCATTCATGGTTTGCCGTTCGGAGTCTTATTAAATAAGTCAGGTCCTTTCGTTTAAATGCCCTTAATACGTCCTATTGATTGTTAAGGGCTGCAATTTTTGCCTTGTTTAATCGTTAGTCTAATAGGTTGTATAAAATCTGGGGAACTATAGAGCGGTTCTATGCCTTTCTCCTTCCACCTAATAAAACTTACGACAATGGAAAGAATAAGAATTAAAATGTTAGTTGCTTTGTTGTTGCTGTGCCTCTCGGTATCAGCTCAGACAGAGTATAGTGGTATTGCTGGAGCCTCACCACGTATGGTTAAAGCGAATAAGCAGAGTTCATCTAAGCAGACTACTCATAGTACGAAGGCGGGGACCTCGTCAACTACGATGAAGTCAAAACCTGCAAACGTTAGTAATGCGGATAGCAATAACTCAACCTATGCACCACTCCCTGACGACAAACAGACAGGTGAGACCGAAGTGAAAGATGGCTTCAAAACCTTCTCACGTGGTATGGGGAAAGTCATTAAACGTGAAACAAAGTCGATGGGAGAAGCAGCACGTAAGATAGGTGCTGACGGTAAAAAGTTCTTCCAGAAACTTGGTAAAGGTATCTCTGACTCCTTTAAACCAGATAGCACTACCTCCAAATAGAACTTCGTTTCATACTATATAATGCATGTTCCAAGACTAAGGCCATTATTGGTCAGTGGTCTTGGAATATTTCTTTTTTTTCTGTTCTCGACAAAAGAAAACGGCTTGAAAGATAACCTTAATGATGGGTACTTTTGCCTTATCATGAAATCTGTTGAGGGCAATGAAATAAGTCATTTGTAATGTTTTGCCATTCGTAAATAATTGACTACCTTTGCCGTCCGAAACAAGATTGTTATGAATACCATCATTCCTTTTAGTCATCCCATGTATATCATGCTGAAGCCTGCTGGTTCGCTTTGTAACCTCAGGTGTAAATATTGCTATTATTTGGAGAAGAGTAAGCTATACGACAATAATAAAAACCATGTAATCACCGATGCCTTACTTGAGAAGTTTGTTAAGGAATACATAGAGGCACAGACGACACCGCAGGTGCTTTTTACATGGCACGGAGGTGAGACCTTAATGCGTCCCATCTCCTTCTATCGTCGTGCGTTGGAACTGCAACGTTATTATGGACGTGGCCGTCAGATAGACAATAGTATTCAGACGAATGGTATTCTGTTGAATGATGAGTGGTGTCGTTTTTTTAAAGAGAATAATTTTCTTGTGGGTGTATCTATTGATGGGCCACAGGAGTTTCATGATGAGTATCGTCGCAATGCAATGGGGAAGCCATCCTTTCATCAGGTGATGAAAGGTATTAACCTGTTGAACAAGCATGGGGTAGAGTGGAATGCGCTTGCCGTTGTCAATGATTTCAATGCAGACTATCCGTTGGATTTCTATCACTTCTTTAAGGAGATTGGTTGCCGTTACATTCAGTTTACGCCTATTGTTGAGCGAATCGTAAATCGTGAGGATGGTTTGACCTTAGCACCTGGTATGCAGGAGGGGGGTGAACTGACCGACTTCTCTGTTACTGCTGAGCAATGGGGTAACTTCCTTTGTACTATCTTTGACGAGTGGGTACATCATGATGTCGGAGAGTATTACATACAGCTCTTTGACGCTACTTTGGCCAACTGGGTTGGTGTTGCGCCTGGCATTTGTACGATGGCAAAGGAATGTGGTCATGCAGGTGTAATGGAATACAATGGTGATGTCTATTCTTGTGACCACTTTGTTTATCCTGAACATAAGCTTGGAAATCTGTCTTATCAAACAATCTATGAGATGATGAATAGTGACCGACAGAAAGAATTTTCCAAGATGAAGTATCGACTCCTTCCACAACAATGTAAAGAGTGTAAGTATCAGTTCGCTTGTCATGGTGAGTGTCCTAAGAATCGTTTTATACGCGATTGTTATGGTAATCCTGGTCTTAACTATCTTTGTAAGGGCTATTATCAATTCTTTGAGCACGTAGCACCTTATATGGACTTTATGAAGAATGAGTTGGAGAATCAACGCCCACCCGCTAACGTGATGAATCAGGTTTTTGGGTAAATTGAGATTTGATAATTCAGGATTATGATTACCTTTGTCTGCTGTGGTTTATTGCAATAGGCAGCTTTTCATGCTTTATAAAACAGTCAATAAAGCAAACAGCTCCGATAGTCGTGAGGACGACCATCGGAGCTGTTCATATATTATGGAGAATGTTTACTTGAAAATTGATAGTAATTGACCTTCTGTTATTCGGGTAAACTTACCTAAGCGATTCTGACGACATAATTGTTCAATACTTACGCCATGCTGTTTGGCTATTGTTTCCAAAGTCTCGCCATTGAGAACCTTATGGTAGATAATCTTTCCATTGTCAGCCGTTGGTTCCGTACGTGGCGTGTGGTTTGAGAAATCTGTGTTGTAGTGTCTTTCTTGACGTGGACTATAACTTTGATTACCTCTACCCTGTATGTTCTCACGAGAGTAACCAAGGCTTGATGAGGTACCACGAACAGCGGTTGCACGTTCAGACTCTTGTGCTACGGTGCTACGACGATAAACATAGTAGTCGCCTGTAACATCTTGATTAGCGAAGTCGAAGAAGAGTGCAGGGTTCAATGCTACACCTGCCAAACGAGTTTCGAAGTGGAGGTGAGAACCTGTTGAACGTCCCGTATTACCACCCAATCCGATTGGCTGACCAGCACGAACAGTCATGTTTGGACTAACAATCTGTTTAGAAAGGTGACCATAAATGGTTTCAAGTCCATTATTATGACGGATGACGATGTATTTACCATATCCGTTAGCATCATATTTTACTACGCGCACTTTACCTGCGAAAGCAGCACGGATGGTATCACCAATATACACTTTAATGTCCAATCCTTGATGACGACGACCCCAACGGCGTCCGAAATTACTTGTAATAACGCGGCTCGGTGTTGGCATGTGGAAGCCACGAAGATCAATCTTATATACATCTGGAAGGTTACCTCCACGATGTGCATAGTTGTTATTCCAATCGTTATAGAGCTCTGATGATGGTTCTTCTATTTCTTCTGCTTCGCGAAGACGATTGATAACCATTGTATCTAATGCTTTGGCACGTCTGTCGATAGGTGCTTGACGGGCAAGCAGGTCTTGTGCATTTGCTGAATGAGCTGTCAAGGTTAAGAGAGATGTTAGTGCAAAAGCTCTAACTATTTTCTTAAAAGTCATAATCAAGTTGTTTAGTTTCAAACTCTGATGCCTGATAGGCACGGGACAGATTTTCATATCCCTTTCTAACGACAAAATTGCAGATAAACTTCAGAAAGTACGCAATTTTTTATCGAAAGACCTCGCAAAGATAACGAAAAAATATCGAATAAATTGCACATTCGCTATTTTTTTACCCTGTTTAACAAAGAGATAGCACGTTTTTAAGCCCTCACATGATTTATGCCAAATCGCTAAAACAGGGCTGTTTGAGCCAGTTTGATTGTCTTTTATACTATGAGATTGCAGCCCAGTTAATATTAGTTTTTCTTAACGCTTTAAGCCTGTTCCATAATAAGTTATATTCCATTTTCTGACACGTCGGGTCATCATCAATGATTTTCTGTGCTTCTTCGCGTGCCAATTGTACAATTTGCCCATCACGTGCAATGTCGGCTATCTTAAGGTCGAAGGCTATACCACTTTGTTGTGTACCCTCTAAATCACCGGGGCCACGCAACTTTAGGTCGGCTTCAGCTATTTCAAATCCATCGTTCGTATCACACATGATATCAATACGTTTTCTGGTTTCCTTGCTGAGTTTATGGTTGGTAACGAGGATACAATAACTTTGTTCAGCACCACGACCTACACGACCACGCAATTGATGGAGTTGAGAAAGTCCGAAACGCTGGGCATCAAGGATAACCATCACACTGGCGTTCGGTACGTTCACACCTACTTCAATTACTGTCGTGGCAACGAGTATCTGGGTCTGACCACTGACAAACTTCTGCATCTCAGTCTCTTTTTCCTTATCTTTCATCTTTCCGTGAATCTTACTTAATTGAAATTCAGGGAAGATTTCTTGCATTGCGTTGAAGCCATCTTCGAGGTTTTTGAGGTCCATACGTTCGCTTTCCTTGATGAGCGGATAGACGATATACACCTGACGACCAAGATTTATCTGCTGTCGGATACCGCTATAAAGGCTTGCCATCTGGTCATCATACTTATGGATTGTCTGTATTGGCTTACGTCCTGGGGGTAATTCGTCGATGATAGAGACATCAAGGTCACCATAGATAGTCATTGCAAGTGTACGTGGTATAGGCGTGGCAGTCATGACTAATACATGTGGAGGGTTCTCACCCTTACTCCATAGCTTAGCTCGTTGCTCCACACCAAAGCGGTGTTGCTCGTCTATGACTGCCATACCGAGATGCTGGAACTGCACTTTTTCCTCTATGATAGCGTGTGTGCCAACAACGATATTAATAGAACCGTCAATGAGTCCATCTAATACTTCTTGTCGTTTCTTCCCCTTCACGATACCCGTCAACAATTCAACACGTAAGTTCATTTCCTTGAGAAATTCCTTAATCGTCTGGAGATGTTGCTCAGCAAGAATCTCCGTTGGTGCCATCATACAAGCTTGATAGCCGTTGTCGATGGCAATTAGCATGGACATCAGGGCAACGAGGGTCTTGCCGGAGCCTACATCACCTTGTAGCAAACGATTCATCTGACGCCCACTTGCCATGTCTGCACGTATCTCGTGCATCACTCGTTTCTGCGCCCCTGTAAGTTCAAAGGGTAGATTCTGGGTGTAAAACCAATTAAATTGGGCCCCAATTCGATTGAAGATATAACCACGATATTTACGACGATGGTCGCTTGCATAGCGAAGGATGTTCAGCTGGACGTAGAAGAGTTCTTCAAACTTCAAACGGACACGAGCGCGCTGCGTGTCATCAACCGACTTCGGGTAATGAATCTTGCGCATGGCAGCATCACGTGAGATGAGGTGCAAATGAGTGGTGATGAAAGGAGGGAGCGTCTCTTCTAAAGGTTCGTTGAGTTTGCTAATGAGCATCTTCGTTAGTTTCTCCATGGCACGTGAGGTGATACCTGCCTTCTTCATCCTTTCTGTTGTCACATAGAATGGTTGCATTCCCATGTCGTTGAGTTGCAACTGCGAAGCGTCGTCAATGTCAGGGTGTGAAAACTGAAACCTGCCATTGAAGAAAGTTGGTTTACCAAAGATGATATATTCCTGATTTACCTTGTAGTTCTGATAGATATACTTTGAGCCATTAAACCAAACGATGTCACAAACGCCATGCCCATCAGTGAAATGGGCAATAATACGTTTTTTTTCGCTTTCCCATATCAACTTCTTCAAAGCTGAGGATTCTTCCTTTGATTTGCACAAATGGCATATCTTGTGAAAGTTCAGAGATAAGATATAGCTTTGTTCGGTCAACATATTTGTAGGGGAAGTATTCCAGTAGGTCACGATAGGTGTGAATTTCAAGCTCTTTGCCCAGAATCTCCTTGCGGTGTGGTCCTACACCCGGTAAATACATTATGTCTTGCGAGAGTATATCCATTAGTTTAATTTAGAATTCAGAATTCAGAATTATGATTACTGATGTTGCTGTTTTATAAAACATATAACGAGATAGACTCGTTTACTTCCTTACTTATATCCGACCATCCTTTAGCTTGCAGTGGTGTGTAAATAAACACGTTCTTCAGCTTTCTTTTTTGCGTTAGAATTTGTTTGTTACGAATTATTTTCATGAAAAGAAATATTTATTTTCATGAAGATAAATAATTATTTGCATGAAAATAATTTCTTTTTTACGTGAAAATAATTCGGAAAGAACGCGCTTTACACTTCTTATTCCTATGTTCTACACTGCTTAGGTGTACTATTAATCAGTAATAAACACCATCTTTACTTTCCCATCTTTACGTCCCCATTATTTAGTTCTTCTTATCCAATAACCTCATCAAACTCAGTGATTATAATTGTGAATTATCAATTATGAATTCTGAATTAAAAGAACTTCAGCCACTTTCAAGTCGAATGGGTTTGTGATCTTGATATTCTCACGATTCCCTTCCACCATTGTTACCGCTTGTCCGAGTAGCTCAACTACGCTCGCGTCATCGGTGAAATCGGCACTTTCTTCCTGTTCGTAAGCCTTTTTGATGAGCTGGATGTCAAAGACCTGTGGCGTTTGCACGGTTCTATAGTCGCTGCGTTGTACGTTTCTTCCACTTGGGGAGTCTGCGATAAAACGAAGCGTATCAGTAACTGGCAATACGGGGATAACCGCTTTGGCTGTCTCTGCAGTATCAAAACAACGTACAATGGTTTCACAAGAGACGAAAGGACGCACACCATCGTGGATGGCAACGAGTCCGATAGCATCAGTTGGTATCATCGAAATACCATTCTTGCACGATTGAAAACGACTTGCACCACCATCTGCCAGCAGATACTCCTCGTTGAAATGATACTGTTCACATAGCTCCAGCCAATAAGCTTGTTGCTCTTTCGGTAAGACGAGGATTACCTTCAAATCCTTGTCGTAGGTATGAAAGCGGCTGATGGTGTGCATAAGGACAGGCATGCCACCAATAGGTAAAAACTGTTTGGGGATGTCTGCCCCCATTCTCAACCCCTTACCGCCAGCGACGATGATGGTATATTTTGACGTTTTATGAGACACAATTCTGATGTATAAATACTATTTTAGGAATTTAGAAGTTGATTGTAAATCATTCCCTTCTTTATCTCTTCCACCTTCTCCTCTGGTAAGAAGTAACTTAGAAGCTTATATCCGTATGGGAAAGAAGCAGCAGGACCAGCACCCGTTGTTACGTTTCCGTCCTCTTGAACAAGTGCAGCTGTGTATTCGGCGTCCTCACCTAGATGACTTTCCATACCTGGGTAGATGGTTGCTTTCTTACCTTTCAGCAAGCCGACAGATGCCAGTATTAATGGTGCAGCACAGACTGCAGCTACACGCTTACCCTTTTCAAACTGTTCTTTGAGAGCCTTGCGTACGCCTTCGTGCTCATTTAGGTTCTTTGAGCCAGGCATGCCGCCCGGCAACATCAGGAGGTCTGCGTCAGAGAAGTCGGCTATGTCCTCGAAAAGGAGGTCGGCTTTAACAACAACACCATGTGATGATTCAACGAGATTGCTCCCAGTAACACTGACCATCTTTACCTCTACGCCTCCGCGACGCAAAATATCGACTGGTGCCAAAGCTTCAACTTCTTCAAAGCCATTAGCGAGAAACTCATATACCTTAGCCATAATTATTTTGTTTTTAAGTAATAAATCCAATAAAAATCTTTAATTTTGCAAATGATTAGTGTCTGCAAATATACTAATTATTCGTGGTATCGTGTGGCTTGTAAGACTAAAAGAATTTAAAAAGGCACGTTTTTATGGCAGAAAAGAAACTTAGTTTTGCTATTTTTGGCAATACTTCCAAAGCTTTTAACACGCCTCAGATTGTTGAAATTTTAGACTATCTGAAAGCGCGTGAGGCTGATATATATATCGAGCAGAATTTCTATCATGTTCTACTAAAAGAACTGAAAAAGGATTTCTCAATAGCAGGACTATTTGAAGGAGGAAACTTTGACGTTGATTATGTTATCTCCTTAGGCGGCGATGGTACCTTTTTACGGGCTGCAGGTAGGGTTGGTGCGAAGCAAATACCAATCATTGGCGTGAACATGGGGCGATTAGGCTTCCTTGCCAATGTAACTCTAGAAGCGGTTAGGGACGTGCTTGATAATGTTTATGATGGGAAGTTTGAGATAGAGGAACGCGCTGTTATTCAGCTTGAAGCTGATGGAGTGACCCTCGAAAATTGTCCTTTTGCCTTGAATGATATTGCTATTTTGAAACGCGATAATGCGGCAATGATATCGATAAAGACAAGTGTCAATGGCAAATACTTAGTAACTTATTTGGCTGATGGACTCGTTATCAGTACGCCAACAGGTTCAACAGCTTACTCTCTGTCTGTTGGTGGTCCGATAATCGTACCACAATCGGGTATTTTAAGTATGACACCTGTAGCACCACATAGTCTGAATATTCGTCCGATTGTTATAAGTGATGAGGCTGAGATAAAGCTGGAAGTACAGAGCAGAAGTCACAATTTTCTGGCAGCCGTCGATGGGCGGTCAGAGAAACTATCTGAGGGAGTAACGTTGAAAATAACGAAAGCGCGACACACAGTGCATATAGTGCGGGTTGAGGGACAGCAATTCTTCTCAACATTGCGGGAGAAACTGATGTGGGGCGTTGATACGCGACAAATTTAGGTGGCTGATTGCTTGAAGTATAAGGTCTAGGGACCTAGGATCCCAAGGTCTCCTAGGCCCCCTAGATTTTTACCCCCCAATAAAAACAAAAATAAAAGAAAGTGATGATAACTAAGATAAAGAAACTCTTCCAAATCCCTGAAACGCATTACACAAGCAAGGAAATCTTTCGTTGGTTGTGGAATGCTTGGCGAGGAAATCGCAAGCAAGCTGGACTGAATGCTTTGATAGGTATTCTCAGTGTCATCGTTTCTTTGGCTACAGTATGGGCAGTCCAACATGCTATTGATGTGGCTTCTCATGTGAGGGAGGGTAGCATTTATACTGCTGTCAGCATCATGGGAGCGTTGATTCTTTGTGACTTTGCCTTGAGTATTGCAGCTATATGGGTGAAAAACTTATTGGGTATCAAGGCACAGAATCGTATGCAACAGCGTATGCTCGATCGTATTCTACGTTCAGAATGGCATGGTAAGGAGCGGCATCACAGTGGTGACGTGTTAAACCGATTGGAGATTGACGTTGCTAATGTGGTCAGTTTCTTGACAGAGACGATACCAAGTTCCGTCTCAACATTGGCAATGTTTCTTGGTGCTTTCTTCTATCTGATGTCGATGGATTGGCGACTTGCCATCATCATTGTCGTTATGATTCCTCTGTTTGTCTTAATCAGTAAGGTTTATGTACGACAGATGCGACGCTTGACACGTGAGGTCCGCGACTCCGACTCGAAGGTTCAGAGTGTGCTGCAAGAAACGATTCAGCACCGCATGCTCATCAAAACGCTTGAAAGTGACGAGATGATAGTGGGGAAGTTAGAGGGAACCCAACACGAATTACGCCGTAAGGTGGTGCGTAGAACAAAGTTCTCTGTCTTCTCCAACCTCGTTTTGAACTTTGGATTTGCTTTTGGTTATCTTGTTGCTTTTACATGGGCAGCCCTCCGCATGTCGGCTCATTCGCTGACCTTCGGTGGTATGACGGCCTTCTTACAGTTGGTAAATAAGATTCAGAACCCTGCTCGTCAATTAACGAAATTAGTACCTGCTTTCGTCTCAGTGTTCACTGCGGCCGAACGATTAATGGAGTTAGAGGAAAACCCTTTGGAGGAACAAGGCGACCCAATAGAACTTGCTGGTCCTTGTGGTATTCGTCTGAACCATGTTGATTATCGTTATGATGATGCCGAACGAGAAATCTTAAAGGACCTCGATTTCGACTTCTATCCAGGCTCTTGTACGGCTATTCTTGGCGAGACAGGTGCTGGAAAGACAACACTTGTACGTTTATTGCTTGCCTTGATAAAACCGAATAAGGGTTCTGTGCAGATTTACAACACAAAAGAATGTAAAGAACTGACACCGCTGATGCGTACTAATTTCGTCTATGTCCCACAAGGCAACACGCTTCTGAGCGGTACAATTCGTGAAAATCTACTTCTCGGTAAGGTCGATGCAACGGAAGAGGAGATGATTGCTGCCTTAAAGAAGAGTTGTGCCGACTTTGTTTTCCATCTACCGCTAGGACTTGAAACGCTTTGTTCAGAGCAGGGTGGTGGACTTAGCGAGGGGCAGGCACAACGTATTGCGATAGCCCGTTCACTGCTGCGTGACCGTAGTATCATGATATTTGATGAGGCTACATCGGCTCTTGACCCGCAGACCGAGCGTGACCTCTTGAAGAATATACTCTTCAATCACGATAAAACAGTGATTTTCATAACGCATCGTCCTGCTGTTGTTGACTATTGCGACCAGACCTTGACCATAGAAAAAATACAATGATGTATTTGCGTTATTCAAAATAAGGTCGTATATTTGCAACATAACTGAAAACTGAAAGGAGCCCCAAAAACTGCAAAAACCAATTTTATTGGTGGATGATAAACTAAGATAATAGAATACAATAAGATATGAAAAGAATTCTTTTAGCAGCTGCTTGTGCACTTTTTATGTCGGCACCAGTGACTTTTGCACAAACAACAAACGTTGAACAGACGAAAGATTTAGATGCGAAGTATGCTACAAATATGCTCAAACCTGGCACACGTGCGCCTGAGTTTAAGTTGAAGACATACGATGGTAGAGAAATACGTCTAAGCCAGTATCGTGGTAGCTATGTTGTGTTAGACTTCTGGGCAAGTTGGTGCCCTGATTGTCGTCGTGATATTCCTGCAATGAAAGCCCTTTACGAGCAGTTCCGTGACTATGGAGTACAATTTATAGGCATCTCTTTCGATACCGATCGAGAGGTTTGGGCACAGACTTATTGGGGTAAGTATCAGATGCACTGGACACAGGTGAGCGAACTAAAGAAGTTCAGAAAGAATACTGTTATCGACAAGTTGTATAAGATTGATTGGATCCCTTCAATGTATCTTGTTGACCCAGATGGCAAAATTGTCATGGGAACAGTGGAGATTGATAAGCTGAAAGCTAAATTAGAATCACTTCCGCTTGCTCCAGAGGTAAGCAAGACAGAGGTGCTCCCAACCTTTGAAGGTGGTCAGGAAGCTATTAATAACTATTTTGCACAGAGTCAGCGTCGCAGTATTCAGTCATTCCGTTCAAAGGTACAGGCAGAGATGACCGTTGTTTTCAATGTTGAGATGGATGGCACTGTTACTGGTGCTCGTGTCGTTGACGTAAAGAATGTGAAGGGTACAAGTAAGCACTTTATGAAGATGGATGCTGAGAAACAGAAGCGTGTGTTGAACAACTGCGTTGAATATTACAAAGAGCAGGCAGTTCGTCTTACGAATAATATGCCTAAGTGGAATCCTGCTATGCAGAATGGTCGCCCTGTAAAGAGTAAGACAACAGTGAATATTGTTTTCCAGTAATAGACGGATTGGACAACAATTAAGTTCTAAATAAGATGTACAAGGCTGTCCTAACGAGGGCAGCCTTGTGTTTTTTATCCCTTGAAAAACGCTCTTTTTGAACCCACTTCAGCTTTATCATCTATCGTGTTAGTACTCCGCACCATTGGTGCTTACCCTCCGCACGCTATGTGCTAAGCACTAATACGTATAGAAAAGATGGGTAAGACGAACTTTTGTTGGCAATGTTTGGAAACAAGAATATTAATGCTTACTTTTGTGAAAGGTATATAAGGAAAGGTAATGGTCGATAGTCGCATTGTTTTACTGTGTCTTGCATTTCGATATAGTTAGTAGAAGCGCTTGATAATGGTTGAATTTTTTATTTTTAGAGGGATGAATAAGTTATTATGGTTGTGTGGAATAATTGCCTTCGCAGTCGTCAGTTGTACAGAAGGTAATCGAGGTAGTATCAAGAAAAAGGATACACTCAGTGCGTATGACTCCGTTCTTATTGAACGTGATCCCGGCTTTAGTTTACATCTTACGGAGGTTTATTGGATGTTATATAAGGATGGTATTGTAACGAAATGTACGCGATCAATATTTGCATCTGACGATGGTAAAGACACAATCAGAACAGTTCGGTTTAGTGATGATAGTGCTCATCGTGTACAAGAACTTGTTGATGATATATATGTCAAGGGTACTGCAAAGGACATTGTGGCTGTAGTAGATAACAACCATTGCAGTGATTTGGGTGGACTCTACATTTATTTCTATTATCCCGGAAAGACAGTTCAATATCAATATGATTGGGGGCGAACTGGAGTAAAATACTCCTCCGAGTTCGATGAACTTATGGATCTATTAAAAGTGTATGATGCTGAATAGGGAGAAAGACGTATAAAAGCAGCGAGAAGAGCGTTCGTACTGTCTCGCTGTTGTGTCAATAGATGAGTTATCCGACTTCTCATTTGGCATGGTCATTCTACTTTATTACTTCTGTCTTTCGTTGCTCCCTAAACAGCTTGAAATGTTCATGGAAATTGAGGACTCTGCCAATGTGCTGAGTCTGTATTCGATATGATTTCTTTTTATCTAAAACAAAAGTTGCTGTCACTGCTGTCATTCAAAGTCATCATATAACTGTTTAGTTTACAGTAGGGTTACACGAAGTGTTAAATGTGACAGCAAACACAAATAAAACTTATTCTTGTATAAATTGAATAAGTATCTACTATTAGAGAGGCTTTATCATTACATGGCTCTGGAGAACCTTGTATATCTATTAAAAAACTTTTTTAAGGAGTGAATAAGTTGTATGCAATAATCTTTCAAAACCTCTTTATGGTCAATAGATTAGGTTAATTTGGATGAAAATAATAGGAGGCAGTGAAAGTTTCTTTGATTTATTTGTAACTATCCAATAAAAAATGTACTTTTGTGTTCAGTAAGTTAAAACTCTAAAAGGAGGATGAAGAGAGCCTAAAATTATATAGTGTAACGAACTTTTAGATAGTTCTAAAAAGATAAAGACAATCTTAATCATTAACTATTAACGATAAAGTAATTATGAGAACTCTGCTATTATGTGTTATTGCGTTGTGCTCTCAGGTGATGAGTATGACTGCTCAGGTGACAGGAAGAATAGAGTATCCTCACCGTGCCGACTATGAAGATCAGGTCGTGTTGCCTGTGGATGACAAGGGACTGGTCATTCAGTCGTTTGCTAAGGACAGCAAAGAGGGTAAGCGTTACTTCAAGACAGAATTTTATTCAACTGCAATGAAGCTGATAAGTACCGATTCAATATTGATTGATAAGGGTATGTATTTCTATTCAGATGTGGTTGAGAGTGGTGTGCTTTATACTGTTTTGCGCCAGAAGGATGGTTCGTTTATGATCGTTGCTTTCAATCCTGCAACACATAAAATAACCACAACGGATGGTGAATACACCCGTAAAGGGTCGATGAGAAATCTCGTTATTGCGAATGGATCAGTCGTTTTCAGTTCAACACAGAAGAAATTAGACCGCATTGGCATCATTGATTTGAAGACGGGTAACTGTCGATTTACTGATATTCACTTCCCAAAAGTGAAGGATAAGAATATCTTTGTGCTTGAAAATACCGTGATAGACAATACTATCTATGCGTTGGTAGGAGTAGAGACCGACGTCTATCTGCTTCGTCTGGATATGCAGGGCAATCAGTTAGGAGCAAACAATCTCACTGCTGATATTGCTGAACGAATCATCTCGGCATCAGTCTCAAAGGCTGGAAATAAGTTCTTTGTTACAGGAACTTACTCTAAGTCGAAGAAAGGTGGGGCGGAAGGTATTTTCTTCTCAGAGCTGAAAGATGATAGGTTTAATAATATCAAGTTCTATAACTTCTTAAAGTTGAAGAACTTTACGGAGTATATGAGCGACCGTAAGCAAGCAAAGATTGAACGCAGAAAGGAAAAGGCAGAGAAGGCTGGTAAGGAGTATTCGCTGAGGTATCTGATGGCTTCTCATCGTATTATGACGGATGGTAAGGATTACTTCTATCTTGGTGAGGCTTACTATCCAGTTTATCGGACAACCTGGATTGGTAATACAATGATTACAACCTTCGCAGGTTATAACTATACACACGCTGTTCTTGCAAAGTTTGATGTTGCAGGTAATCTGCTTTGGGACGAATGCTTCCCTATGGAGCCACGCCTCATGCCGATGTATGTAAAGCATTTTGTTTCTGCAAGTATGAAGGGGAATAATGTGAATCTTCTCTTTACTGATAAGAACAGACTGGTATCAAAGCTCTTTAGAAATGCTGATGGAAATGTGATTCAAGACCGTACGTCGGAGATTATAGAAACGGATAACGAAGACGAAGATGTTAAGAAGATGCGTTACTCTAACTCTCAGCACTGGTATGGAGATAACTTCCTCGTCTATGGAACGCAGGTGGTGAAGAATACTAAGACTGGTGAACGCCGTAAAGTGTTTGCTGTTACAAAGTACACTATAAAATAATTGAGCTATGAAGATGATGAGATATATTGATAAATTCCGTCTCTATCAATGGCTTTTACTGCTTGGTTGTCTGCTTTGTGTTCCGCATAGCGCACAGGCACAGGCGTGGGACGGAGAAGGAGATATTAAAGTTTATGCTGGTTATGCCAATGTTGGAGGGAGGTCTGGTATAGAGTTGGGCAGCGATTATGCGCTTAGCGACTTTGTCTCAGTAGGCGGACAGCTAACTTATGTCAACGTGAAGGACTATGACGAGGGACGTGATAGAGCCTTTATGGGGTATGATTTCAGCTTGACGGGTAACTATCATTGGGCTGAAGTACTGAAACTACCATCCGTACTGGATATTTATAGTGGTGTTTCCGTCGGCTTGCGAACAGCTGGTTTGCAGGCAGGTGTGCGCTATAACTTTAGTGAGACATTCGGACTTTATGGGCAGGTGCGGCAGAATCTCGTCAAGACTTTTGGCGATGATGTGGAACATGGACGCGTCTATCAAGGCAAAACAGCTCTCTCTGTGGGTCTGACTGTTACGTTTTAAAGCTATTTATCCACTACTGTTTTGTGATGTTTGAATGTCAGAGTGGTGAAGTACGTGTGTAAATAAACAATAAAGGCTATCGGAAACTCCGATAGCCTTTATTGGATGATAATAGTCTTTTTATTGATACTGACGGTGTCTGGCAATAATGTCTTCCGCTGGAATGCTAACAATATTACCGTTTTCATCACAATTGATGACAGGCTCATTTTTGGCAGCTTTCTCTTTTAACAAGATTCGTTCTGACTCAATAAACCCTTCTTCAATAGTTTTTAAATAGGCTTCTATTTCTTTATTTGACATAACTTCTTATCTTTCTAAATTTTACTTCATTACTAATTCTGGTTCTTATACTATTTCCTCCAAAAGCAATACGCTCTTTAGGCTGTATGCTATTATCATATATTGACCATATATCCACCTTATTCATAAACAAGTTAAATAGGTTTGATATTCCCAATACATATCTTCTGTATATTGTGTCTTTAGGAATGTTGTGTCCACCATTTCTTACTCTTTCAGTTACACGTATGCTTGCAAGCTCTGGTGATGGTAGCCAAAAGAATAAGAGATTGACTACGAATCCTCTTTGATGTGCCTTCTCTATGAGTTTAATATAAGAGCGAGTGGCAAGTGTTGTTTCAATAGAAAATGACTCATCTTTGTTTAAGAGGTAATCTATTCGTTGAAGCATCAACCTCCCGGCTTCAATGGCTGCACCTTCAGGGTTGAGTGGTGACAATCCTTTTGCTATTTCATCAGCATTGACAAACTCCTTTACCAAAAGAGTTTTTGGTAATATTGTCATAGAAGCTGTTGTCTTTCCAGCCCCATTACATCCTGCTATGATATATAAATGTTTTACCATTCGATGCAAAGATAATCTTTTATTATGAATAAAACAAGTGAGTAGCCTTTTTATTAATAGGTCATTTCTTTTTTGTTCTTTTCTTAATTGTACCTAAAATTGATAGTGTTTGTAATAAGTTCTTGGTATGTTTGAAGGTAATATTTACTCAATAAGGAAGAAAAATAAAGGCAATAGCAACCAAATAGAGTTGGTAGCCATTGCCTATATATACAGTGTATGAAAAGTTTTTGGGCTATTGTCTAATGCGTAATTAATAATTATATAATCCTTCTAACTTACAGAGGAGTTAGAAGCTGAGCACCATTGCTTGTCGTTGTGTCAAAGGAATGTTCTTTGTAAGGTCTACAGTAGTCCCTGTAAGGATATCGGTTGCGGTGGTGTGTGAGCCTATCACCTCGGCATAGCGGGCTACATCTACTTGGTTATCAGCTTTCTTTCCATTGAGGATGGTGAGGATCGTCTTGCCATTATGTTGACGTGCAAGTACATAAACGCCATGTTGCGGAATGAATTGTGTTTGTGAACCATTGATGATTACATCGTTGTTCTGTCTCCAATGGAGGAGACGACGGGTCCAATCAAACATGGCATTCTCGGCTTTCGTACGACCTTCTGGTGTGAACTTATTGACTTTATCACCAGGAAAACCACCAGGGAAGTCTTGTCGTACATTGCCATCTGTTTCCGCTTTCGTACCGTTCATCAGAATCTCCGTACCATAATAAAGCTGCGGGATACGCTTCATTGTCAGCAAGAGGGCGTACGCCTGCTTCAAAGCCGTTGAATCCTTGCCATTGCCAAGGAAGCGGTCTGTATCGTGATTTTCGATGAATGCCATCACAGAAGATGGGTCCGTATAGAGGTAATCATAGCAAAGAGAGTTGTAAATGCGGTTCCATCCCTTCCACCAATCATCTGTTTCCTCGTTCTTTGCCTGCGAAAGACGATCGAAAAAGGCGAAGTCCATCACCGTCTTTAGATTGCTGTTAATGTCAGAGAGTTTGCTGTCTTTCTGCCAAGCTGCCGTATAAGCAGGTTCTGTTACCCATGTTTCGCCAACGGTGTTGAAGTTAGGATATTCCTTGTTGAGTACCTTCATCCAATCAGCCATGGCTTGTCGGTCTGCGTAAGGATAAGTATCCATACGGATTCCATCGATACCTACGGTTTCAATCCACCAAATAGAATTCTGAATCAGATACTTAATAACGTGTGGGTTGCGCTGGTTGAGGTCAGGCATAGAGGGTACAAACCATCCGTCAACAGTCTCTTTCATATCCACTTTGCTGGCGTATGGGTCGAGGACTGGAGTAAGCTTGTAGCTTGTTTGCAGCCCATAGTTAGGACTATTAAACCAATCCTTTGATGGATAGTCTTTGATTGTCTTGCCGTTTTCATCAACTCGTGTGCCCTTAGCCCATGGATGATAGTCTCCGCAATGGTTGAAAATCATATCCATAACCACCTTTAATCCCTTCTTATGACATTCGTCAACGAGGACTTTATACTCCTCATTTGTACCGAAGCGAGGGTCAACACGATAGTAGTCGGTTGTAGCATAGCCGTGATAAGTACTGTGTTTGCCACCATCGGCAGGGCGATCATTCTCCAATACTGGCGTCAACCAGAGAGCAGTAACACCAAGGTTAGTGAAGTAATCGAGGTGTTGGCGGAGTCCTTCAAGGTCGCCACCGTGTCGAAGACTTGGCTCATTGCGGTTGCATAGTTGGTCTTCCATCCCTTTGATTACATCGTTCTTTGGGTTACCATTAGCGAAACGATCGGGCATAAGCATATAAAGAACATCCGAAATATCGAAGCCTTTTCGGTCTGCTCCTGCCATCTCACGTGCCTTTAGTTGGAACTTCTTCGTAGTCTTTTTACCATTCTTATTAGCGAAGGTAAGGGTTATCTCACCCGGTTTTGCCCCTTTTAAGTTAAGATAAACAAGGAGATAATTAGGTGAATCGAGGCGTACGAGCGAGTCAATCTTTACATTAGGGTAGTCCGTTGTGACGTCAGCAAACTTGATATCCTTGCCATATACCATCAGCTGTAACGTTGGGTCCTGCATGTCAGCAAACCAGTTGGTAGGGTCAATGCGGGTAACGTTTGGTGTAGCTGTTCGATTATTGGCTTTCTTTTGAGTAGCCGTGCTATTCTGAGCGGTCATAGGAGATGATAAAAGAAGTAAGAATAATAAAATCTTCCAAGTCTTTTGAAAGAGAGGAAGATTAGATTCGTTCGTTAGTTGTCTGCAGTTCATTTTAGGTAATTTGTTTTGCTGTGGGATTGGGCTTATTAGCCTTATTAGCCTAATAGGGCTAAAAGCCCAATCTCCTTAATTGCTATTAATAATCTGCTGAATGATCAGCAATCCTCCTTTTTGGGAAAAGAGTGGAAGGTTATAGCTCCTTAATCATGTAGGATGAGGGCTGACTGGGCGTCAACCATCACCTCCCCACCTTCCATTTTGCCTAATCCAGCCTCATTCACTTCACCATTAGCACATACAATCGTATATTGTCCCTTAGGGATGTTGACGGTGCGAAGCTCCTTGTTGGCATTAAGGATAACATAGATATTCTTCCACTTGTCACCACCAGCATTGTCTTTTAGGCGGAAAGCAACCAAACAGTCCTGTACAGGAAGGAACTCAAGATGCTTGCGAACGAGGTCGGCTTTGCCCAATCGGAAGGCAGGATGTGCCTTGCGAAGGTTGATGAGTCCACTGTAATAGTTGAATACCTGTGGATAAGTCTTGAGGTTATTCCAGTCGAGGTGATTGATGCTATCGGGTGAATTATACGAGTTATGCACTCCTTTCTTGTTACGAAGCATCTCCTCACCAGAGAGCATGAAAGGTACACCTTGTGATGTGAAGATAGCCGTTTGGCCAAGTTCGTTCAATCGAATCAGCTCATTCTCATCGTATTCTGCCTCTGGAATAGAAGCCTTCAAGCGGTCAACAAGACACATATCATCGTGACAGCTGACGTAAGCAATCATCTGAGTAGGTTCAAGGGCATAAGGTTTCTTAGAATAGTTTACCTTTGAGTAGTCTACCTGTGGGTGCTCAATCATACCCGCAATACCCGCCTTCAAGCTCTCTTCCAAGCCTGTAACACCACCAAGCATACCGGGCTTATGGTCGTCAGAGAAGGGTCCACGCAAGGCATCACGGATGTCATCAGAGAACGCTGCGATGCCCGGCATCTGTGAAACAGCAGCTTTCATCGCTAGCTTCTCATGAGGATAAGCACATGTACCTGCGCTCCATCCCTCACCATAGACAAATATCTCTGGGTCGATAGCATTGAGTTCACGACGGATATCATTCATCGTCTGAATGTCGTGTACTCCCATGAGATCGACACGGAAACCATCAATATGATACTCTTTCACCCAATACTTCATTGACTCCAGCATATAATCGCGCATCAAAGGACGCTCACTTGCTGTCTCATTACCACATCCTGTGCCATCAGATGGTGTACCATCAGCTTTGTATCGGTAGTAAGCCTTAGGATAAGTACGCTCAAAGTTACTATTTGTAAGGTCGAAAGTATGGTTGTAAACAACGTCGAGGATAACTCTGATACCTGCCTTGTGCAATGCTTGTACCATCTGCTTGAACTCCATGATACGGCGTGTAGGCAGGTTAGCATCGTATGAATAGCTTCCCTCTGGTACGTTGTAGTTCAATGGGTCATATCCCCAATTATACTGTGGCACGTCCGGTTTGGATTCATCTACCGAGGCAAAATCGAACGAAGGGAGGATATGCACAGCGTTAATACCCAACTTCTTCAAGTGATTAATAGCCTTCTGCTCTGTCAAAGCAAGGTATTTACCCTTGTGCATCAAGCCCGATGAAGGATCAATAGAGAAGTCACGGTGGTGCAACTCATAGATAATGAGATCTGCCGGACTCTTAGTCGGTACACGACGATCGCTTTCCCAGCCCGTTGGGTTAGTTTCCTTCATGTCAACAACGGCACCACGACCGCCATTACAGCCGACTGCTTTGGCAAAGACACCTGGTGTCTCACCGTGTCCGATATCGAAAGTATAGAACTTACCTTTGAGGTCACCCTTTACAGTAGCTGTCCAAGTGTTGTCACCATTCTGTGTGAGTTTTATCTTCTTGTAGGCTTTCCCACCTAGTCCTGCCTCATAAAGGCGGAGCGTTGGCTTAGAGGGAGCGTTGAGGCGGAAGGTTGTCTCATTCGGAGAATAAGATATCTCGTTGAACCGCTGTTGTGCAACAACGTTCTGTGCGAAGATGAATGCAGCGACTGATGCTGTAAGTTTATATTTTATTTTCATTGGGTGTTAGGTGTTGAATATTGGGTGTTGAATGTTGAATATTAGGTGATGATGGATTGTTATAACAATTTACAATAGCCATCATCACCTATTCTTTTTATCGCCCCGCCTGATAGATAAGGTCTGTCATCTGCTCATTGAAAGCTTTATTCTTCATCAGGTCCTCAATGCTAACGTGCATACGGTAACGCCAGTAATGCTTAGGGTTAGAGGGGACATTGATACGTTCTGCATTAGGGTCAGCCAAACGCAATTCCTCATCAATACTCATCCAGTCCTGAATACCGAGGATACAGAGTAGACTTGGGGATGTTAGGTGACGGCTAACGATGTCTCTTGCCAACCAACCTGGCAGTGGATGAGGTGCTGGACCACCGCGATGTAACATACTATTGAAGTAGTCCTGCGCACGTTCCCAGTCTTCATCCCACCACTGACGTAGTGTTGCCATGTCATGAGTAGAGATGGTGCTAACACTACGATAAGGGTTCTCACTAAGATGACCGAAGCGAACCTTAGGGTCCTTTGGCATACTCTGAATCTCAAGACTGAGGATGCGTAGTTCGTTCATTACCCATGCCACGCAATCAGGAACCATTCCCAAGTCTTCTGCACAGACAAGCATACGAGTCGCATTGACTAACTTTGGTAGTTTTTTCATTGCTTCCTGATACCAGAACTGGTTGTTACGACGATAGTAGTAATCGTTGTAAAGCTTATTGAATATAGCCTTATCGCTATCGTAGAGACTCTCATAAATGAAGTCGAACTGTACGCAGATACGTGGATGGAAACGGTTTGGATCCTTATGGTCACGAACGAAGAGTACATTACTAATCAATGCGTAAAGACCATCGCGCAGCCAGATATCAACATCTGAGTTCTTACCAGCAAATGCTTTCTCAACCTTTCGCTGTGTATCATATGCTGGACGCATCTTGTATCTGTCGCCCCATACGTGTTCCACATACTTCTGTCTCACCTCATCAGCGTGCTCACGGAAGATGCGGTCGAGTACCCAATCTGCAATGAATGGCTCTGTGAAGAGTTCTTCCTGCCAGTGCAGACCATAGCCTTCAATCTCCTCACGGCTCATACCAAGCGATGGAGCGAACTGTCCAAGCAGTCCGTGTACCGAATGAATAGGAATCTCCCAGATACGGAAGAAGCCGAGTACGTGGTCAATACGATAAGCATCAAAGTACTGCGCCATATTCTGGAAGCGGTTTACCCACCACTGACAGCCGTCCTTAATCATCTCATCCCAGTTGTAAGTAGGGAACCCCCAGTTCTGACCGTTTACTGAGAAGTCATCAGGTGGAGCACCCGCCTGTCCGTTAAGGTTGAAGTAACGTGGTTCTGTCCATACGTCACAGCCATAGCGGTTGACACCAATAGGAATGTCACCCTTGAGGATTATCTTATGTGCCTGTGCATATTCGTGCACGGCTTTCAGCTGACTACTCAGCACGAATTGTACATAATAGAAGAATGCTACCTCCTTATAAGCCTTATCCTTAGGGTTAGACAATGCCTTGCGGTCTGCTTCATCCCATTGCTTATGATCTGGCCAGTGAGAGAAATCGGCTGTGCCGAACTTATCTCTCATATATGAATATTGTGCGTAAGGGACAAGCCAACTCTCAGTTTCAGCAAAGAAGGTTTTGAAAGTACTGCTTTCGAGTACCTTAGCACCCTCCTGTTCAAAAAGCAGATGGAGATATTCATTCTTCGCATCGTTCACGCGCTCATAGTCAATCTGTGGCAGTGCGTTGAGCTCTTTGCGCAGTTTCTCGAACTTCTCACTCTGTTTCTTGTCCTTCAACGCAGGTAATGCTGTAAGGTTAGCATACTGTGGATGGAGGGCAAAGATAGAGATACAGCTATATGGATAAGAGTCTGTCCAAGTGTGAGTGATAGTTGTGTCGTTGATAGGGAGAATCTGCAGCGCACGCTGGTTGGTCATACTTACCCAGTCAATCATCTTCTTTAAATCACCGAAGTCGCCGATACCGAAGCTTGTTTCCGAACGAAGTGAGAAAACAGGAACCAATGTTCCAGCAACGCGAATAGCAGGAAGTGGGAAAGCAGCCTCTGTCAACTCATAAACAACAACGTCGCCTTCATCCATTGTTGGCAATAGTAAGGTGCGGTTGTCGCTATATTCCCAAACGAGATTCTCATTACTATCATTGCTCTTGACGAAGAACTTTAGCTCAATCTGGTCGCCAACAAGCTTTGTTGCATCTAAGGTATAACTCCACTCGTTGATATTATGCTGTACCATCTTCAATGCCTTCTTCACGTTCCAAGCACCTAATGCAGACTCAGCACCTACAAGGAAAAGCTCATCCGTAGCACCTAACTGTGGCGCACGCACCTTCAGCGTGACAGCTTTGTTGTAGTTATTGAGTTTTCCCTTCAGTAACTTCTTACCCGCAACACAATCGGTAATAGCAGAAGTATAGAGATAAGCATTGTCCGGAATGTCACTCCAATGGTCGTAAACACGATAATTAAGACTGCGTTCTGTATCAAAATCCAGTCGGTGATTGATTACGCCCCATTCCTTTCGCTGTTCGGTATCGCCACAGAGAATGCTGTAGAAATATTCGATATGCGTTCCTGGCTTTGCATCTTTCTTCACTTCCACCTCCCAGTGGTAGCCGTCAGCAGTGCGCATTCTATACTGTGAGGCCTCAACAGCCCCGTTGTGTTGACCTGTAATAATATTCAGGACAAGGTCTTGCCCATAGTAGGTCTGGTAGTTTATGTGAAACTGTATGTTCATAGAGTTGGGATAGTTATTTTTCGTCAAAGATAATAATATTAATTTGAATAAGCAATACCCTTTTATATGATTTATATCAATTCTTGCGCAATCGTTTGCATGGTGATGAACAGGAAGAAGTTCATGGCTAAAGAACTAATGCTCTATAAGTATAAATAAAATAATTTTTGATGCTCACCAATGTTACTTTGTTTTCGTGTTAGTGCTTAACACCAATGGTGCGTGGCTGCAACACAGTCGTTAGAAATGGTAAACGAACTTTGCGATTAGGACTATATGAATTGTAAACTGCGAATGGCAAACTTGAAAGAGGATGTTTGTTAACTGATGATAGTTATTTATTTGCTTAGAAAAGAATACTTTGTTGGGATTAACTTCTCAGTGGTTTATCATTTCTTATCATGATGATAAATATTTATTTATGTGAGAAGAAATATTTCTTTTCATGAAGAAAAATATTTTTTTTCATGAAAATAATTTGATAGGGAGGGGTAGATAGGGGCTAACCCAAGTTTAACCGGCAAAAATATTTTTCATAAATTTTCGGGATGTTTTATGTAGTATTAATTTCATAAAAGACTGATAATCAGGCATAGGGTATTGTAACGAGGAGTAAAATCTGATTTGTAGGACACCGTCATATCAAAATTATTTTGTTACTTTGCACTCATGCACGCAAATGTACAGACACGATTCAACCCTGCAACAGGTGACATGGCTCCTTATTATCGCATTAAGGAGTCATATCGTGACGTGCAGGGTCATGTACATTCGCTAATTCTGTTGAACATCGGGTTCGAACCTTCACTTACAGCCGTACAGGTTCGAAAAATTGCATACGCACTTACCGAACGCTTCAAAAACAGAAGTACACCCTCGCTTTTCAAGGAACATCTTGACGGACTTACTCCTATTGAACAGGCAAAGGCTGACGAATGGTGGAGCCGTATGGAGAACGAAGGTGGAATTGATAGGTTTAACAAGGAAGAGCAGAAATCGCTGAGAAAATATGAGAACTACGTTGACCTTGAGACGGCAAAATATACTGACGCAAGGAATGTCGGTGCTGAGTGGCTCTGCAAGCAGACGATAGACAAACTGCAATTAGAGGGTTTCCTGCGCAAAAACGGCTGGACGGAGAATACAATACACACAGCTTTGTCAGCATTGATTGTTCGCACAGTATATGCTGTTTCTGAACGTTCGTCTTATTATTATTTGCGTGATAACTCGGCTGCTGGTGAACTTTATAGTGGAGTTCCTGGCTGGACACCAGGAATCAATTCTCTGTATAAAGTCACTGACAAATTATATGAACTAAAGGAACAGTTAGAGCGTCATCTGTGCAACGTTACTGACGATCTCTTTAATATAGACAACAAGTTGATGCTCTTCGACTTAACCAACTTCTATTTCGAGGGCAGCAAGCGTAACAGCAACAAGGCCAAGTTCGGCCGATCAAAAGAAAAACGCTCTGACTGTAAGCTACTTGTACTTGCACTATGTATCAATAAAGAAGGTTTTATACGTTATTCTTCTATCTTGGAGGGTAATACAGCAGACCCTAAGTCTCTGCCCAATATGATTGATACGTTAGCAAAGAGGAATCCATCACGGACAAAAGATACGCTCGTTGTCATGGATGCAGGTGTTGCCACGGAAGAGAACTTGGAGCTGATCAAAAGAAAAGGTTACAATTATCTCTGCGTATCCCGTACAAAGATGAAGGACTATACGCTCAGTGATGATAACAAGAGTGTTACGGTAATGGATGCCCGTCGGCAGAAAATAACGCTGAAAGAGGTTAAGACAGAAGATGACAAGGATTATTATCTCGAAATAACATCTCCTTCGAAAGCTATGACAGAGTCGTCTATGAACAGGGTCTGGAGAGAGCGTTTTGAGATGGAACTGAAGAGAATAAACGATGGAATCTCCAAGAAAGGTGGAACAAAAACCTATGAAAAGGTTGTTGAACGTACAGGACGTGCCATACAGAAGTACCCATCTATAGCGAAGTTCTATCAGATAAGCTACATAAAAGATGAGAAGAAACCCAAGCAGATGCTGCGCGTAGACTGGGAGATAAAAGACCTCTCTGCAATGGAGTCCGGTCACGGAGTCTACTTCCTCCGCAGCAATGTCAGGACACTTTCTGAGCGTGTGACATGGGAATACTACAATCTCATTCGTGAGATAGAATGCACGAACAGGCAACTTAAGAATGACCTCAACCTCCGTCCTATCTATCATCAGAAAGATGAGCGAAGCGACGCACACCTCTTCTTCGGTTTATTAGCCTATTGGGTGGTAAACACCATCCGCTGTCAATTAAAACGAGAAGGAGAATCCTGTTACTGGACTGAGATTGTACGACGTATGAGCACCCAGAAGCTCGTCACAACAAAAGGGAAAAATCCATTAGGTGAGAACATCGAGATGCGCCAATGTAGTAGTCCTTCGAAGCAAGCAAAACAGATATACGATAAGTTGAACTTAAAACACTCACCATACAAAAAGAATAAAATTTGTAGGACACAGAGTCCATAAGAAAAACGAGGAGAGTACGGTGACTGCAAGAAATAGGCGAAAGTGGGGGTTAAACTTGGGCTAAGTAGGAGGTAGAAAAGGTTTGTTTTGTTGATCGATAAGAGGTGTAAAAAGCATTTGTATAAAAGGAAAAGGTGTGCTGAAACACTTTTCAGCACACCCTTAAATTCAGAGAGATTATAAAAAAGTTATTGTTACCCTTGCTCTGCAGGACGATGTACCTTTATGAATCCAACGGACATTGCACCGAGGAATAGAGAAACGCCTGCAACAATCATCATATTACTTTGTACAGAACCAACCAACTGAAGTATCACGCCACCAATAGCAGCAGCGATAATCTGTGGAATACAGATGGTTCCGTTGAACAAGCCAAGATAAGTTCCCAAGTGGCCATAACCCTCGAGCGCATTCGTCACTAAGGTGAATGGCATTGCCAATATCGCCGCCCAAGCGCATCCGATGAGGAGGAATGGGATGAACATCACGTACTGATTGTGCACGAAGGCTGCGAGAACAAAGCCTGCTCCACCTAAGATAAGCGAGAAGGAGTATGCGAGTTTGGTATTCTTGAACTGTGGAAGAACCATTGCCCAGACCACTGAACCAATGGCTTGTACGGCAAACAAGATTCCTACCCAATTGCCTGCTTCTTGATAATCCTTTGTCATCGTTGCATCATGAGCAAGCATGTCAACACCCCAGCAGTTTGCTGCTACGGTTCCATTGGTGTAAGTCCACATATACATAAAGGCGAACCAGCAGAAGAACTGTACCAAACCAACTTTCCAGAAGGTAGATGGTGCAGACTTTAATAAGGTGAAGAGATTAGACTTTGTAGTCTCTTCTTTTTTCTGTAAAGAATGGTATTCGGCATAAACCTTTGGTGGCATCTCCTTTACCATGGTTGTGGTATAGATAACACAAAGGATGAGGATGGCTGCACCGATATAGAAAGAATAGACTACTGAGTCTGGTACTACACCTGATGGAGCTTGGTTAGAGATACCCAAGAAGGTGAAGAGGAAAGGAAAAACATAACCTGCAATAGAACCTGCATTGCAGAGGAAACTCTGAATAGAGTAGGCGAGTGTCTTCTGTTTCTCGTTGACCATGTCTCCCACCAACATCTTAAAGGGTTGCATAGCCATATTGATACTTGTGTCGAGGAACATCAATGAGACGAGTCCAAACACCATAGCAGTTGACACAGCCATACCTAAAGAGCCTGCATTTGGCAATAGACACATCACGAGGACGGATATAGCTGCACCTACGAAAAGGTAAGGAATGCGGCGTCCGAAGCGTGTCCATGTTTTATCTGAGAATGAACCTACAATAGGCTGCACGACGATACCCATCAGCGGAGGAAGTATCCAAAAATAGCTAAGATTATGAGGATCAGCACCTAAAGTCGCAAAGATACGTGAGATGTTGGCACTCTGTAGTGCGTATGCAATCTGTACTCCGAAGAACCCGAAGCTGAGGTTCCAAAGTTGCCAGAAGCTTAAGTTAGGCTTTTGTTTCATTGTTATATTTGTTTTTAGAATATTATTGGACTTATCAGACTTTTGGGCTAATTGACTCAATTGGGCTAATAAATGCTAAGATAAATTACCTTGTAGTCCCCCTGATAATCAGCCTTGTTCTCACTACTCGTTTCTCTATTTTATCCTTAGGCAATCTTCCTTCCACCTGATCGATGAGAATACTTGCTGCCTCTTCTCCTATGCGGATTCCTCTTTGTTCCACAGTTGTCAGCATTGGGTCGCAGGCAATGGCACGTTGGCCATTAGTGAACCCACAGATAGAGATGTCTTCTGGTACACGGAAACCTAATCGTTTGCAGGAATAAAGAATACCAATAGCCGTATCATCATTGACGGCAAAGAAGGCATCTGGTGGTTCGGGAAGTCGCATTATGCTTGGCGTGATAAGCTCGGCTTCTGATCTGTTGTCGCAGTTCTTTATCAGTTGCTCGTTAGGATGCATACCATTTTTCAGTAAGGCGTCAAGATATCCATTATAACGATTCTTTGCGATTTGCATTGTTAAGGACGTGCCGTAATAAGCAATACGCTTGCAACCAGTATTAATAAGGTGTGTGACGGCAGAGAAAGCACCCATATAGTCATCAACAACTACTCGGCTCGCATTTATACCCGTACTGATACGATCGTAGAATACCAAAGGAATACCCTTGTCAATGAGCGTTTGGAAATGATCGTACTTCATAGTGTTCTTGGCTTGAGAGACAATAATTCCGCAAACCTTACTTTCCGAAAATGCTCGGCAGATCTTCACTTCGTCCTCATAGCTCTCTCGGCTCTGTGCAACCATAATTCGATAGCCACGTGAAGAAGCCTCTTCTTCGATACCAGAAAGAATAGATGAGAAGTAGAAGTGGTCAAGCTGTGGCACGATGACACCGATAACCTTAATCGGTTGTACCTTACTTTTGCGCAGACTCTCAGCAAGAAAGTTAGGATAGAAGTTATGTTCTTGTGCATACTTCTTTATTGCCTCACGTTTTTCAGCAGAGATACGAGGGCTGTCTTTGAGCGCACGAGAGACGGTAGCGACCGAAACACCTAGGTCTCGAGCTATATCTTTCATTGTTATGTTAGTTTCGTCACTCATGCGATTTAACTTTGTTTTTAGTCTGCTAACTGTTTTATATCGCAAATATACATATTTTCTAGTAATTTTTTGACTTATGTCAATTTAATTATATTATATTTATTTGCGCAATCGTTTGCATTGATTTTAATAACGATTTTAAAACGAAAAAAGTATAAAGTAGCTTAATATCAACTATCTTTGCAACCGAAAAAGCCCACGAAACGGCTATTAACCTAACGTTTTAATCGAACTAAACGATATAACTTTAATCAATTTATAAATTACTTTAACAATAACAAAGATGAAGCAGGTAAAATGCAAAATTCCTGTAAGGATATTGACTCTATTGTTGGGTCTATTCCTTTCAGTTAGTGCCTTTGCACAGTCTATGATTACAGGACAGGTGAAGGATGCTACTGGCGAGCCAGTCATTGGTGCTTCTGTCCTTATCAATGGGACAAGTAATGGTACAGTGACCGACCTTGATGGTAACTTCTCTGTCAATGTACAGCCAGGTGCTACTTTGACAATCTCTTACATTGGATTCCAGAAACAACAGGTGGCTGCAACCAATGGTATGGTAATTACACTTCAGGAAGACCAAGCACAGCAGATGAATGAGGTTGTTGTCATTGGTTATGGTGCTGTTAAGAAGAGCGACCTTACAGGTTCGGTGACAGCCTTAAAGCCAGATGGCAAGAATAAGGGTCTTGTTGTTAATGCACAGGACATGCTTGCTGGTAAGGTTGCCGGTGTGAGTGTAACGAGCGATGGTGGTACTCCTGGTGGCGGTGCTAACATTCGTATTCGTGGTGGTTCTTCTTTGAACGCATCTAACAATCCATTGATTGTGATTGATGGTGTGGCTATGGACCAGACTGGTATTAAGGGTGTTAGCAATCCTTTGTCACTTGTAAACCCACAGGATATTGAGTCTTTCAACGTTTTGAAGGATGCTTCTGCTACTGCAATCTATGGTTCTCGTGGTTCAAATGGTGTTATCATCATTACAACCAAGAAAGGACGTCGTGGCTTGCAGGTGTCTTATAATGGTAGCTTCACCGTTAGTAAGAATTCAAAGAACCTTGACGTCTTGTCTGCCGATGAGTATCGTAGCCTCATAGCAAACAAGTTTGGTACTGATCTTTATACCCTCGATGCTAATGGTAATCAAGTTCCAACAGCTTACTCACGCCTTGGTAAGGCAAATACTAATTGGCAGAATGAAATCTTCCGCACTGCTTTTAGCCACGACCATAACGTAGCCGTTTCTGGTCAAGTTGCTAACTGGTTGCCTTATCGTGTTAGTGCAGGCTACACAAATCAGCAGGGTATCATCAAGACTTCTAACTTTGAGCGTTTCACTGGAGCGTTGACATTGAGCCCTTCTTTCTTGAATGACCACTTGAAGGTTACGTTGAATGCTAAGGGAATGTGGACAAAGAATCGCTATGCTGATGGTGAGGCTATCAAGGCAGCACGTCAGTTTGACCCAACACAGCCAGTCTATGCGTCTGGTTATGACAACTTCGGTGGCTACTACCAGTGGCTTGATGATGGTACAGCGCTCAATGATAGCAGTTGGCCAAAGACCTATTATTCATTGGCAACAAAGAATCCTGTGTCTATTCTTAACCTAAAGAACGACCGTGCTATCAGCCGCGACTTCCTTGGTAGTGCCGATGTTGATTATAAAGTTCATGGCTTTGAAGACCTCCGTTTCCACGTTACTGCAGGTGTTGATGTTGCTAAGGGACGTCAGGTAACAGATGTTGATCCAGCCTCTCCACAGGCTATCTATTATGGTTCTTATGGATGGGAATCACAGTTGAAACGTAACATGCAGCTCTCTGCATACGCTCAGTACTACCACGATTTCAATGATAAAGCAAAGAATCACTTCGATATCATGGCTGGTTATGAGTGGGCACACTTCTGGCATAACACTAAAAACGCTTATTGGAGTTACTATCCATCAACAAACGGTGATGCAACTCTTGCTGGCAAACAACGCAACTATGCACCTTATTACTATGCAACAGAGAACTATCTTGTATCCTTCTTCGGCCGTGCAAACTGGTCTTTGATGGATGGTCGTTATATGGTAACAGCAACCGTACGTAATGATGGTTCTTCACGCTTCAAGGAGCATTGGGCAACGTTCCCATCATTCGCTTTCGCATGGCGTATCAATGAAGAGAATCTTTTCAAGCAGATTGACTGGTTGTCAGACTTGAAACTTCGCCTTAGCTGGGGTATGACTGGTCAGCAGGAAGGTATCGGCGACTATAATTACTTTGCTATATACGAAATGAATAAAGGTAATGAATCTTACTATCCAATCGCTGGTGATGGTTCTTTGGCTCGTCCAAAGGCATATGATCCAAACTTGAAGTGGGAGACTACTACCTCTTATAACGTAGGACTTGATTGGGGTATTCTCAAGCAGCGCCTCACTGGTAGCATTGATTGGTACTATCGCAAGACCAACGACTTGCTCAACAATGCAACCGTACCAGCAGGTGCTAACTTCCGTAATCAGGTAATGAGCAACATTGGTTCTATGTATAATATGGGTGTTGAAACAAGTCTCCACTGGTTGGCAGTGAACGCTAAGGACTTCAACTGGACAATGGATTACAACTTCACCTATAACTATAATAAGATTACGAACCTCAATGGTGGTAGCGATCCAAACTATTTCGTACCAACAGGAGGTATCTCTGCTGGTACAGGTGGTAACATCCAGGCACAGCATGTAGGTAATGCAGTTAACTCTTTCCACGTATTCCAGCAGGCATATGATAAGAATGGCAAGCCGTTGGAGGGCGTAGTTGTCGACCGCAACAGCGATGGTAAGATTACCGATGCAGATAAGTACTACTACAAGGCACCTGCAGCACCTGTAACGATGGGCTTTGCTTCTCGTTTCGAGTATCGTAACTGGGACCTTGGTTTCGCACTCCGTGCAAGTCTTGGTAACTATGTTTACAATGATGCTTTTGCAAGTACTTCTAATATGTCTAACTCAGAAATATTTGTAAAGAGCAAGTTCCTCGTGAACCGTCCTACAGATGTAGTAGCAGACAACTGGTTGTCAACCGAGACTACATCTACTCAGACAGACTACTGGGTACAGAATGCTTCTTTCTTGAAGTTGGATAATGTAACCTTGGGTTATAGCTTCGCTAATCTTCTCAAGCAGGGTTCATGGAATGGAATCACTGGTCGTATTTATGGAACTGTGAATAACGTGTTCTGCCTTACTAAGTATAAAGGTCTCGACCCAGAGGTGTTCAATGGTATTGACAACAACCTCTATCCACGTCCAATCTCATTCATCTTGGGTTTGAACCTGAATTTCTAAATCTATAAAAGAGTAAAGACAATGAATACTAAATTCAAATATATATTCTCTACAGCAGCACTTTTGCTGTCAGTAGGGTTCACCTCTTGTATAGGCGATTTGGATGTAAAACCAATTGATCCAAACCTTAATACAAAGGAAAATACGTCGCCAGAAAGCGCATTCAATAAGTGCTATGCTCATATTGCTATGGCTGGTAACGGTGGAGCTAATGGTGATAGCGATGTTGATGGTATCGATGGTGGAACCAGTGGTTACGTACGTCAGCTATTCAATTCACAGGAGTTGACCACTGATGAGGCTATCTGCGCATGGGGTGATGAGGGTATTTCTAACATGAACTTCGATAGTTATGACGCTTCACATCCAATGTTGAAGGGTTTTTACTATCGTCTTTATGCGGGTATCACCTATTGCAATCAGTATCTTGCAGACTTCGGTGACTACAACGCAACGATGTCAGCAGAGGTTCGTTTCATCCGTGCTTTGAATTATTACTATCTCTTGGACGGATGGGGTAATGTTCCTTTCACAACAGCAATATCTTCTGCTAAGCCAGCTCGCATCCAGCGTGCAGACCTTTATAAGTGGCTTATTGATGAATTGAAGAATGAGGTTGAGCCTAATTTGAACGATGCAAGTCCTAAGACTTCAGCCACTACTGGTTATGGTCGTGTCGACAAAGCTGCTGCTTGGATGCTCTTGGCTCGTCTTTATATGAATGCTGAGGTTTATACAGGTACTGCTGATTGGACTAATGCTAAGTTATATGCAAAGAAGGTTATCGACTCTCCTTATAAGCTCTATACCACCAAGAAGGGTCAGTGGAGTGCTTATCAGCAACTCTTTATGGGCGATAATGGTGAGAATGGTGCTTCTGTTGAGGCTATCTTCCCTATCCTTCAGGATGGTTTGAAGACTACTTCATATGGTACAACCCTCTATCTCATGGCTGGTTCTAACGACAACAGCGAGCATATCAAGAGTGCTACCGTTGCAGGTAACAATACAACTGGTGGTTGGGCTGGTAACCGTATGCGTACAGACCTCGTATTGAAGTTCTTCCCAAATAACGATGCTCCTAATGTTGCTGCATACGCTATGCCAGCAGCTGCAGATGACGATCGTGCCCTCTTTGATGGTGAAGGTCGTAATGTAAGCAATGGTGACGATGAGAAGGGTGTAAAGGTATTTACCAACGGATTCTCTGTTTGTAAGTTTAATAACTTTAAGACGGACGGCAGTGCAGGTCATAACTCGCTCTTCCCAGACGCCGACTTCTTCCTCATGCGTGCTGCTGAGGCTTACTTGATGTATGCTGAAGCAGATGCACGTCAGAACAATGGAACGACAACTGCACAGGGAACTGCTTATATCAATGCGCTCCGTACACGTGCTAATGCTACTACTCAGACCGCTTATTCACTCCGCCAGATCTGTGACGAGTGGAGTCGTGAGTTCTACTTCGAAGGCTTGCGTCGTACAACACTTATCCGTTTCGGCTACTTCGGTGGTAATGTTAATTACAACTGGAGCTGGAAGGGTGGTGTGAAGAACGGCCGTAACTTCGACTCTCATCTTAACCTCTTCCCAATTCCGACAAGTGATATGGTTGCTAATAAAGCCAACTTGATTCAGAATCCGGGCTATTAATTAAGGTGTAATCAATGGCTGGAAGGTCTGATGAAAGCTGAGAATTAACTTCTTGATAATCATCTACGGCAAATTCTTTTCATGAAAACAAATATTTTTCTTCATGAAAATAAATATTTCCACTCGTGAAAATAATTATTTCTTTTCATGAAAAGAATTCGCCAACAAGACTCTAATATGACCTACTTCGTGGTTAATAAAGACGTTCTTGGGACTTAAAAGGCATTGAAAAGACGTACTATTGAATAATAGAAAGTAAACGATTAAAGAATAATCAATATGAAATCAATAATTAAGTCATCGTTGCTGTTGTGTGCAGGTGTGGCACTGTTCTCTGCCTGTGACAAGGACCTGGACAATAATCCAGTTCTTCAGTCACCAAAGACATTTGTTCTGAACACACCAGCTTACGCTGCACAAACAATAGATTTAAAGGTTGCTGAGAGCCTGAAGTTCACATGGTCGCAGCCTGAATATGGTTTCCCTGTAGCTGCTGAATATGGTATGCAGTTCTCAACTACCAACACTTGGACAAAGTCTGTGGACGCTGTTGTTGATATGGATGCTGAACGTGGTAACTATGCTGCTGTTGGTTCGCCAACAGGTACAGCTTCTACCTCTGTTCCTGCAGCTGATCTTGCAACGGCTATTCAGAAGATGGAACGCTATGAGGAGACTACTGTCCCTGCAACACAGGAACTCTACGCACGTGTTTACTCATTAGTAAATGGTGATACAATCTACTCTAACCCTGTAAAGATGAGTGTTGCTCCTTATTATATTGAGCTTTCTGACGCTCCTGTTGAGACTTGGTATCTCGTCGGTGGTAACTTCGGTGATGGCTCATGGGGTAATAGTCA
The DNA here is from genome assembly GCF_018127785.1 of Prevotella scopos JCM 17725. Lineage (NCBI taxonomy): Bacteria > Pseudomonadati > Bacteroidota > Bacteroidia > Bacteroidales > Prevotellaceae > Prevotella > Prevotella scopos. The sequence goes on from NZ_CP072390.1 coordinate 178,568, forward strand.
GGTGGTTCCATTGTTGCCAATGGAAGGCCAGGAGTATGATAAGAAGACAGGTAAGGGCGTAATTTCTTGGACTGGTTATCTGTCAACAGCAGGCTTCAAACTGAAGAAGAACCCAGAGAATTGGGATGCTGGTCAGGTTGGTCAGGGCGCAAGCTATGGCGAGTTCCTTTATAATGATGGCGGTTCTTCTGATATCAAGGTTCCAACAGCTGGTTACTATACCATTACTTTTGATACTAAGAATGTGAAACTGACAATCGCAGAGTACACTGGTGCTACACCTACTGTTTACAACTCTATGGGTCTTCCTGGTAAGCATGACAGCTGGAATGCTGCAGGAACACCAATGACTGCACAGACAACTGTTGTAGAGAATCATGATTGGAAGGCTACTGTGACCTTCAATGAGAAGTCTACTGGTGCTGATGGTGAGGGCTGTAAGTTCGCTGCTAACGGTACTTGGGACGTAAACTGGGGTTCTGAAGCATTCCCATATGGTGTTGCAACGAAGGGCGGTAAGAATGTTCGCAATGGTAAGGGTACTTACACTGTTTACTTCAACGACATCACAGGTCAGTATTCTTTCGTAAAGCAGTAATTTATTAAAGATGATAATAGAGGGTGTGTCAGCAGGCACAATTAGTATGACACACCCTTTTCACATAACAAGAAGAATCGAAATGAAGAAATTATTAATCATGGCAAGTGCCGCATTGTTACTTGCTTCTTGCGGTAGCGATGAATATGAAGCATGGACTGCACCACAGAGTAACAGCGCAGAGACTGCCAGTACGGTTACATTCACTGTAAGCCAAGCAGCAGCCATCGACTTCAATACAGAGACAGCAGACTCTGTTCAGTTGTTTGTTCCAAAGGTGGTGTCAACAGACTCTGTCGCTTCTCAAACCTTAACAGCTGTACTTTCTTATAACAACAAGACGGCTACACTTAACGCAAGCAAAGGGGTAAGGTGAAGAGTACAGAACTCGTTTCTGCCGTAGAAAGCCTCTATGGTAAGAATGGCGACCTCCATCAGGTTGCTTTGACCGTAACAGATAAAGTGAAGTTGCTCCGTGGTGAAGGCTTCAGACTTTCTCAGAGTGTGACTGCAAACGTTACTTGTGTTGCACCAGCTTTCACTCAGTATCTTTATATGTCAGGTGATGCTAATGGCTGGTCATTTAGCAATCCGCTTTATAGCGCAGCTGCTGATGGTAAGTACACTGGCTTTATGTATCTCAATCAGAATGGCTTTAAGTTTGCTACTCAGCAGGATTGGAATGGTACTGATTATGGTACTGATCTCGTTGAGAAGGGTAGTAATATCGTGATGACTGAACCAGCAGGTTTCTATAAGGTGGATATTGACCTCACATCACAGGCTCTTACCTACACAGCTATCAATCGCATTGGTATTATTGGTTCTGCAACTCCAAACGGATGGAACAGCGATCAGGCAATGACTTACAACGCTACTGAGAAGTGTTGGGAGATTAAGGGCATCACACTGACTGCTGGTGAGATGAAGTTCCGTGCGAATAGCGATTGGGTGTTAGATTGGGGTGGCTCATTAGCTGATATTACTCTCAAGGGTGGTAACATTAATGTTACAGCTGGTAAGTATAATATTAAGCTCTATCTCTTGTGTGATACGAAGTCACACTGTACAATGGAACTTGTTCCTTAGACTTTAAACATCAAAATACATATTTAGGGTGCGTTGGCTTAGTCTTGCTCAACGCACCTTTTTTCGTGCTTCCTATACGTGTCTGAGAATCAGTAAGAACAATGCATTGTTTTAGTTCCATAAGCTTGGGACAGAAGTTACTTGCCTTTGCTAATTTAATTACTATGAAGTGCCGTTTACTGTATTTTGTCCCAACTCTGATAGCTTTTTCTTCTTAGTCAGGACAATTCGTTTACAATCTGGACTTCTCTGCATTGCCAGCACCCGTACCTTTGTATTTACTTCGCTTAGCATTAAAGTTGTAAGTGATGGTCAGTGAGACAGCGCGGGAGTAGTTGTAGCAATCTTTGTCTAATGTTGTTCCATAGCCACGAAGTGTCCATTGTTCTCGTTCGGACTTGAAGATATCGTCCGCAGAGAGTATGAATATTAGACGATTATTGTAGAATGTTTTGCGTAAGGCGAGATTCATCCTTGCCCAACCATTGGATGTTTGGAAACCATCATATATCTTTGTGCGTGCTCTGAAGTCAACTCTTGCTATGAAAGTCTTAGAGAAAGAAAACTGATTACGTAGTGAGATTACAAAGCAGGGATTGTTTTTTACTAATGTACCATTATCTAATGGTGCATGGAAACGCTGTTGGATATAATTGATTTCTGCTGTTGGCTGGTAGATTCCGAACTTAGGAGAAGCCGAGATACTTGCATAAAGGTTCTCAGAATGGTCGTAGTTGTAGGTTGAAGAGAATGAGATAGCCTGATTCTTGTATAGTTTATGGGTCCAGAACATCACGTCTTTGTAGTACTTATAGCCTATCGAGAGACTCAACCAACGATATATCCCGTTTATTTCTACGTTGTGTATCTGTTCAGGATGCAGTTCCGGATTACCCCCTTCATAGGCATAACGATTGTTATACTGTATGAAGTTGCGCAGAGTACGGTAGCTTGGACGATGGATTTTACTGTTATAATTGAGTTGAAAGCTACATTTCTCATGATTCCATGATAGGGAAAAGGAAGGGAAGAGATTGCTGTAATGTTTACTGGCATCGTCTTGTTTCACTCCAAAAGAGTAATAGTTGGAGGTTACATGCTCATATCGTAGTCCTGTGTTAAGTATGAAATTGCCGAAAGAATGGGTATATTCAGTGAATAGCGCATGATACCTTTCCTTGATATTGGTCTCTGATGCCGCTACAATCTGCTCTTTGTTATTGAAATCCCCACGTGAGTTTGTGCTGGAAAGTTCCGTTCCCCAGTATATATTTCCGCCCCATAATGGGTGACTAAGAACCAGTTTCCCTGCCCAGAGGTTGCTGTGTTGGTTACCCGTGGAGTGTACTTCACGATTAGGGAACTCGTTGGAGTGTTCCGATTGGACGTGCCTTTCTTTTGTGCCTATACTCATGTAAGAAGCATTGAAGTCTATGCTAAGTTTTCCAAGCTGTCCCACATAATACAAGTCTGCCTGATGTCGAGCAGGAACACGCACTTCCACGTCTCCTTTCTGTGCTATTGTTCCTTCTAAAGTACCATTCTTATAGATGTTTTGGTTGTTATCTATAGACCCATCCATGTGATAGTCGGTGTAATAACGATAAGCTCCACCGATGGTATTGCTATCATTTATCAAATAAGAAGCACCAATATTTTCAGAAAGGATATTATGGTTACTCTCGTATCTGATATGTTGTTGCGTCTCAATATCCTCTCTACTGGTATGTATTTGAGAGCAGAGATAATTCTTCTCTTGGTCTTTATAGTTCATCCAAGTGATGTTATTGAAAAGCTCCCAGTGCTTAGTTCTATAGGTAAACTTGGTTGCCTCCGAACCTGTCCACTGTCCATTGTATTCTATCCGAGTATCATTGTGAAAGCTAAGACCATCAGCTTGCCTACGAATAGTTTTGATTCGGATGACAGACTGTACTTGTGCATCGTATTGCGCACCGGGACTTGTAATGACTTCTACACTCTTTATGTTGTCAGACTTTAGTTCCGTAAGTTCTTTCATATCGCTTATTCTGCGATTATTGACGTATATAAGCGGTGTACCCTTGGCAAACACCTGCACATTATCACCATTGGTTGTGACACGAGGGAGCTGTCCTAAGACATCCATAGCTGTTCCTAATTTCGATAAAAGGGAATTTTCAACGTTGATACTCATCCCTCCATTGGTCTGTTTGTATAGTGGATGGGACGTTTTAATGGTCACTTCCTTCAGTTTTAAGGCATCGGGTTGAAGCTGAATGATACCTGCTTGTTCTGTTGAAAAGGTACGATAAACTGGTTTATAACCCACGTAACTAATGCGGGCGATGACCTTTGATGGCTCAAATGGTACTACGAAGACACCACTCTCATTACTAACTCCACCTGATATAGCACTGGAGTCGACAACAGACAATAGTAGAACATTAGCGTAAGGTACTGGCTGTCCAGTCTCATCAATGACCTTTCCTGTCAAATGTCGCCTTGTTTTGTGTGTACATTCCACCATGATAACGTCTCCGCGACATGTCATCCGAATGGGATAGAAGCCTATGAGTTGTCCAATAGCATCTGGAACACTTTTATTCCTGATGTTAGTAGTGATGCGGAAGTCCTCTAAGTCGTTGTAAATGAAGTTTACGGTGTATCGGTTTTGCAGTTGGTTTAACTCCTTCAACGCCTGTGCCATGGATACATTATTATATTGTCGACTGATACGTTGGGCTGATACTCCATGCGAGCCGATGAGGAGTAGCAGAATAATAAGATACCTTTCCATAGCTTTACTCTATTGTTAATGTGTTATCAGAATAGCTAACTTTTACGCGGTCAAAGGCATTCAGCAGTTCTATATTCTGTTGAAGACTACACTGCCTATCCCATTTGAAGTAGAGGCGGATGTGTGTTGATACAGGATTTAGTGCTTTCACGTCGACATGATAATATGCTGCCATAGCATCAACGATGGTCTTCAAAGATGTATCCTCAAACACAATAGGTTGCGGAGGAATACTATCTGTCTTGTGAAGGAGTACTCGGCTAAGGCTGTCTGAAACTGCTTGGCGTTCTGCCTGCACCTTCTTTATAGAGTCTGTAGCCGTTAGATGAGGAGTTTTTGGGTGTGTTTCAACCTCCTCTTTACTATTAAAGAAAGGCAGAATACCCAACTGAACTGTAGCAGCAAACGCCAAGCCTGATATAAAGATGATACCGATAGTAGATGCCGCAATCCGCTTCCAGTTACGTCTTTGTGGTATAGAATGTTCTATCGCAAAGCGTTCCCACTCGGTATTCACGTCTATGTCCTCATCTTCATGAAGTTTCATTGCACGTTTAGTCATAGCCAGATTGGATGCAAACGAGCTTATCTCCTCATCCGCAAGCAGTGTTTCTATCTCTTTCGTGGTGTATTTCTCAGGATGGTCCAGCATGTTGAGGAATATCCTTTGTTTCTCTTCTGATTGCTTGTTGTTCATTGTTTTGCTTGGTTAAGTTGCCTTTTAATGATGTTAATAGCCTCTGAAAGATGGTGATACACAGTTACTCTGCTCACTCCTAAGTCATCGGCAATGCGCTGAAAGGGTAGTCCTTGCACATGGCGTAGGCGTAGAATCTGACGACGAATAGGCGGCTCTAAATGTTCAATGAGTAGCATTAGGCGGTCAAGTAGTGTTTCGTCATGTTCGGAGAGAATAGTCTTTGCATCATTCAAAAGTAGTTTTGAGGTCCTTTCTCGTATGTCTTTATGTGCAATAATATTCAGACAACGATTGCGGACAGCCCTTATCAAATAGCCTTCCTCCGTCTCTGGAAGCAGTATTATACCCTCTTCAAAGACCTTGGCAAATACATCACTCACCACGTCTTTACATTCATCTTGATCGTAGAGAATCCCTTTTGCCACCCGATACATCGGTTGGTAATAACGCTTGAAAAGCCTTTCTATGTCAGTATTTTCATGTATCATACACTATTCTTACAGCTCAGAAGGTGGAAATGTAAAGCTTAACAATGATTTTTATTGTATTAGATTACAAAGGTAACGATTATACTTTAATAAGCTGTTTACTATCAAGAAAAACGTTAAAGTATGCTGTTTGTATATCATTACGACTTATCTTCTCTCTTCAATGGCTATCTTTTTCGTTATTGGTATTCATTGTTTGTTTAAGGCATAGCCGTTGTTATCTATATTACAAGCCTCCTGTAAGGGTGTTACAAGCCTTTTGTAAGGGTGTTACAAGCCTTTTGTAATGAATCGGAATGTTATCTTTTAATCAAAGTTTAGCATGTTCTATGCAGAAATGGTTGATGGTGAGGGTGAGAATCTGATGTTAGTTCTTCACTTAATAAACCTATGTTCAAAGTGCAAACGTTTGCATGAAAAATAATGAAAGACGTGTGGTGGGTAGCAATATTATGTATTGAAAATCACTAACTTTGTACTTATCAACAAGAGATAACTAAAATCGAAATCTATATGAAACGTATTTTGACAAGTTTATGTACACTTTTTGTGTGCTTGAGTGCCATATCACAAGGTTGGCCTGCTGGTTATGGTGGCGTAATGTTACAAGGCTTTTATTGGGATTCGTTCTACGATTCGCAGTGGACTGTATTGGAGAAGAAAGCTAATGACTTCTCTGGTTACTTCGATCTTGTATGGGTTCCACAGAGTGGTAAGGCTGCCGCAACGAAGTCAATGGGCTATGATCCGCTCTATTACTTCAATCAGAACTCGTCGTTCGGTACGGAGGCGGAGTTGAGGAGTATGATTACTACCTTTAAGAACAAGCAGATTGGGACGATTGCAGATGTAGTGATTAATCATCACGGAACGAATAATGGATGGTTTGGATTCCCTGCAGAAGTATATAAGGGAGTAACTTATCAGAACCTTTCTACGGATGTTTGTGCTGATGATGACGGTGGAGCAGCTGCCACAGAAGCAAGAAGAACAGGCACTCAGCTCAGTCAGAACAATGACGATGGAGAAGGTTGGGGCGGTATGCGAGACCTTGATCATAAGAGTGCGAACGTTCAGAAGATAGTGAAAGCATACGAAAACTACTTGCTTAACGACCTTGGTTATGCTGGATTCCGTTATGATATGGTGAAGGGATTTGCCGCTTCTCATGTTGGTAATTATAATACAGCGGCTAACGTTACTTATTCCGTAGGTGAGTATTGGGACGGCAATGTGAATACGGTAAAGGCGTGGATTGATGGTACAGGAAAACGTAGTGCAGCCTTCGACTTTGCTTTCCGCTATGCTGTTCGTGATGCTATCAATCAGAATAACTGGAGTGTACTTAGTGATTCAAGACCTACTGGCATCAATGTTGATAATGGAACTTATAAGCAGTATGCCGTTACCTTCGTTGAAAATCATGATGTTCAAGACAGAGGAACGACGAGCGGTTACACTCCAGACCCTATTCGGAAAGATACGCTTGCTGCTAATGCTTACTTGTTGGCTATGCCTGGAACACCTTGTGTTTTCTATACCCATTACCTCGCTTATCCAAAGGAAATAAAGGCAATGATTGATGCTCGTAAGTTGGCTGGTGTAACGAATACGAGCAGTTATCAGAACTACCGCGCTTCTACTGGCTATTATGCGAATGTTGTTACGGGTACGAACGGAAAGCTTTTGGTCGTTGTGGGTAGCAATGCTAACCAACTGATAGTTCCTACTTCACGTTATACAAAGCTCTTGAGTGGTTATCACTATGCTTATTATTTGACTAATGATGCTGAGACTGCTTGGGCTGACAAGGCGAGTGGAGCGTATGAAGGTGAGAACTTAAAGGTTAAGCTAACTGCCGTTTCTGCCAATGCGGGAGTAAAACTTGTTTATACAACGAATGGTACAACACCAACGGCAAGTAGCACGCAGGTGGCTTCTGGAACGGAGATAACGCTTCCTGAGGGCGAAACAACCTTGAAGGTAGCCTTGTTGGCAGGTGGTGTTGTGGGTAAGGTTATTACTCGTAGCTATAAGATTACGGCTCCTGTCCCCTTCACACCAGAGACGATTCGTGTCTATGTGAATACTGATCAGGTGGGTTGGAACTCATACGTGAACTATCATTCATGGGGTGGTACGCATACTGGTACAGCATGGCCAGGTGATAAGGTTACTACAACTGCAACGATAAATGGCAAGACTTGGTTCTATAAGGACTATACACTCCATAAAGCTGATGACTACGTAAATTTCGTCTTCAATATTGGTACAGCTTCTACTGCTAGTGTCAACCAGTCAGTCGATATTGAACGTGTGAAGAAAACGTCATTCTTTGAAGTCTCATCAACGAAGGAGAATGGTAAGTTCGCCATCAACAATGTAACGGAGATAGTTATGGGTATTGAGGATGTCAAAGCTGCAGTTCAGCAGCAGAAAGGCGGTGAGTATTACTATACACTCTCTGGTCAACGACTCACGGGTAAACCAACGCAACGTGGAGTCTATATTCATGATGGTAAAAAGATAGTTGTGAAAGAGTAATGAGGGACTGATGGCAAGTTAAATCATAGCCAAAGTAATCGTATTACAAAGCTCTTATTAATTGATAACGCGGCGGTTAGATACATTTGTGTCTAACCGCTTCTAGGTTTATGAAAATCTTAAATAATGTAAAGATTGAAATATTTACAAGTGGAAAGTTTGTTTCTTTCGGAAAATAGATATATCTTTGCAGACATAAAACATTAAGAAATAATTTATTATGGCAAAAAGAAACGAATTATATAAGTGTTCAGAGAGTGGTCAGATCGTTGAAGTATTGGTAGACGGTGAGTGTGGTGTTGCTGGTATGGAGCATGTAGTTGAGAATACTACTGATGCTGCAACAGAGAAGCACGTACCAGTTGTTGAGAAGATTGAAGGTGGCTACCGCGTAACAATTGGTGAGGTTGAGCACCCAATGACAGAGGCGCACTCTATCCTTTGGATTGAGTTGGTAACTAATAACAACGAGGTTCTCCGCAAGTATCTTGAGCCCACAGACCGCCCTGTAGCTGAGTTTAAGACTGATGCAACTGAGGTTTACGCACGTGAGTACTGCAATCTCCATGGTCTTTGGCGTTCAAAGTAAAAGTTACTTTTCAAACTGACATATAATAATGGGTGTGTGTAACTCCTTAAGCAGGAGAACATGCACCCTTTTTTTTCTTATTAGCCTAATTGGCCCAATATCATTATTCTGCCCCTTTTCTAAAATTCCTAAAAACAAAAAAAAGGAATTACTTTCGTAATTCCTTTTGATGCGCTCCAGGATGGGCTTGAACCAACGACCCCCTGATTAACAGTCAGGTGCTCTAACCAACTGAGCTACTGAAGCAGTTATATTACTTATTTCTTGTAAGCGGTTGCAAAGGTAGTATGTTTCTTTGAAACTACCAAATGTTTTTGAAGAAAATTTTAATAAAATCGTAATTTTCTTTATTTTCATTGTCATAAAGGCATGTTTTCCATTATAATAATGTACTTTTGTCCTGTTATAACAGCAATAAATAATAAACAGATAAAATATATAATGAGAAAATTGTTTTTGGCTTTCGGACTCTGGCTGCTTGCTTTCAGTGGGTCTGTTATGGCACAAAGCACTGCAGAAAAAGAACATAACTTCAAGGTAGCAAAGAATCTTGAGACTTTTTCGGCTATTTACAAGTATCTTGACTTGATGTATGTTGATAGCCTCAACGCCGACGAGGTAATCGGGACGGGTATCAATTACATGCTTCGTTCGCTCGACCCTTATACAATTTATTACCCAGAGGAGAAGGTGAAAGATCTCGATATGATGATTTCAGGTAAGTATGCTGGTGTGGGAGCATTGATTCGCTATAACTTCTTATTGAACAATACAGTGATTGATGAACCTTACGAGAATATGCCTGCTGCAGAAGTTGGATTGAAGAAGGGGGATGTCATTCTTGCTATTGGTGACTCGTCAATGGTAGGGAAGGATGTTTCCTATGTCAGCAATCATCTTCGTGGTGATGCTGGTACAACCTTTGTCTTGACCATTCAGCGTCCTTCTACGAATAAGAAGATGAAGTTTAAGATTACTCGTCGAGCTATTCAGCTCCCTGCTGTACCTTATTATGGTGTGCAGGATGGTGGAGTAGGGTATTTGAATCTCAACTCTTTCACTACAGGCTGTGCAAAGGAAGTGCGCCGTGCTTTCCTTGATATGAAGAAACGTGGGATGACTTCGCTTGTATTCGACCTTCGTAACAATGGTGGTGGTAGCTTGCAGGAAGCAATTGATATTGTAAATATGTTTGTACCGAAAGGTATTACTCTCGTGAAGACGGTCGGTAAGATGGAGCGTGCAAACAAAGAGTATAAAACGACAGTGGAACCCATTGATACCGTTATGCCGATTGTTGTATTGGTGAATGATGAGACGGCGAGTGCCAGTGAGATTACCAGTGGTAGTCTGCAAGACCTTGATCGTGCGGTAGTCCTCGGTACACGAACCTATGGCAAGGGTCTTGTACAGGTGTCAATGGATCTTCCTTATAATGGAAACTTAAAACTCACATCGAGTAAGTATTATATCCCAAGCGGACGCTGTATACAAGCAATCAACTATAAGCATGCAAATGGCGGATATACCGAGCATGTGCCAGACTCGCTAACACATGTGTTCCACACGGCAAACGGACGTGAGGTGCGTGATGGTGGTGGTATCAAGCCAGATGTTGAGGTGCGTCCAGACTCTCTACCAAACATAGCTTTCTATCTTGCTTCCTCTGGTCGTGATTCAACAGAGGTAATGTGGAATTGGGAACTACAGTATCTAAAGAAGCATCCAACAATCGGACCAGCAAAGACATTTGTTATTTCAGATGCTGATTTTGAAGACTTCAAGCAAGCTGTATTGAAGAGTGGTTTCAAGTATGACCGTGAGAGTAAGAAATACTTGGAGAACCTTGTGAAACTGGCTAAGTTCGAAGGCTATTATGATGATGCGAAAGGTGAGTTCGATGCCTTAGAGAAGAAGTTAAATCATAATATTGCTAAAGATCTTGATTATAATAAGCAGACATTAAAAAAGTTGTTGACGAGTGATCTTGTTTCAGTTTATTACTATCAGAAAGGCTCCTTAGAGAATAGTCTGCAGTTTGATAAGCAGTGGAAAAAGGCAGTGGAAATCTTGAAGAATCCTGCAGAGTATAAGAAACTCTTGCAGCCTGTTGTTGGTCAGCCTTTGGTTAAACTCGAACCAGCAAGCAATGTAGCTGTTGATAAAAAGCAGAAGTCAAAGGCGAAATAAAGGGAACTTTTTAATAATAAGGAATAAGGCTTATGAGTTCAAGTGGAACTTATAAGCCTTATTCTTATATAGTCATTATGTGTGTTTGATTATGGGTTACTTGTCATGTTGGTGAACTGCTTTTTGATAGACAATTCTCTTTTTATATGAAATGTTTTTTTTTATAGGGGTTGACTTATATGTTTTTTCTTTATCTTTGCCCTGTGGGAACTTTACTTGTTTGTTATTCAGTACCAAGGCAAGTGGAGGATGGGTGTGAGAACGAGACTTGAAAGAGTTGTTTTTAAGTGCTTGTTTCGCTTATAACAGGTTTGTACTATAAATTTGATGAATATGAAAAAGAAGATTCTATTCTTATGTTTGTTGTTTTCGTGGGTTGGAGTTTTTGCACAGAAACCTATGGAAGGAGTGTGGATGGGTAAGTTGAATCTTGGTCCACAATCGTTGACTATTGTGTTGCATGTGAATAGTGATGCACAAGGAAAGGTTGAGTGTACGCTCGATAGTCCTGATCAAGGTGCGAAGGGGATAGCGGTAGAGACAGACTACTGCTCGTCTGATTCTATCAGTGTAAGTCTCGCAAGTTTGGCTCTCAGTTATCAAGGAAAATTGAAAGGAGACGAGATAGTCGGTACTTTTACCCAAGGGCAACCCTTTCCATTAACCTTGAAACGTGGAGAGGAGAAACTAAATCGTCCGCAGAACCCTGTAGCTCCCTATCCATATAAGACGGAAGAGGTGACGTTTAATAATGTGACAGATAATGCAACACTTGTCGGAACACTCTCATACCCTATTGGTTATAAGAAAGGACAGACCCCTGTAGTATTGATGGTTACTGGGAGTGGGCAGGAGAACAGAGATGAAGAAATCTTCGATCATAAGCCTTTCCTTGTTATAGCAGACTATCTGGCACGACATGGTATAGCCACTTTGCGTTATGATGACCGTGGCTTTGGTAAATCAACAGGCGGAGATGTGGAACATGCAACGACGCTTGATTTTATGAGAGATGCAATGAGTGGTGTTGAATTTCTGCGTAGGTCAAAGCTCTTTGGTAAGGTTGGCGTACTCGGACATAGTGAAGGAGGGTCTATAGCTTTCATGTTGGGAGCGAAAGGAAAAGTCGATTTTGTTATTAGCATGGCTGGGGTTGGCGTGAAAGGAGACACTGCTTTGACAGCACAAACAAATAAGATACTCGAACTAACAGGGCAATCAATGCGTTTCTCTACGTATCAGTATCGTATGAATGCCATTATAAAGAGGTCACCTTGGTTGAACTTCTTTATTGATTATGACCCATCTGCGGATATTTCAAAGACGCTTTGTCCTGTTATGGCTATAAATGGTAATCGTGATATTCAAGTAATCTCATCGCTGAATCTTACAGGAATTAAGGCTCGTCTAAAGAATAATCCCAAAAACGTTATCAAAGAATATCCTTCTCTTAACCATCTTTTCCAACACTGTAAGACTGGAAATGTTTTGGAGTATAGGATGATCGAAGAAACGATCTCGCCAGAAGTCTTGGAAGATATCACTCGTTTTATCAAACAATAAATACAGAATTCGCAGTTTATTTAGAATTGATAAGTGGGGATATGTGCTTATATACAGTTGGTTTAGTGGATTTTATATGGGTAGTTCCTATCTTTTAGTTATCTAAAAAAAGGTTCGCATAGAATTATTTTCATGAAAGGAAGAATTTATTTTCATGAAAAAATATTTTTCTTCACGAAAAGAAATATTTTCTTTCATGAAAGAATTTAGAATTCGAAGGTTTCTTAGGGGAAGAAAGACCTTGGATATATTTCATCTAAATCGCTTATAAGCAGATAAAAAAGCCTTAAAACATTTGGTATGTGCGAAAATATTCGTAACTTTGCAAACGTTCAGAGGAATGAGGGGCTTTCACTAGTCCCTCATTTTTCATATTAAAACACTTATGATAGATAAAAACGTTGTAAAAAGTCTCGTTGACGAGTGGCTGGAAGGTAAGGAGTACTTCCTGGTTGACATTCAAATCAGTTCTGACGATAAGATTGTCGTTGAGATTGATCATGCCGATGGCGTGTGGATTGAAGATTGTGTAGAGTTGAGCAAGTATATCGAAGATCGTCTCTCACGTGATGAAGAGGATTACGAACTTGAGGTAGGTTCTGCAGGATTGGGTCAGCCTTTCAAAGTTCCTCAGCAGTATCAGAACTTCATTGGTAAGGAAGTTGAGGTACTCGGTAAGGACGGAAAGAAAGTCAAAGGCGTATTAAAGAGTGTTGATGGTAACGACTTTGTTGTTGCAGTCAATGAGAAGGTACAAGTGGAAGGTAAGAAACGTCCAGTGAAGATGGATGTGGACCATGCGTACAAGATGGATGAAGTAAAATATACAAAATACATAATAAGTTTCAAGTAAAGCTATGGCAGCAAGAAAAATAGAAGAAGAACGTCCGAATATGATCGAGACCTTCAAGGAGTTTAAAGACACCAAGAGCATCGATCGTACTACTTTGGTGAGCGTTTTGGAGGAGAGCTTCCGTAATGTACTCGCTAAGATTTTCGGTAGTGACGAAAACTTCGACGTGATTGTAAACCCTGATAAGGGTGACTTCGAGATTCACCGTAACCGTGTGGTTGTGGCTGATGGCGAGGTTGAGGATGAGAATAAAGAAATTAGCCTTACAGATGCACGTAAGATTGAGTCAGACTATGAGGTCGGTGAGGATGTGAGCGAGGAAGTAGATTTCAATAAGTTTGGTCGTCGCGCTATCTTAAACCTTCGTCAGACTTTGGCTTCTAAGATTCTTGAGCTGGAGCATGACTCTTTGTATAACAAGTATAAGGACCGTGTTGGTCAGATTATCTCTGGTGAGGTTTATCAGACTTGGAAGCGCGAGGTGCTGCTTGTTGACGATGAGAACAACGAGTTGATTCTTCCTAAGGGCGAGCAGATTCCACGTGATCAGTATCGTAAAGGCGAGACTGTTCGTGCTGTGATTCATCGTGTTGATAACGAGAATAACAATCCTAAGATTATTCTTTCACGTACTGCTCCAGAGTTCCTAGAGCGTCTGCTTGAGGCTGAGGTGCCTGAAATTAACGATGGTTTGATCGCTATTCGTAAGATTGCTCGTATGCCTGGTGAGCGTGCAAAGATTGCAGTTGAGAGCTTTGATGAGCGTATCGACCCTGTTGGCGCCTGCGTTGGTGTACGTGGTAGTCGTGTACATGGTATCGTACGTGAACTTTGCAATGAGAATCTCGATGTTGTCAACTGGACAGCAAACACAAAACTCTTTATTCAGCGTGCACTGGCTCCAGCAAAGGTGAGTAGCCTTACTGTTGATGAAGAGAATAAGAAGGCTGAAGTTTACTTGCAGCCAGAGGAGGTTAGCCTTGCTATTGGTCGTGGCGGTATGAATATCAAGTTGGCAAGTATGCTGACAGGTTATACTATCGACGTGTTCCGTGAACTTGATGAGCAGAATGCCGAGGAGGATATCTACTTGGATGAGTTCTCTGATGAAATTGATCAGTGGGTTATCGATGCCATTAAGGGTATCGGACTCGACACAGCACGTCAGGTACTGAACGCTCCACGTGAGATGTTGATTGAAAAGGCAGACTTGGAGGAAGAGACTGTTGATAGCGTGTTGAACGTATTGAGATCAGAGTTTGAACAGTAAAAGGTGATTGGTTGGTGGGTGATGGCTGTTGACTGAAAGCTAACGGGTGTGACTATTCAGCAACTCCATGTTCGGAACCCCTCTCTACCAAAAAAAGGAATATCAACAACCAACACCCAACACCGAAAAATAAAGTTAATGAGCATTAGATTAAATAAAGCAATTCGAGAATTGAATATAGGACTCCAAACGGCAGTGGAGTTCTTAGAGAAGAAGCCAGAGTTAGGCGAAGTGAAAAATGAGCTTAACTTCAAGCTAAGCGAGGGTCAGTATAAGGCTCTTGTAGATGCCTTCAATAATGATAAGGAGGTAAAGAAGGACGCAGCTAAGCTTTTACAGAAGAAGACGAAAGAGAAGAAAAGTTCGGCTGATCATAAGGGAGAGGCTGTCGTTAAGACTGAGCGTCAGCAGTTTAAGCCAGTTGGAAAGATTGATCTTGATCAGCTGAATAAATCTACTGCGAAGAAAAAAGATGTTGCTCCTGCTGTAGCTGCCGTTAAACCTGCAGAGGAGAAGAAAAAGGTAGAGAAGCATGATGCACATAAGAAGCATGTAGCTAATAAAGAAGAAGCAAAGATTGAAGCACCAAAGGCCGAGAAGCCTGCTGCTCCAAAAGCTGAGTCTGTAAAGAAAGAAGCTCCTGCTACGGCTGAAGTGAAATCTGAGGCAAAGGAAGATGCTAAGGTCGAAGTTGTTGCCTCTAAAACACAGCAAGCTGAAACTACGGCTGCAGACGAAAAGAAAGATAATGGTTTGTTCATGACCAAGAATGAAAAGAAAATCTTGAATACACCTAAGGTGAATGTCTTGGGTAAGATTGACCTCAGTACTTTGAACCAGAGCACTCGTCCTAAAAAGAAGAGTAAGGAGGAACGCCGAAAAGAGCGTGAAGAGAAGGCTGGTCAGGGTAATGGTCAGGGCAAGAAAAAACGCGTTCGTATAAACAAGGAACGTGTTGATATCAATGCTGCCGCTAACCAGCAGCAGAATCAGAACGGTAAGAAAGGCAATAACAATAACGGCGGTGGCAACAAGAATGCGGGCAAGAAGAACCGTAACCGTAATCAAAAACCTTTAGAGGTTGATGATGAGGCTGTAGCACGCCAGGTAAAGGAGACACTTGCTCGTTTGACAAGCAAGAGTCAGAATAAGAAAGGTGCTAAGTATCGTAAGGAAAAGCGTGATGCCGTTCAAGAGCGTTTGAATGCAGAGGCTAAGGCAGAACGCAAGGAAAGTAAGATATTGAAGCTGACAGAGTTTGTTACTGTTTCTGAATTGGCAACAATGATGAATGTACCAGTAACAAATGTCATCTCCACTTTGATGTCTGTCGGTATTATGGTATCTATCAACCAGCGCTTGGATGCTGAGACCATTAATCTTGTGGCTGATGAGTTTGGCTTCAAGACAGAGTATGTAAGTGCTGAAGTGCAGGAAGCTGTTAGTGAAGAGGAGGATGATGAGAATGACCTCATCTCACGCGCTCCAATCGTTACAGTCATGGGTCACGTTGACCATGGTAAGACTTCTTTGCTTGACCACATCCGTAACACGAATGTGATTGCTGGTGAGGCTGGTGGTATTACCCAGCACATTGGTGCTTATGGTGTGACATTGGAGAATGGTCGTAAGGTAACCTTACTGGATACTCCAGGTCATGAAGCATTTACTGCTATGCGTGCTCGTGGTGCGCAGGTAACCGATATTGTGATTATCATTATTGCTGCAGACGACTCTGTGATGCCTACTACCAAGGAGGCTATTGCACATGCACAGGCTGCAGGTGTACCAATGGTATTTGCAATTAATAAGATAGATAAGCCAGGAGCTAATCCTGATAAGATTCGTGAGGATTTGTCACAGATGAATCTGCTCGTTGAAGAGTGGGGTGGTAAGTATCAGTGTCAGGAAATCAGTGCTAAGAAGGGAATCGGAGTGAACGAACTTCTTGATAAAGTTCTTCTTGAGGCTGATATGATGGATCTTAAAGCTAACCCTAACCGTAAGGCTACAGGTACTATCATTGAGTCATCTCTTGATAAAGGTCGTGGTTATGTTAGTACGGTTCTCGTATCTAACGGTACGCTGAAGATTGGTGACAACGTTATTGCTGGTACTTCATGGGGTCGTATCAAGGCAATGTTCAACGAACGTAACCAGCGTATCGAGAGTGCTGGACCAGCAGAGCCTGCAATCATCCTCGGTCTGAATGGTGCACCTACAGCTGGTGATACCTTCCACGTTATGGAAACAGAGCAGGAGGCACGTGAGATTGCTAACAAGCGTGAGCAATTGCAACGTGAGCAGGGCTTGCGTACACAGACTCGTCTTACATTGTCTGATATCTCTCATCGTATTGCACGTGGCGAGTTCCATGAGATGAATATCATTGTGAAGGGTGATACTGATGGTTCTATCGAGGCATTGTCTGACTCATTCATCAAACTGTCAACTGAAAAGGTTAACGTAAACGTTATCAGTAAGGCTGTAGGTCAGATTTCAGAGAATGATGTTATGTTGGCATCTGCTTCTGATGCTGTCATCGTTGGCTTCCAGGTTCGTCCTTCTGCTGATGCACGTCGCTTGGCCGATCGCGAAGGTGTTGAAATCAATACTTACTCTGTCATTTATGACGCTATTGATGACGTGAAATCTACAATGGTAGGTATGCTTGACAAGGTGAAGAAAGAAATCATTACTGGTCAGTTTGAGGTTAAGCAGGTATTTAAGATCTCTAAAGTTGGAACAGTTGCCGGTGGTATCGTCACTGAAGGTAAGGTTCACAGCAAGGATAAGGGTCGCGTAGTCCGTGATGGCATCGTTGTTCATACTGCTCCTATTGATGCACTGAAGCGTTATAAGGACGATGTGAAGGAAGTTGCGGCAGGACTTGAGTGTGGTATCTCACTTGTCAATTATAATGATTTGCAAGTAGGTGATATCATTGAAACCTTCACGGAGATTGAGGTTGAACAGAAATTGTAATAATATAAAAAACCGTCTTTTCTCCAATAAAGGAGCAAAGACGGTTTTTTCTTCATGGTAACAAATGTTTCCATTGAACTATGTGGCATACTTCTTGTATGCTTACAATGTTGTATATAAGTGTTGAGAATAGAGATGGCGGGAACGAAAAACTTATTGTTGGATCCATAAGAACGATAGGTTTAAGTGAGTCAAACAATAGGTATTGAAAAGGTGGATAGCATATCAGAATGCGCTAAAGGTTATAGATAAAAGATATATAGTAATGAAAGTATTATGTCTTAATCTACTACCTCTTCTAATTATTAAGCGACTTCCTTCTCTTTAATCCCAAAAAACAAATGTCTGAGAACAAAAATAATGAATTTGTAAAGAAAGTCGCAGAGCAGAAGTATGAGTTCGGCTTTACGACTGATGTACATACAGAGGTCATTCCGAAAGGTTTGAACGAGGATGTCGTTCGACTTATTTCGCAGAAAAAAGGGGAACCAGATTGGCTCCTCGATTTTCGTTTGAAGGCCTTCCGTTACTGGCAGACACTCCCCATACCAACTTGGGGACACTTGCGTTTGCCTGAGTTACATCTGCAGGATATCTCTTATTATGCTGATCCGTTAGCGAAGAAGCCTAAGAACAAAGAGATTGATCCAGAGTTAGCAAAAACTTTTGATAAGTTAGGTATTCCTTTGGAAGAGCGTCTGGCTTTGAGTGGTACGGCAGTTGATGCCATTATGGATTCAGTGTCAGTGAAGACTACCTTTAAGAAGCAATTGGCTGAGAAGGGTATCATCTTCTGCTCTATTGGTGAGGCAGTTCAGGAGCACCCTGATTTGATACGTAAGTATCTTGGAAGTGTGGTCCCTTATCGTGATAACTATTCTGCAGCACTCAACTCTGCGGTGTTTAGTGATGGTTCCTTTGTATATATCCCTAAGGGAGTTCGTTGTCCAATGGAACTTAGTTCATACTTCCGTATCAATGCAATTAACACGGGTCAGTTTGAACGTACGCTGATTGTAGCTGACGATGATTCATACGTTAGTTATCTTGAGGGCTGTACCGCTCCTATGCGTGACGAGAATCAGTTGCATGCAGCTGTAGTTGAAATTGTTGTATTGGACAATGCAGAGGTAAAATACTCTACTGTTCAGAACTGGTATCCTGGTGACGAGAACGGCAAGGGTGGTGTCTTGAACCTAGTTACAAAGCGTGGTGAACTTCGTGGGGTAAACTCAAAGTTGTCATGGACACAGGTAGAGACAGGTTCTGCTATTACTTGGAAGTATCCTTCTTGCGTGCTGAAGGGTGATAACTCACAGGCAGAGTTCTATTCTGTTGCTGTGACAAATAACTATCAGGAAGCGGATACGGGTACGAAGATGATTCACATGGGTAAGAATACTAAGAGTACGATCATCTCTAAGGGTATCTCTGCTGGCCATAGTCAGAACTCTTATCGTGGTCTTGTTCGTGCTACAGCGAATGCAGAAAATGCTCGTAACTATTCAAGTTGTGACTCTCTTCTCTTGGGTTCTGACTGCGGTGCTCACACTTTCCCTTATATGGATATTCATAATGATACAGCCATTGTTGAGCATGAGGCTACGACATCCAAGATTAGCGAAGATCAGCTCTTCTATTGTAATCAACGTGGTATTCCTACAGAGGATGCTGTTGGATTGATTGTCAATGGTTATGCTAAAGATGTCCTCAACAAGCTCCCGATGGAGTTTGCTGTAGAAGCACAGAAGCTTCTCTCGGTGACATTGGAAGGAACAGTAGGATAGAATGATTAAACTATGGATATGCGAAGGGGCATACTGATAACATTTGGCTTGCTGCTTACAACAATGCTTCAAGCCCAATCATGGCAGCCAAGGTCATGGCAGAAGTATCTTATTGGTGAACAAGTAAAAAGGGAGTCATTAAGCAGTTGTCATTCAGTAATGGGTAGCGTTGTTGTACCAACGCCTTATGACCCTCGTCTCTTTCGCACAGTAATTGGGTCTGATATCATAAAGGATATTCGTCCTTATAAGAAGAAAGCTAAGCTAATCTTCGGCGATACAGATCAATCTCAATCAGTATTTGCTGAACAAGATGCTGCTACAGAGCGTGCTCGTATGGTAGAGGGAGATTATGATTCTGGATTTGGTATCTTCTCAGCCATTCTGGCAACTGTTGCTGATATAATAGGTAACAATCTTAAAGTAAAGAATAAATAATAAATAGTATGTTAGAAGTAAGAAACCTGCACGCAACCATTGCAGGTAAAGAAATATTAAGAGGCATCAACCTCACAATTAAAGATGGTGAGATTCATGCTATTATGGGTCCTAATGGCTCTGGTAAGTCAACACTGAGTGCAGTACTCACAGGTAATCCTCTTTATGAGGTAACTGATGGTATGGCATTGTTTAATGGCAAGAATCTCTTGGAGATGAAGCCTGAGGACCGTTCACATGAGGGACTCTTCTTATCTTTCCAGTATCCAGTAGAGATACCAGGTGTAAGTATGACTAACTTCATGAAGGCCGCTATCAATGCAAAGCGTGCCTATGAAGGATTAGAACCAATGAAGGCTGCAGAGTTTATGGCACTTATGCGTGAGAAGCGTCAGTTGGTAGGTATGGACTCTACACTCTCTCGTCGTAGTGTAAACGAGGGCTTTTCTGGTGGTGAGAAGAAACGCAATGAGATTTTCCAAATGGCAATGTTAGAGCCAAAGCTCAGTATTCTTGATGAGACAGACTCTGGTCTTGATGTTGATGCTATGCGTATTGTAGCTGAGGGTGTAAACAAGATGCACAATGAAACAACATCAGCAATAGTAATTACGCACTATGAACGACTACTGGATATGATAAAGCCTGATGTGATTCATGTTCTTTATAAGGGTCGCATTGTGAAGACTGCAGGTCCTGAACTTGCTAAGGAGATTGAGCAACGCGGTTACGATTGGATTAAGGAAGAAGTTGAGGCAGAGGGATAATGGTCAGCTTGAGGGAAATTGTTATTAAGCTAAGTTAGCAATTATGATCCTAGGAGTCCTAGGAAACCTAGCAATCCTAGGGACCCTAGTAACCCTAGGCCACCTAGTTCTAAAAAAATGTTAGTATCCCTTGCTTGAACCCTTTAGATAAAACCTCCAAAAAGAAATTACAATGCAAAGCGAAAAACAATATATAGACCTCTACACAGAGGCGCAGCAACTTATTAAGCAACATGCTGCACCTGTGCTTAATGAGGTGCGTGATAAGGCTTTTGAAGACTTCCGTCGTCAGGGCTTTCCAACCAAGAAGGTGGAACGCTATAAATATACGGATATGCAAAAGCTCTTTGAACCAGATTATGGCTTGAACCTCAACCGCCTTGAGATTCCTGTGAATCCTTATGAGACATTCAGATGTGATGTGCCCAATCTGAGTACTTCTTTATATTTCATAGTCAATGATCAGTTCTATACGAAGGCTCTTCCAAACGTAAAACTCAATGATGGAGTTGTCGTTGATAGCCTTAATCATGTGGCTATGGAACAGCCAGAATTGGTAAAGAAGTACTATGGTAAGCTGGCTAATACGGAGAAAGATGCTGTTACGGCACTTAATACGATGCTAGCACAGGATGGTCTCTTTATTTATGTTCCAAAGAATGTGGAGCTTGACCGTACAGTTCAGATTATAAACATTCTCCGTTCTGATGTCGATCTGATGGTTAATCGTAGAGTGATAATAGTGTTGGAAGAAGGTGCTAAGGCACAGTTTCTTTTCTGTGATCACGCTGCTGATAATAAGAACTTCCTTGCTACACAGGTGATAGAAGCCTTTGTTGGTGAAAATGCATGTCTCGAGTTGAACTGTATGGAAGAGACGCATGCAAAGAATGTACGTGTATCAAATGTCTATATAGAACAGCAACGTAATTCACGTGCAAGCCACAATGTCATAACATTGCATAATGGTGTAACTCGTAATATGCTCGACCTTGTGTTTAAGGGAGAGGGTAGCGAGTGCTTCTGTAATGGTTGTGTGATAGCTGATAAGAACCAGCATGTTGATAACAATACGCTTATCGACCACCAAGTACCTCATTGTACGAGTAACGAACTTTATAAGTATGTACTTGACGAAAATGCTGTCGGTGCTTTTGCTGGTCGTGTACTTGTTCGTAAGGGTGCACAGAAGACGCTCTCACAGGAGAACAACCGCAATCTTTGCGCCAGCAAGACAGCTCGTATGTTTACCCAGCCAATGCTTGAGATTTATGCGGATGATGTTCAGTGTAATCACGGGTCAACTGTTGGTCAGTTAAATGATGCGGCACTCTTCTATATGCAGCAGCGTGGTATTGATAAGAAAGAAGCAAAGCTCCTCCTTGAGTTTGCTTTTATCAATGAGGTAATCGACAAGATGGAACTTGAACCATTGCGCGATCGTCTCCACCATTTGGTAGAGAAGCGTTTCCGTGGTGAGCTCGATAAGTGCGAAGGATGCAATTTGTGTAAATAATTTGGTATTGGGCTTTATTAGCCCAATTAGCCTTATTGGCTCAATTAGCCTTATTAGCCCAATAAAAAGATGTACGATATAAACAAAGTAAGGGAAGATTTCCCAATTCTCTCTCGCACTATTTATGGCAAACCGCTGGTTTACCTTGACAATGGTGCTACCACACAGAAACCACTCTGTGTGCTGGATGCTATGCGGGAGGAATACCTCAATGTAAATGCCAATGTACATCGAGGTGTGCACTGGATGTCTCAGCAAGCTACTGATCTGCACGAGGCTGCTCGTGAGACTGTACGTAAGTTCATCAATGCACCTTCAATAAGTGAGATAGTCTTCACTCGTGGTACAACAGAAAGTTTGAATCTCGTTGCATCAAGTTTTGTTGAAGGCTGTATGAAGGAAGGTGATGAGGTCATTATCTCAGCGATGGAGCATCACTCAAACATTGTTCCTTGGCAGTTGCAAGAACAACGCAAAGGGATTGTTCTGAAAGTTATTCCAATGACCGATGAGGGCGAACTCGAGCTTGATGCTTACGAAAATCTTTTCACAGAACGCACAAAACTTGTCAGCGTAACACAGGTAAGTAACGTTCTTGGAACAATCAACCCGGTGAAGAAGATGATTCGTATTGCCCACGAACATGGTGTACCTGTAGTAGTGGACGGTGCGCAAAGCGTTCCTCACTTTGCCGTTGATGTACAAGATCTCGATTGCGATTTCCTCGCTTTTAGTGGTCATAAGGTGTATGGTCCTACAGGAGTTGGCGTTCTTTTTGGTAAAGAAGAGTGGCTTGACAGGCTACCACCATATCAAGGAGGTGGCGAAATGATAGAACGTGTCAGCTTTGAAAAGACTACCTTTGAACGGCCTCCTTTGAAGTTTGAGGCGGGAACTCCTGACTATGTTGCTACGCATGGACTTGCTACAGCCCTTGATTATGTGTCTTCCTTGGGTATGGATAATATCCTCGCTCACGAACAAGATCTTACGCATTATGCGCTCCAACAGTTACGCGAGATTGAAGGGATGCATATCTATGGACATTATCATGACAGCGGAGATGCCGTTATCAGCTTCAATGTAGGTGATATTCATCACATGGATTTAGGTACGTTGCTCGATCAGCTAGGTATTGCTGTCCGTACAGGTCACCATTGTGCCCAACCTTTAATGGATCGTCTTGGTATCTTAGGTACTGTTCGAGCTTCCTTCGGACTCTACAATACACGTGAGGAAGTTGATGCCGTAGTTGCAGGTATCAAGCGTATTGCAATGATGTTTTAGGGAAATAGGTAAATGAAAACAGGCGTTCATAAATGTTTTATAATGTTTATGGACACCTGTTATTACGAAAGTATATGGAGTCGCTCATCCCTTCTTGCATTTATAAAGACTGAAGACAAACCAAGCCAAACAGATTCCTTGCAAAAGCATTGAGGAAACTATAGGAAATACTGTTAGGATAAATGCCAACTGAGCCTGTGTGATATACGAAGCTTGCTTGCTACTCACTTCTCGTTCAAGAACAGCACTGTAATATTTACGTAGCCATTCCTTTGGAGTTTGGAACCATGTTGCAACATCTGTGAAGAAACGACTAAGCTCGTTATACGATGTGTTACGCTCTGTGAGAATCATTTCCTTTTTCATATTCTTTTGTTTTTAATTGTTTGCTATATAAATAAGGTGTAAAACCTGTCATTGGTTTACGTTTGCAAAAATAGCCGTGTGTTGTGCAACTAATGTTCACTCGCTTAAAAATATTTGTTATATAAACTTAATACGAAAGGTTCTTTAACTTTTAAATCCAATTACTCATGCTGAAAAGTCATTATTATGAAGACCTTATTGAAGCAGGTTGCGATGAGGCAGGACGGGGATGTCTTGCAGGAAGTGTTTATGCTGCAGCTGTAATTTTGCCGCCCGACTATCAAAATGAGTTGTTAAACGATTCTAAGAAGCTTACAGCTAAGAAGCGTTATGCACTTCGTGAGGAGATTGAAAGAGATGCCATTGCGTGGGCTGTTGGTATCGTTACGCCTAAAGAGATAGACAAGATAAATATTCTCAATGCTTCTTTTCTTGCTATGCATCGTGCTTTAGAGCAGTTGAAGGTTCGTCCACAAGCAATCATAGTTGATGGCAATCGCTTCAATCCTTATGAAGATTTACCTTTTACAACCATTATCAAAGGTGATGGGAAGTATCTTTCTATAGCTGCGGCCTCTATTCTTGCAAAGACTTATCGCGATGATTATATGCTTTCCTTGGCAGAGGAATATCCGCAATATGACTGGCAATCAAATATGGGTTACCCAACAAAAAAGCATCGTCAGGCAATTCGTGAATATGGCATCACACCTTACCATCGCAAAAGCTATAACCTTCTGGGTGATGGACAACTCTCTTTTGACTTTTAATTATTAATATTTCTAGCGTGATATTTTCAATCCATTCTCTCTGACGAATTTCTTTAACTCCTGTCAGAGAGGAGTTAAAGAAATTATCACATAAAATACGAGATTAGTTTTATTTTAAATTGCTGTCATTTTTAACATTTTATGTATCTTGTTGAAACAGAACAAGTAAAGCACCTATTATAAATGACAGGAATGACAGGAACTAAGATTTATGAATAGTCTGAAAAAACGAAATCGGCTAATTGTTATAAACTTCCTCTCCATCAACACCCAACACCCATCACCCATCACCCACTTTGGAATAGTCATATTTTTTACAAGAAAGTGATTTTTTAGTTTTAGCTATATTTAATCTCAATTTCTTCTTTTGCAATAAAATAGGTCCTTATAGCTTATAAATCCTAACTATTATCTCGTAAAATGTGATAAAACTTTATTTTTATGCAATAACATAGTGCTTTTTTACAATTGATTATTAATAAATGTAAAAAAGGTTGATTTATTTTATAACTTTTTGGGAACTATCAAAAGTCTCTATAACTTTGTATCAGATTAGGATAAATCCTTGTTATTTTGTAGGAGTTTGTAACTTTCTTAGGTGTAAAAGATTTGGTTTTGAAACAATTTGTTTTATATTCATTTAATAGAGATTTTATGGAAAGAAGACTAATGATGTTTTTAGTCAGCCTATTCCTAAGTTTAGGAACGGCTTTGGCGCAGACAGAGGTTAGCGGAACTGTTGTATCCTCGGAGGATGGATTGCCTGTAGTTGGTGCTTCTGTTCTTGTTGTTGGCACACCAGTCGGCGTTGTGACTGACATTGATGGTAAGTTCCATCTTAATGTTCCTGCAGGAAAAAATCAGTTGCGTTTTCAGTATGTCGGGTTAAAAACTCAAGTTGTTTCTGCAGTAGATGGTATGAAAGTTGTCATGAAAGCAGAATCTGGTTCACTTGATGAGGTGATTGTTACGGGTTATGGTAACTTTAAGAAGTCAAGCTTTACAGGTGCTGCGGCAAATGTTGACCCTGGTAAGTTAGCCGATGTCCCTGTGGCATCTGTCCAGGACAAATTGGCTGGTTCCGTACCAGGCGTTACTGTTACGAGTGCATCTGGTGCTCCTGGTTCTGTAAGTAACATCCGTATCCGTGGTATGGGTTCTATCAATGCGGGTAATGAACCTTTATATGTTATTGACGGTACGCCAATGATATCAGGAGATATCAACGGTATGGGACAAGGTAACTATAATGAGTCTGGAACGAATGTTCTTGCTACCTTGAACAGTAATGATATTGAGTCTATCACAGTCATAAAGGATGCTGCTGCAGCTTCTCTTTATGGTTCACGTGCTGCAAATGGTGTGATTGTCATCACAACAAAGAGTGGTAAGAAAGGTAAAACACACGTTGATTTCCGTAGCGATTGGGGTTTCTCTAACGTAGCGATTAACTATCGTCCTGTGTTAGGAGGCGATGCACGTCGTGAACTCTTGCTTCTTGGTTTGAAGAATTATGCACTTTACAAGGAAGGTATGAGTGCAACTGATGCTGAGAATTTTGCCAATGAGAATATCAACGACTTTGCAGCGAAGCCAACTGTAGGTTATGATGAAAATGGTAAACCTATAACTGCTTGGACTG
This sequence comes from Prevotella scopos JCM 17725, assembly GCF_018127785.1. Taxonomy (NCBI): domain Bacteria; kingdom Pseudomonadati; phylum Bacteroidota; class Bacteroidia; order Bacteroidales; family Prevotellaceae; genus Prevotella; species Prevotella scopos. Next base: position 204,789 of record NZ_CP072390.1, read on the forward strand.
ATTGGAAAAATCTTTTATTTAAGACAGGTCACCATCAGAACTATCAGGTTAGTTTGAGTGGAGGTAATGAGGATACACGTTTTTATACTTCATTATCTTACATGAAGCAGACAGGTATCTTCTCTAATCAGGGAATGGAACGCTTCACGGGTAATGCGAATTTAACACATAAGTTTGGTGATTTCACATTGACCTACTCTTCTTTGTTCTCAAAGATTAATCAGAAGCTTACGAACGATGGAGGTGCTTCTTACACAAGTCCTATCTCCAATTATGCTTTTATCCAGAGTCCATCATCAGTAGCTTACTTACCTGATGGTTCTTTAGCTCGTGGTGCTGAAACGAATAGTTTGGTTAATGTAAACCCAATCTATGAGGCTTTGCATACTTATGATAAGACAGACATTAAGCGTGCCTTCAACTCTTTAAAATTAGATTGGAATATATGGGATGCTCTTCACTTAAGTGAGAAGGTAACATACGATTTCACTTCAAATAATGAAGATGTGCTTTGGGACCGTTTGTCAAATGATGGAGCTCCTGCAGGTAATATGCAACGTTACACGGGTACTATCAGTCAGTTGAATGGTCAGACTCAGCTGTCTTACGTGAAGTCTTTCGGACTTCATAATGTTGATGCGCTTTTAGGTTTCGAGACTGAGAAATACACCCTAAAGTATAATTATCTTAATGGTAGTGATTATCCAGGTGACCTCTATGAGTTTGGCAATGCTGGTACGACAAGTGCAAGTAGTGATGTGAGCGGTTATTCTCTCGTAAGCTGGTTGGGACGTGTTAATTATAACTTTAACAACAAGTATTATGCTGGTGTAAGTTTCCGTCGTGACGGCAGCAGCCGCTTAGCTAAAGACAATCGTTGGGGTAATTTCTGGTCTGTCTCTGCAGCTTGGCGTTTTGGTTCAGAGAAGTTTATGCAGCCAATCATAAAGGTTGTTAGCGATGGTAAGTTGCGTCTTAGTTATGGTGTGAATGGTACGTTGCCAGGTAGTTATTATGGCTATGCAAACTGGTATAAGTACGGAAAGTATTATAACGGAAAGTCAGGTATGGCTATTGTCGGTATTGGTAATCCAGAACTACAATGGGAAAAGAATCGTGCTGTCAATGTTGGTCTTGACTTGACCTTCCTTAATCGTATCTCTTTCACCTTCGATTATTATGTACGTACAACATCCGACCTTATCTTTGATTTGCCAGTGTCAGCCGTACCTGGTTATTATAGTAATAGCGGAACTCCAAGTAAAGCTGTTAATGTTGGTTCATTGCGTAACAGAGGTTTTGAGGTAACTATTCAAAGTAACAACCTCCAGACAAAAGATTTCTCATGGACAACTATGTTGAACTTTGGTCACAATCATAATGAGCTGACAAAGATTTATGGTGAAGAGAATCAGATTATAAGCGGTGTTCGTATTCATAAGGTAGGCGAACCTTACTATAGTTACTATGGATATGAATATGCTGGTGTTGACCCTGCTACTGGTAAGGAGTCTTTCTATATCAACGACGGAACAAGTAATGCACGTAATACAACTGTCGATCCTAATAAGGCGAAAAAGGTTATTATGGGTAACCACGAAACAAAGTTAGAGGGTGGTTTCAGTAATAACATTACTTGGAAGTTCATTGACTTTGGCTTTAACTTTACTTTCTCACTTGGTGGTAAGGCTTTCGATGCAGCTACATGGCAACATAATAATGGGAACTACACCTTTGGTGGCCAGGTACCAACCTATTATGATATCAATAAGATGTGGACAGGACCTGGTGATACGAATGCTTCACAGCCAGTATTCCAGTATGGTAACACAAGTGAGGTCTCTTCTCGCTGGTTGATGCCAACAGATTATCTGCGTCTGAAGAGTTTGACACTTGGGTTTAGTGCACCATCTCATTGGGTGTCACGTATCGGTTTGAGCAAGGCACGTGCTTTCTTCTCTGCAAGCAACCTGCTGACGTTTAAGTCAAAGGATTTGTATGTTGATCCAGAAATGCGTGTTGATGGTGTTTGCACATTCCAGACACCTGGATTGCGTACCTTTACCTTTGGTATCGAACTTGGTTTTTAATAATTAATTGAACTTACTTATGAAAAGAACTTATAAGAATATATATAGCCTCGTACTTGCCGCAGGTGTAATGCTCGGTATGGCATCCTGTGGTGATGAATTTCTCGATCAGAGACCGAGTGATGGTGTTCTCGAAAATGAAGCTATCAAGAGTAGTTCAGATTTGTCAACAGCTCGTATCGGTATGTATGCAGCTTTGAAGGGCTCTTCTAGCTTTAATGATTATTATGGTGCACAGATGTTCCTTTATGGAGAGATGCACGGCGAGGATTTGCAGTATAATTCAAAGTATGGAAGTAATCGTGCATCGTTCTATTACAAAATGGAATATACCACAGCTTCTAACTTTAACACTTCTACTGCTATCTGGCAGTCACCTTATATTGTTATTCAAACGGCCAATCATATCATCGAAGCTGTTGATGGCGGTAAGTTAACTGATAAGGATGACGCTGATGCAAAGGCATTGATGGGACAGGTTCGTGCAGAAGCATTGGTGTTGAGAGCTATGGCTACGTTCGATCTGACACGTATCTACGGAAAGCCTTATACTGAGGATAATGGTGCATCGTTAGGTGTTCCTTTGGTGACAAACGTCATTTCTGCGAGTGAAAAACCTTCGCGTAGTACTGTTGCTGAGTGTTATGCTCAGGTACTTAAGGACCTTAATGAGGCGATCAACTCTGGTAATTTGTCAAAAAAGCCTGAAGTTGGTTACATGGGTCTTTATGCAGCTAAGGCTCTTCTCTCTCGTGTTTACCTTACAAAGGGTGATTGGGCAAATGCACTTTCTACAGCTGAAGACGTAATCAACAATTCAGGTAAAAATCTTTGGGCTGCTGACGAGTATGTTGATGCATGGAAGAAAGACGATAAGAATCATAGTAATGAGATGCTTTTCGAACTCTCTGTTACTAACAACAAGGACTGGAATGATAGAGAGGGGATTGCTTATTTATATGCCGAAAATCGTCCTGATATCGCTGGTTATGGTGATGTTTGTGCTACAAAGAGCTTCGTTAAGCTCCTTGCACAAGATTCATTAGATGTTCGTGCAAACGTGTTCTTGGCTCCTTACTCTGATAAGAAGAAAGTCTTTAATGGAGCTAGGGTCTATTTGAATAAGATGCCTGCAGCTAATGGGGATGTTCGTTATGCTAATATCCCTATGCTCCGTCTTTCTGAAGTTTATCTCAATGCAGCGGAAGCAGCCTTCAGATCTGGTAATACTGCAAAAGCTGCTTTGTACTTAAACGATATTATCAAGAATCGTACAAGTGATGCCTCAAAGCAAGTGACAGCAGCAGATGTTACCTTAGCGCGTATCTTGTTGGAGCGTCGTAAGGAACTTGTTGGTGAGGGTCAACGCTTCTTTGATGCACTGCGTAATAATGAGACGATAACACGTTATACGAATGATGCTGACCGTGGCTGGCACGATGTGTTGACGACTGATGCTCGTAGTTATAGTCGTGATTATTACAAGGCGTATGCTGCTATTCCTGGTTATGAGGTAGATGCAAATGCAAATCTTAAGAAACAGCAGAATACGGGTTATAGTAATTAGTAAACAGTTGTATTGTAATAAATGAGAATGTGGGGATTAGTTGTTTTACAGCTAATCCCCTTTTTTAGGCTCTTTTGGTGCGGGTGCCCAGCACCATGTGTGCGGGTGCTGAGCACGAAGTGTGCGGATGGTATGCACGAAGTGTGCGGATAGTAAACATTGTTTAATATAACATGATGCAATGTTCTGTTTGTTATCTGTAAGGAGTTCTCAAGATTATTTATATTCCATCACTTCCGCTTTATCCTCAAATCGTTCATTAAAAGTCTTGGAAAATAAGGTGTTATGAAATATCTATCAGTTAATGAAGAAGAAATTTTTTTTTAACATGATAATAGTTAGATATCTGGAATCCTCTGGCACATAGAAAATGAAATACTCAAATGGGTGGTTTGCTTTTATTGGTTAGAATATGCTTAAATGAAGCCTATTTGTAAGGTTTAGGTTTACCGGTTTCCTTACAAATAAGGATATGTATCAACACCACTTTTTTGTTTTGTGTGTTGAAAAACCTCTTTTTAGTAGCAAATGTTTGTTTAACATACAATAACACGTAGAAGTGTCTATATCACAATAATGTAATTTTATTTACCGATATGAATGGTTTTTTGTTTGTTTTTATGCTTAAAAGTGATACTTCTATATATTATGCAGTTAATAAATGTGAAATATTCGAGCTAAAGTTCATTCCCATTTGGAACTTTAAAAAGCGTACACTATCTTTGTGAATTGTTAAATCTATTATACAATAATCTTTATCGTTTTATAATACCTTACGTGTTAATAATTTAAGTCTGAAATAGTTTGTTTTTTATATTAATTAAAGAGAGAATTTATGGAAAAAAGACTAATGATGTTTTTAGTCGGTCTATTCCTAAGTTTAGGAACAGCACTGGCGCAAACAGAGATTAGCGGAACTGTAGTTTCCTCAGACGATGGACAGCCCGTTGTTGGTGCGTCTATCCTTGTTGCAGGGACACAGACGGGTACAGTAACCGACGTGGATGGTAACTTCCGCCTTTCAGTACGATCTGGTGCTAAACTAGTCGTGTCTTACGTAGGTATGCTTACCAAGACTGTTTCTGCATCTAATGGTATGAAAGTCACGCTTTCTCCTGATGACAAAGGTCTCGATGAGGTCGTTGTTGTGGCTTATGGTACAGCAAAACGCCAGTCTATTACTGGTTCTGTTGCTGTAGTTGACTCAAAGAAGATTTCTGATCGTATTAGTACAACGGTGACTGGTGCGTTGGAAGGCTCTGCTCCTGGTGTACAGGTTAATAACTCTTATGGTGAGCCTGGTGCAACACCAAAAATTCACATCCGTGGTGTGGGTACGTTGGTAAGTGGCGCTGATCAGCCTCTTTACATCGTTGATGGTACGCCATTCGAAGGTAATATTGCCGAGTTAAATCCTGGCGACATTGAGTCTATGTCTGTTTTGAAGGATGCTTCTTCTGCCGCTCTTTATGGTAACCGTGCGGCTAATGGTGTTGTCTTGATTACAACAAAGAAGGCTAAGTTCTCTACTAAGCCAAACATTACTTTGAAGATGGATCAAGGTTTCTACAGACGTGGTATCCCAGAGTATGACCGTTTAGGTCCAAACGAATGGATGGAAACTTCTTGGGTAGCAATGAGGAATTATGCCCTCTCTGGTGGTATCGTTTCTACAGATGCTGCAGCTGGAACTTATGCAACCCAGCACTTGGTGTCTGATTATGTGAAGCGTAATATCTATGATGCTGCTGGTAATGCTCTCTTTGATGCAAATGGTAAGCTGATTGCCTCTATTCGTCCTGGTTATGACGATCTTGATTGGCAGAAAGCAGTTGAGCGTACTGGTCATCGTCAAGAGTATAGCCTTTCTGCTGGTGTAGCAGGCGATAAGTACAATATCTACTCTTCTGCTGGTTATCTGAATGAGCAGGGTTATACTTTGAACTCAGGTTATGAACGTTTTACAGGCCGTATTAACACACAATATACAGCCAACAAGTGGCTCGAATTAGGTTTGAACCTCTCTGGTACTTCTTCTGTAAGAAGCTTTAACTCAGATGCTAATGGTACTTTCTATGCTAATCCATTCTATGTAACTCGTTACATGGCTCCAGTCTATCCTGTTTATTTGCATAATGCTGATGGTACATACGCTTTGGATGCAGATGGCAACAAGCAATATGATACTACATCTGAGTATCTTGAAAATCGTAACCTCCCTTACGAGATGACGATGGATATGGACCGAGTACGCAGAAACGTATTGGATGGTTTGTTCTATACAAAAATCAGTTTGCCATACGGTTTCTCTTTGACAGGAAAAGTAGACTTGAACCATGCGACAACAAACCGTCAGAAATATAATAACCCTGTTATTGGTGATGGTGCATCTAACAATGGTCGTTTGTCAGAATATGCTAACCAGTATATCTCTTATACAGGACAGGAACTTTTGAACTGGGATCATAACTTTGATCTCCACCATGTTGATGTTCTTCTCGGTCATGAGAATTATAGCTGGAATCGTAAGTATGCACGTGTCATGAACACGAATGCAGCTATCGAAGGTTTGCGTGCGTTGAGTAACTTCGTCCTAAACTCTGATACAGAAGGCTATTTTGAGGATTATAGAACTGAGTCTTATCTTGGTCGTCTTCGCTACAACTATGATGAGAAGTACTTCTTAGACTTCTCTCTCCGCCGCGATGGTTCTTCTAAGTTCCATAAAGATAAGCGTTGGGGTAACTTCTTCTCAGCTGGTGTAAACTGGAATATCAAGAAGGAGAAGTTCATGGAGAAAGTAAAGTGGGTTGATGCTTTGCGCGCTCGTGCATCATACGGTGAGGTTGGTAACGATGCTGCTGTTAACCTCTATGGCTATCAGGCACTTTATTACATCACAAAGAATGGTGGTAACCCTGCTTTGGTACGTCAGAAGCTGGCTGCTCTTGATTTGAAGTGGGAGACAACTCAGACTTTCGACTTTGGCGTTGAGGGTACGCTCTTCGATCGCTTGAACTTTAGCTTAGGATATTTCGATAAGCGTTCTAAGGACTTACTCTTCGAGGTTCGCTTCCCATTGTCAGCAGGTTCTTACTATGGTAATGATTTAATAGAGAACCTTACACAATATCAAAATATTGGAACCATCTCTAACCGTGGATTCGAAATTATGTTGAATGGTGACGTTGTACGTTCTAAGGATTGGACATGGAACCTCTCTTTTGACGCTACCACATTGAAGAACAAGGTACTCAAGTTGCCTAAGGGTAAAGATATCTTGCATGGTCAGCAGAACTATTCTGAGGGACACTCTGCTTATGAGTGGTATACTTATCACTTCGTAGGTGTTGATCAGATGACTGGTAAGTCTCTCTATGATCTTGATCCAAAGCAGGAAGCTACTGCATCTGCTGCAGGCAACCTTGTTGAGATCAATGGAACAAAGTATACTACATCAACTTCTCAGGCAATCCGTAAGTGGGCGGGTACAGCTCTCCCTTCTGTTTATGGCTCATTTGGTTCTAACCTTCGTTGGAAGGACTTGAGCTTGTCTATGTTGATGACTTACAGTCTTGGTGGTAAGACAATGGACGGTTCTTACAGAGGTTTGATGTCTACAGGTTCAGCTTCTTCTGCAGCTGCACTTCATAAGGATGCACTTAACTCTTGGAATGGTGTTCCTGCAGGTATGACAGCTACATCTACTAATCGTATCGACCCTAATGGTACACCAATCCTTGACTTCAACGGAAGTGTTGATAACAATGCGGTTAGTGACCGTTGGTTGACAAGTTCTTCTTATTTCATCATGAAGAATATCATGCTCACTTATCGTTTACCAAAGGCATTGGTAACAAAGTGGGGTCTTGGTGGCGTTTCAGTAAAGGCTGGTGTTGAGAACCTCTTCACACTCACAAGCCGTAAGGGTTTGAACCCACAGTATAGTTTTGCTGGTGGAAGTGATGATACTTATGTTTCTGCACGTGTGTTCAACTTCGGTTTGACAGTCGATCTCTAATATTGTAGAATTTAAAAAAGGAATAATATGAAATATTCAATAAATAAATTCACCGCAGGGACTTTACTTGCTGTAGCTGCAATGACAGCATCTTGCTCCAGTGATTATCTCAATGTATCACCAGCAGAGTCGGCTGAGCCTTCTGCAGCATATGCTAATACAAGCAATGCGCGTAACACCTTGAATGGTATTGCAAAGTCGATGACCGTACAGCAGTACTACTATGGTCAAGGGTTCGCAGGTGAAAATGCGATAATGCGTATCTATGAGAACCTTCCAAGTCAGAATTATAACTATAACCGTTATGCTTCTGGTTGGGCACCTATCCATAACCAAGATTTTCACTATAGGTCTACAGCTAAGTATGATTCTTATGCGTGGGCATACTATTATCAGATTATTAACAATGCAAATGCACTCCTTGCAAACATTGATAATGCCGCTGGTAATGATGCAGATAGGAAGTTTATCAAGGCTTCGGCATTGACTTTCCGAGCATATGCTTATGAGAAGTTAGTACATTACTATTGTTATCGTTGGCAGGATAGTAATAATGGTGCTTCTCAGGGATTACCATTGCGTATCGATACTTCTAAGGGAGAATTAAAGGCTTCAACACTTGCTGAGACTTTTGCTCAGATTTATAAGGACTGTCAGGATGCGATCACACTCTTCACAGAGAGTGGTGTGACGCGTTCTACTGCCGAGAGTTGGATTCCTGACTTAAATACCGCTCATGCCGTTTATGCACGTGCAGCATTGACACGTCAGGACTATGCTACAGCTTTGGCACAAGCTAAGTTGGCAGAGAATAATCGTCCGTTGATGACTGGTGAAGCATACGCAGCAGGTTTCTATAAGCCAAATGATGAGTGGATTCTCGGTAGCTATGGTGATGCAAGTGAGCAGAACTGGTATTGGGCTTATGGTGTACAGGGTGCTTGTAATGGTTACTATGCAAGTGGTCAGAGTACTGGTGCTGGTACTATCGGTCACGAGTTGATTACTCGTATTCCTAATAATGATGCTCGTAAGCAACTTTTTATCACTGCTGATAAGTTCCGCAGTATTAATATTACTGACAATGCGCAGGTTGACCAGACCTTTGGCATCTTGGGTATGGGTAATGAAAGTGTGTTGACACAGGCTGACTCTATCGTTAAGAAACATCAGCTTTCTGGACTCTCTGCAGCTTACGCTTCTGGATATATCTATTTGGATGGTCAGATGAAGTTCTGGGTGACAGCACAGCCGGGTGTTAGTTATGTTCCTTTCATCCGTTCAAGTGAGATGGTTCTCATAGAGGCTGAGGCTAATTACTTCTTGGGTAATACTGCCGATGCACAGGCTGCATTGGTCAAACTGAATGCTACTACAGGTCGTAACGCAAGCTATACTTGTACGAAGACGGGTACTGACCTCTTTAATGAAATCAAGGATTATCGTGAAGTTGAACTTTGGGGTGAGGGTTCTGCATGGAGTGATTACAAACGTTGGAACATTCCTGTTGTTCGTCATTCATTTGCTGAAGGCGGTAATGCACACCCAGCTGTTGCAAAAACAATTGCTGTAGATTTCGGTAATAAGTGGACTTGGGTAGTTCCACAGAATGAGATCGATTATAATGATCTTGTGAGGAACGAGTAAGTCGTAAGTTTTTATAAATATCAAGGCGGAAAGAGCAGGTCTCTTTCCGCCTTTTATGTTGTTTCCTGTCATTTCTGTCATTTGTATCTGGAGGATAACTGGTTATAAAACAAAGTATTATTGTGAAATGTTAAAATGACAGCAAAAGGAATTAAAAGTATTTTGTGATAAATTCAGTAGCTCTTCCAAGTTTGTAAGCATTGCATCCTATAGTCATGCAGGACGATTATTTCATTGTTTGCTCAACATATTTGGAGTAAAAAGAATTGCAATGATTAAGAAAAGTGTTACCTTTGCGTTATCTTCATATAGATTTGTTGGAGAAATGAGGTTTGATAAACTAAAAAAGCAGTTAGAGCTGTTAATTATTTTGTCTGATGGACGTAACTACACTGTTGAAGAACTGTGTGAAAGGATAGGATTGTCGCATAGGAATTTTTATTACCTGCTCGATTTCATTAAGCATGCTGGTTTTATTGTGTTCAAAAATCAAGGTTGTTATCATATTGATCGGCGTTCTCCTTTCTTTACTCAGTTGCTCCAAGCTATTCAGTTTACTGATAAGGATGTGAAGACGATATATAGTGTACTTACCATGGCTGGTAATGATAGCGAGATGGTAAACCAATTAAGGAAGAAATTAGATAATGCGTATAATTTCTCAATATCAGCTGACTCTCCTGTTCGTCGCCAGATGGATAACAATATGAAGCAATTGCAGATGGCAATGGCTGAGAAGAAAACGGTTTGCTTGGTTGGCTATTCAAGTCCACATAGTCACTCCATGAAGGACCGTCTGGTGGAACCTTTCCTTTTTCTGCATAATAATGAGGATATTCGTTGCTATGAGTTGGTCTCTAAGCAAAATAAGACCTTCAAAATTTCGCGTATGACGAGTGTGGAGATATTGGATACTCCATGGTTACATGAAGATTTGCATCGACAAGTTTTTACTGATATCTTTATGTTTAGTAGTGAGGAGCGACATCGTGTGAAGCTTCGATTAGGGCAGCTATCGCATAATCTCTTTAAAGAGGAATATCCACAAGGAACATATTTTATTACGAAGAACGAAGATGGGTCATGGCTTTTAGACTTAGAAGTATGTGACTATCGGGGGTTAGGCCGCTTTGTTCTTGGACTTTATAAGGATATTGAAATCATTGAGGGTGATGGCTTCAAGGCCTATATGAAAGAAGAAATAAAGGGACTTGCTGCTTCATTAAATCTTCAATAGATGATAAAAATATCAAGTAGAACATTTTATTAATCTAACTTTTGTAAAAGTATTCTTTTCTAAAAAGTATAAAGAAGTTTTTAATTCAGGATCATGACAATACGTAAGTTTTTATTCGTTTTATCGCTTTTCATCGTTTTTAATGCGTATGCACAGCAGGAACGTTGGGTAGGAACATGGGCATGTGCGCCACAAACTGTTGATAAGGGATTTATGCCTTATAACAATCAAATGACGAATCGTTCTGTTCGACAAGTCGTGAAGGTAAGTATTGGGGGTAATACGCTCCGTCTTCAATTAAGTAATGAACTATCTTCCGACCCTGTTGAGATTACAAGTGTCTATATTGCTAAGGCTCTGGAGGGTCCAGAGATAGAGAAGAATACTGCAAAATACCTTCAGTTTAGTAATAAGCGTCGCGTCACGATTCCCGCAGGAAAAGCAGTTTTCTCTGATGCGTTAAAGTTTAATTTGCAGCCTTTGGAGCGTCTGTCAATTACCATTAATTACCTTAAAGCACCGAAGGAACCTACTGTTCACATGGGATCACGTACAACGTCTTATATATTGCGAGGTGTAACGAATGCGAATACTGACTTCTCTAAAGCCTTTAAAGAAGACCATTGGTTTAATATTTCTGCCATAGACGTTCTTGATGCCAGTATTTCCAGTGTTGCCATTTTAGGGAATAGTATTACTGACGGTAAAGGATGTGTAACCAATGCGCAAGATCGTTGGCCCGATTTTATGTCTGCTGTATTGAACGGAGAGAAGAGTACTGATGTGCAAAAGACGGGAGTCTTAAACCTAGGAATTGGTGATAATCGCATTCTGTCAGTGGGCTTAGGAGCTCCAGGAAAGGAGCGTTTCGATCGTGATATACTCGGCCAAAGAGGTTTACGAGCAGTTGTCATCTTTGAAGCAATCAATGATATAGGTACATCAACTAATCCTGCGGAAACAGCACGTCAGCTGATAGAAGCCTATCAGGTCATGATAAAGAAAGCACATCAACGAAGTTTGAAAGTTTATATGGGTACGATAACTCCGTTTAAGGGCTGTAAGAATTATTATACTCCTGCTCGCGATGTAGCTCGTAAGCAGGTAAATGAATGGATTAGGGCTAATAAAGAAATCGATGGTTTTATCGATTTTGATGCCCTTATGCGTGACCCTTCAGCTCCAGATCAGTTGCGTAAAGAATGGCAGATTGGTGATTGGTTGCATCCTAATCCTGCAGGCTATAAGCAGATGGGAGAATATGCGGCAAAGAAGATATGACTTCCTGCCTTTCCTTTCTTTAGAGGAGGGGAGTTAAAGCTTGGCGAAAGTAAGGGAAGTTCTCGATGTCTATATCGAGTCTGAAAGTGTCTCCTGTGATAGTTCCATCTTCTTTTTCATTCTACTCTTAATCGACCTTAAAGCTTGTGATGTACAGCAGAAGGCGTTGGCTTTTTGCTCATCAGTCATTCCGTTGTGATCCATTAAATAGTAAAATGTCTCCTTAGGAGTGAACGCATAGCGGGGATTATTGAGGATATAGGCAAGGTCGTAATCAAAGTTTGGCATAATAGCGTTGAGTGCCTGCTGTTCACGTTTACCCATTTGTGAGATATTACCACCTTTTAGAATGGTGTAGAGGGTGTCTATTCCCAACTTTATTTGTTCGATGGAATCGGCTGTTTTTGTATCTCCGTTATGTGTAGGTATCTTCTGTTTTAGCTGTTCTAACTCATTGATTTTACTGTCAACTTCTGCCTTCATCTCATCAATAGTTGCATCTTTCCGTCGGATCAACTGCTGAATATTCTGTTCTGTCACCTCTTGTTGCCTGCGATAGGCATGTAGTTGCAGGCGCATACGACGGCGGAACCATACTACGATACCCGTTGTTAGGAGTATCAAGATGATAACGAGATAAGCAATATAGAGTTGTAGTTGCAGGGCTTTACGCTGTGCGATAGCCACTTCATAGCGGTCTTGTATCTGTATAATCTCAATATCTTTCTCTGGTGAAACCGATAAAATCTGGTGTTTTTCAATACGGGTTCTTAGTTGAGTAATACTCTGCTCTTGGTCTTTACGAATACGAGGCTTGAAGGATTCAGCCTTCTTTACGTACCACAGAGCAGAGTCGTGTTGGCCCATTTGGTTAAAAACAGAGGCCTTACCGAGGTAAATGTCGGTCAGTCTGTGGCTCTTCTTGCTATCATTTGCATATCGAGCAGTATGCTCGAAGTAATCTAGTGCTAATTTATAAGCACCGTTCTGGGCATTCAAGAGAGCAATACGATAGTATGTAGCAAACTTCAAAGAGTCTTCTGTTACGTTGAAAAGGTGCTTCTCTGCCGATTTTAGCTGATACATCGCATTCCTTGTGTCATGCTTAGCCACGAAAAAAGCGGCACTATCGAGCCTCATTCGAGTAATACCATCGTCTGTTGCGGGATAGTTAGGCAGTTTTCTTTGGCTGCATGAAAGCAATGCCAAGATGCTAAGCAGTAGTAAAATCGGCTTTCTCTTCATATTTGCAAAGATACACATTCTACTGCGTATTGCCAAATTAGGGTGGGAGGAAAGGGGACGAAAAGCTATCTTAAAGGTTGGTAAAGTGCGAAAACGAGGGAACTTTTATAAGCTTTATTGTGTCAAAGAAGTGAAGTTGTTAGTCGTAAATTATTGATAGTCAAATGTTAACTTGTTTTACATGTGTCAACTCTAATGGGGCTATTGCATTGCATTATATTCTTCTTTACCTTTGCATCGACAATAAGTTCCAATATATGTCATCTGCATTTCATAAACCTGCGGCGGCGTGATTGCGTTTAAGCGTTGGCGCAGGTTTTAAATTAAGAATGTTTGAAAGACTCTTCAAAGCAAAGAGTTTGTTTATAATAATCTCTCGAAAGGCTGCGTTTAGTAGCTGTAAAGGAGAATAAAACAAAAGGTTTATATGGTGAAACGAGTATTATTTTTAATGTCACTTAGTATCTGTATGGAAGGAACTGTTACTGCCCAACAGAAGAATATGTCGATGAAATCTTATGAAAATGAGGTTCGGAAAGATACAATCGATACCTTAGAAGTAAAAAACGAAAGGCATAAAATATTTGATTGTTGGTTTCCTCCAATGCCATCTTTCCCAGGTAATATCCAACAATTCCTTCGTGCTCACCTTGTATGGCCAGCCGGTCGTAAGAACAAGAATGTTGAAGGGCGGGTGGTTGTCAAGTTTTATATAGACCGCAACGGCAGCTGTTCTCAATTTAAGGTACTTCGTTCGTTGAATTCATCATTTGATGCTGAGGCATTAAGAGTGTTGAAGTTAATGCCAAAATGGAATATGAGTTCTATGGAAAGAGGTGGTGCTTGGTATGTCTTGCCAGTTTTTTTTAAGAAACAAAATGTTCAACAATAAGAGTATATGGTTATGATAAAGAAACTGTTTTTATTTCTATTTTTAAGTTTTGTAGTCGTTGGTAATATCGATGCACAGAAGCATAAAAGAACGATGAAACCGAAGAAAAAGGAGCAAACCGAGCAGCCTTGTTGTGCTGAACCATCCTATGATCTTTGTTATGATACATTGAATGTGGACACCTTAGGGGCAAAGATGTTTGAAACTGTTGAGGGATTGAAACCTTCATTCCCAGGTGATCTCTTCAAATTTATAGCGGCACATCTTCAATATCCGCCTGAATTGGCAGAAAGCTCAATCTCGGGAAAAGTCATAATAAAGTTCTTTGTAACCCCTTCTGGTCATTGTTGTCTGTTTAGAATTATGCGTTCTGTATACCCATACCTTGACCGAGAGGCACTCAGAGTACTCAAACTTATGCCTGCATGGAAGTGGGAAAGAAGACCGAAGCAGGGAGTTTGGCAGCTTGTACCAGTCATTTTCAGATTGCAATAAGGCAAAGTTACTCATAATATAGCCACTTAACTTAAAGTATTTAGTCATTATTAAGATTAGTGTTTACTCTTAACATGGTTGGTGTTAGTCATGATCACCAACCGTGCGGAGTATTAGCACGAAGGAAGAAAAATGTAACTATGTTCTTTGATGTTGCTGCGTTATGCTTTCAAACAGTGAATCAGAGGGCTGAATAATCCTATACTTCTAATTCTATAGCTTTCATTTTCAAATTTCCAATGGCTTTTTGCCCCCATCTTATTCTTTTATCGTACCTTTGCAGTAACAAAAATAATAATAGGTAATAAACGAAGATAATAACAAAAATAAAGGAATAATTATGGCAAAAAAAGCTTTATTGATGATCCTTGATGGATGGGGTAACGGTAAGCATGGTAAGGGTGATGTAATCTATAACACACCAACTCCATACTTAGATTATTTGAACGCAGTTAGTGCACACTCTGAGTTGCAGGCATCAGGTGAAGATGTCGGTCTGCCAGATGGTCAGATGGGTAACTCTGAGGTTGGTCACTTGAATATAGGTGCAGGTCGTATTGTTTATCAGGACCTCGTTAAGATTAACAAAGCTTGTCAGAGCGGTGACATTTTGAAGAACCAAGATATTATTGCTGCATATAGCTATGCACAAAAGAATGGTAAGAAACTTCACTTGATGGGTCTGACCTCTACGGGTGGTGTTCACTCTTCACTTGATCACCTCTTCAAGCTCATCGAGATTGGTAAGGAGTACAACCTTAAGGACGTTTACGTTCATTGTTTTATGGACGGACGTGATACAGACCCAAAGAGTGGTGCTGGTTTCGTTGCTGACATTCAGAAGGTATGTGATACAAATGACGCACATATCGCTTCAGTCGTTGGTCGTTTCTATGCAATGGACCGTGATAAGCGTTGGGACCGTGTGAAAGAAGCGTACGACTTGCTCGTTGAGGGTAAGGGTACCCCTGCTACTGACATGGTTAAGGCGATTGAGGCAAGCTATGCAGAAGGTGTGACAGACGAGTTCATCAAGCCTATCACAAACTCTTCTGTGAATGGTAAGATTGAGGAGGGTGACGTAGTTATCTTCATTAACTTCCGTAACGACCGTGCTAAGGAGTTGACATCTGTGCTCACACAGCAGGACCTCCCAGAGGAAGGTATGCACACAATTAAGGATTTGCAGTTCTATTGTATGACTCCATACGATGCAAACTTTAAGAACGTGAATATCCTCTTCCCTAAGGAGAACGTAATGGATACATTAGGCGAATACCTCAGCAAGCTTGGTAAGAAGCAGCTTCATACAGCAGAGACAGAGAAGTACGCACACGTAACCTTCTTCTTTAATGGTGGTCGTGAGCAGCCTTACGAGGGTGAGGACCGTATCTTGGTTCCTTCTCCAAAGGTAGCGACATACGACTTGAAGCCAGAGATGAGTGCCTTTGAGGTGAAGGATAAGCTTGTTGGTGCTATTAATACACAGGAGTATGACTTCATCGTTGTGAACTTTGCTAATGGTGATATGGTGGGTCATACAGGTGTTTACAATGCGATTGCAAAGGCTGTATGGGCTGTTGACCAGTGTGTTAAGGAGGTTGTTGAGGCTGCGAAGGCTAACGATTATGAGACAATCATCATCGCTGACCATGGTAATGCAGACAACGCAATCAATGAGGATGGCAGTCCAAACACTGCTCACTCACTCAACCCAGTACCATTCATCTATGTTACAAACAACAATTCTGCAACAGTGAAGAATGGTCGTTTGGCTGACGTTGCACCTTCTATCCTTCATATTATGGGCTTAGAGCAGCCTGCAGATATGACAGGTGAGAATCTTATCTCAGACAAGTAAATTGTTAATTATTACAAATCTATAAAATCCCAAAGGTCTTTTATGGCTTTTGGGATTTGTTTTTAGTATCTTTGTTGCCGTGAGTCGTATTTCGACTCTAATATTATATAGGTATAAGTATTTATTTTTAAGATTAAAGACAATGAAGAATCGTAAGTTAGTATTATCATTAGTAGCCCTTGCAGGACTCTCTTCTCTTAGCGCACAAGCACAGACCAACAATACAAAAAAGCCTCATGAGACTATCATGCAGCGTGTTGACACGTTGGCAAAGAAGGTAGGTGCTGCCGTTAAGAAGGCTGAAACTACTGAGAAATCAAAACTCAACGCAGACAAGCAGAGAGTTAAGGCAGACCTTGCTAACGACAAGGAGAAGGTAAATAAGGTTTATCAGGATGATAAGGCAAAGTTCAATGCTGATGTAAAGAAGGTTGAGAACGGTCTTGCTAAAGATGAGCAGAAAGTAAAGAATACTTATCGTAAGGATGAGGCAAAGGTAAAGCAGGGTCTTGCTAAAGATGAGCAGAAAGTAAAGAATACTTATCGTAAGGACAAGGCAAAGGTAAAGCAGGGTCTTGCTAAAGATGAGCAGAAAGTAAAGAATACTTATCGTAAGGACAAGGCAAAGGTAAAGCAGGGTATTGCTAAGGATAAGCAGAAAGTAAGAAACGCATATCGTAAGGACAAGGCAAAGGTTAAGCAAGTTCTTGCTAAGGACGGACAGAAAATCAAGAACACTTATAACAAGGACAAGGCGAAGGTTAAAGCGTTCTTTAAGAAGGAGAAATAATTTGCTTAAATAGAAACAATTATTTAATTGTAGATAAAAGAGTCGTGTTCATTCACGGCTCTTTTTGTGTTCTTCCGTTAAAAGCGTAGATCGTTAATAGAGTAAGATTAATCTACATACATGGTATGATTACCCCCTATTGGATGGTTTAAGAACGGGGGATAAACTGCATGACAAATATAATTAGGTGCGATGTCTATCTGCTTTCTACAAACAACTTACTCCCTCATTAGTTGGGTTTTGTAATTTATTTTCATGCAGTTCAAAACCAATACATGCTCTTTTAGCTTCTAAAAGACGCTTAATAGCCTTGCAAAAGATGCCCTTTAAGCCTCTTACTAACGCCCTTTTGAAGACCAACTAAGCACCTTTTATTTTACTACTTTATAACTAATTGATTTCCTGTTAACTATAAACCTGCTTTTTGTATGTGATTTTGCCGTTATTTATTGATGTATTATTCAAAATTATGTAATGATTTTTTTAACACTTGTCTGTAGATTTTCGAAGTCTTAAATTGAAATGGTTTTTAATATCAAAGGACGATAATAGGATAGATACTTGACTGTCTTAGTTATGTTTTTGTTTAATGAGTAACTTCATTTTTTCCTTTAAAGCAATACAAAAAGCGTCTACGCATTTAATGGAAGAACCTCTTTTTGTTTGTTGGTAAGGAAAAAGAACGATTAAGATTGTAGTTTACATAAATTTACTAAATAAATAAGCAGGTTTTAATAAATCTAAAATTTATAAACAGAATGAATCTTTTTTGCAGTTGAAACTTCTTTTTTCATTACCTTTGCGCCCATAAGGATTTATATCCTTTCTGAGTTTAATAGGTATTAATGTATAATTTAAAAACAGTAAAAGATTATGGATTTTAAGAAAATAGCATTGTCACTTGTAGTAGCATTTAGTGTATGTTCACTCAGCGCACAGGCACAGAGCCAGTGCTCAAAGAAATGTGACAAGGCTCCAAATGAGCAGGTTGAGAAGGGCAAGCAGTGCGATAAGGCAGGTAAGGCTTGTGATGAGAAGGCAGGTAAGGCTTGTGATGAGAAGGCTGAAAAGGCTTGTGATAAGCAGGCAGGTAGCTGCTGCAAGAAGCAGGAAAAGGCTTGCGATAAGTCTGCTAAGGCTTGTGATAAGGCAAAGAAGGATTGCAAGAAGGCACAGGCAGGTAGCTGCTGCAAGAAGCAGGCTCAGCCAAAGAAGAAGTAATAGTTTAGCTTTAAAAATAAGAAAGTCGTGTCGAAAGGCACGACTTTTTTGTTGTTATCAGAACTTTATCGTACTTTTGTAGTAACAAAACTACGTGCGATAAGATGAGATAAGGAAATCTTCACTCTTTTTCTTATTGCGCTTGTGGATAAAAGTCATAGCTATGAACGTAAAGATAGAAGCTTCGTGGGAACAACAACTGAGAGGAGAGTTTGAGAAACCTTACTTCCAGCAGTTGGTTGAGCAGGTGAGACAAGAGTATGCACAGCAGCCTTGTTATCCTCCGGGGAAGTTGATTTTCAATGCCTTTAATCTTTGTCCTTTTGACAAGGTGAGGGTTGTGATTATTGGGCAAGACCCTTATCATGAGCCTGGACAGGCGATGGGATTAAGCTTCTCCGTGCCTGATGGGGTACAGCTTCCACCTTCATTGCAGAATATCTATAAGGAGATTGCAGCTGACTTGGGTACAGCGATTCATCAGTCTGGCGACTTAACACGATGGGCAGAGCAAGGAGTTCTCCTGCTGAATGCTACACTTACCGTTCGTGCACACGTCGCTAATAGTCACCAGCGATTAGGGTGGGGAACCTTTACAGATGCAGCTATTAAGGCACTAAGTGATGGACGAGAGAACTTAGTCTTTATGCTTTGGGGCGGTTTTGCGCGTAGTAAGAAGAGTCTTATTGACCAGCAGCGACATTGTGTCATAGAAAGTGTACACCCTTCGCCACTCTCTGCTAATCGTGGCGGATGGTTTGGGCAGCATCAATTCTCTCGTTGTAATACCTACTTAACCTCTTGTGGGCTTCTGCCTATTGAGTGGTAGTTTTAATCAATAGCAATGGAATGGATTTTAGAAGAATCGTGGCGTGAAAAGCTGAAAGACGAAATGGATGAACCCTACTACAGGGAATTGGTTGATAAGGTGCAAGAGGAGTATGAGAAGTATGAGAATGAGACTTGCTATCCGCCAGAAGATAAGATTTTCAATGCCTTTAATCTTTGTCCTTTTGATAAGGTAAAGGTTGTCATTATGGGGCAGGATCCTTATTTCAATCCTGGTCAGGCTATGGGGCTGAGTTTTTCCGTGCCTGACGGTGTAAAGCTTCCGCCATCATTGAAGACTCTATATAGGGCACTTGGGATTAATCTCAATGGGATTAATCAGCCTTCGGGAGACCTTACACGCTGGGCTGAACAAGGTGTGTTGTTGTTGAATACGGTATTGACTGTGCGTGAGAAGCAAGCTAAAAGTCATCATAAATACAAGTGGCAGCTTTTTACGGATGCTGTTGTAAGGGCATTGAATAAAGAGCGTGAGCATATTGTCTTTATGTTATGGGGACGCATAGCGCAACGAAAGGAACGTTTTATACGTACGGATAATGGCAGGCATATGGTACTAAAGGCAGTGCATCCGGTAGCTCGACGTTATGGAGGATGGGATGGAAAAGAACATTTCACGTGCTGCAACAATTATTTAATTGAGCATAAAATTGCGCGTGTTGACTGGATGATCGTGAGTGAAAAGTTGACGAGTGAATAAGTTTATGAGTTTTCGAGTTGCTTACTTAAAAGAGTATAAGGTGTAATTACCATATAAGGCTTATAGGACTAAGATAGTTTGATTGCCTAATTAAAGCTTTAAAATCATGTCAGGAGGGAATTATTTACGTGTAGAGAAATAATTATTTTCACGATAAAAAATATTTCTTTTCATGATAATAAATATTTTTCTTCATGAAAATAATTTGGAAAGGAGTTCCGTTTTAGTGAGGAGATGCTGTTGGGTGAACAGCAAAACATAGTTGAAAATGAAATAATTTAGCGTTAATAAAGATGGGTAGTACGTATGATCATATTTTTATGGTGGGCGATGTGCTTGTTTCACCAGATATAATCAATGTGAAGTTTTGCTGTGACCTCGATAAGTGTCATGGTCAATGCTGTATTGAAGGAGATGCTGGCGCACCTGTGACCTTGGACGAGACAATGGAGATAGAGAATGTCCTTGATACAGTTTGGGGTGATTTGTCAGCCTCTGGGCAAGCTGTTATAGATAAACAGGGTGTCGCTTACACCGATGAAGAAGGCGAATTGGTGACGAGTATCGTTGGCGGTAAGGACTGCGTCTTCACTTGTTATGAGAACGGATGTTGTCTTTGTGCGCTGGAACGTTCTTATCGTAATGGTAAGACAGGCTTTGTAAAGCCCATTTCTTGTTCGTTGTATCCCATTAGAGTGAAAGACTTTGGTAATGGTACTTGTGGTATTAATTACCATCACTGGCGCATCTGTGCTGATGCAAGAAAAAAAGGAGAAGAACTAAATCTTCCCCTTTATAAGTTTTTGAAGGAACCCCTTACGCGTAGATTTGGTAAGGAGTGGTATGATGAATTGTGTGAGGTAGCTCTTCAGTTAACAAGTGAACAAGTTGACGAGTAGACAAGTTGAGGAGTTAACCAGTTGCTTGGTCAAGGGATAATTCTCTTTGCTGTATATCGGTATTAACTTGTTTACTCGTTTACTCGTCAACTTGTCAACTCTTCCTAAACTTCGAGGGACTCATGCCCACATGTTCCTTAAAGTATTTACCCAAAAAGCTCTGATTAGCGAAGTTTAGCTCATCAGCAATCTGCTTAATGCTCATCGTACTGTTTCTAAGCATCACTCGCAACTCACGTGTTACGTAGGAGTCAATCCAGTCGCTTGGTGTACGTCTGCTGACAGTGCGTACGGTTTCAGAGAGATATTTCGATGTGATACACAACTGTTGAGCATACCAGCTGACACGTCTTTCTGTGCGATAGTTCTTTTCCACTGCTTGTATGAAATCGCGGAAGATAACCTCAGCACGTGTCTGCATTTCGTCACCTACTTGTTGGAATTGATAGATGATGTTACTCATGTCGATGATTAATGCTTTTAGCATCGTCACCACCAACTCACGACGGAAGCGGTGACCAACATCAGCAATTTTTTCTTTGATATGTTCTATGTCGTTTTCTAATGCCTTGGTCTGATTGTCGTCAAGGTGGAAAACAGGGTGAGTTCTTGCGAAAAGGAAGAGAGGAGATAGTTCGTGAATACCGCTAACAATATTTTGGAAGAAATTATATGACATAATGAGTGCAATACCCTTGCAATTATCAGATAGCTTGTAATCGGCAACAACCTGTTCTTCGCTGATAATAATGACGTCTCCTGCACTTACTTCATGCATCTTTGTGTCAACGGTATATTGTGCATGACCACTCGTACAGAGGGCTAAGAAGAGTGCTTTCATGCGAGAAGGACTGTTAGGTAATGGTACTTTCGTGATATCCTCAAAGAGAATAAGATCATTATCTATAGATTTTCCTTCTGGACATACTATTTTCGCTTGAGGTACATTAACTTCTAGAAGTCTTATCTTTCTGTTCATTTTCCATTTGTTTAGAAGATGCAAATATACTCATTTATTTCTTCTTTTGAAAAGCTTATGTGTGAAAAAGAATAACATTAGTGGGCTTCTAATTTATAATTGTTTATAATAGTTGAAAATTAGCGTATAAGAAAACTCCCTTTTCACACAAATGGTGAGAAAGGGAGTTTTTATCTCATTAGCTTAAGAAGCTATTTTAATTTGCTTTGATAAGCTTTATGCATCAATATTAGCGTAGGTAGCATTCTTCTCGATGAACTCACGACGTGGCTCAACATCGTCGCCCATCAGCATAGAGAAGATTTCATCTGCGTCAGCAGCATTCTCAATTGTTACCTGCTTCAAGAGTCGTGTCTTTGGGTCCATAGTTGTTTCCCAAAGCTGCTCTGGATTCATTTCACCAAGACCTTTGTAGCGCTGAGTGTGGATAGTCTTACCATCCTCATTGCCATTCGCATACTTGTCGATGAAAGCCTGACGCTGCTGTTCAGTGTAGCAGTATTCGCTAACCTTCTTATATGTGCACTTATAGAGTGGTGGTGTAGCAATATACAAGTGTCCTTGCTCGATAACCTTTGGCATATAGCGATAGAAGAGCGTCATGATCAGTGTGTCGATGTGAGAACCATCGACATCGGCATCGGTCATGATGATAATCTTGTCATAGCGAAGTTTATCTGTGTTTGCCTCAAAGTCGCCCTCATCTTCAACACCGAAGCGTACACCAATAGACTGAATAATGTTCATTACAGACTCAGCCTCGAAGACACGATGGCGTTGCACCTTCTCTACGTTCAGAATCTTACCACGGAGAGGAAGGATGGCCTGTGTGTAGCGGTCGCGTCCCTGCTTAGCTGAACCACCCGCAGAATCACCCTCGACGAGGAAGATTTCGCAATCCTTAGGGTCTTTGTTAGAGCAGTCAGCTAACTTACCAGGCAAGCCGCCACCGCTCATCACGTTCTTACGCTGTACACTTTCACGTGCTTTGCGTGCAGCAACACGAGCTGTAGCGGCAAGGATAACCTTGTTACAAATCATCTTTGCCTCGTTAGGATGCTCCTCCAGGTAATCGGTCAGTGCTTCACCAACAGCCTGCTGAACAGCGCCAGACACCTCACTATTACCAAGTTTCGTCTTTGTCTGACCTTCAAATTGTGGCTCTGCTACCTTGATAGAGATAACCGCTGTCAAGCCTTCACGGAAGTCTTCACCAGCAATCTCAATCTTAGCCTTCTCCAACTGCTTAGAAATCTGTGGGTCATTGTCAGCGTATGTCTTCAATGTACGTGTCAATGCTGCACGGAATCCCTGCAGGTGCGTACCACCCTCGATGGTGTTGATATTGTTAACGTATGAATGGATATTCTCTGTATAATCAGTATTGTACATCACAGCCACTTCGATAGGGATGTTCTGCTTCTCAGTCTTGAGATAGATAACATCATCGAAGAGATGCTGACGATGGCGATCAACGTAACGAACAAACTCCTTCAAACCATCCTTAGCATGGAAGACCTCAGTGCGTGTCTTGCCTGTTTCAGAATCTGGGCGAAGGTCAGTAAGCGTAATCTTAATACCTGCATTCAGATAAGCCAATTCGCGCATACGACGTGCTACGATAGCCCATTGGAAAACGGTAGTACTAAAAATCTCTGGGTCTGGCCAGAATTGCTGACGTGTACCAGTTTTATCGGTCTCGCCAACAACCTTTACAGGGTAGAGAGGCTTCCCCTTCTCATACTCCTGCTGGTAGATTTTACCATCACGGAACACCTGTGACTTCATGTGTGTTGAAAGTGCATTTACACAACTTACACCCACACCATGCAGACCACCGCTGACTTTATACGAGCCCTTGTCAAACTTACCACCTGCGTGGAGTACAGTCATAACGACCTCAAGGGCGCTCTTGTGGAGCTTCTCGTGCATGTCAACAGGGATACCACGACCATCATCCTCAACGGTGATGGAGTTGTCCTCGTTGATTGTGACCTCAATGTTCTGACAGTAGCCAGCCATTGCTTCGTCAATAGAGTTATCAACGGTCTCGTTAATCAAGTGGTGAAGTCCCTTTTCACTGATGTCACCAATGTACATAGCAGGACGTTTACGTACTGCCTCCAAGCCTTCTAAGACCTGAATGTTACTGGCGGAGTAATTATTCTCGTTTTCTGGATTTTCTGCCATTTTTCTTTGATTCTACTTATAGTATGCAAAGATACACTTTTTCCTTTACATGAGGAAATAAAAACCTGCAAAAAAACACAAAAGGGGCATATCAAATCGTGTGTTTGAAGTGATATCTTTTATTGATTCTATTCTTCGCCTCATAGCATAACAAATCGTTGTTAAAAAAATGATAAACCTTTCCCAATCTATGTGTTCAGTATGTCTTGTCATGTGTTCTTTTACTAACAAGAATCTGCTCTAATGTTATTAACCTTTTGACATAGGCTCCACACCATTTCAGATAATCATGGGCAGGGTTCTGCTTACTATCAAATGAAGGTTTTATTGTTCTATAACAAGGTTCCGCAAGTTAGTGGATTGTTTCGTAAAACTTGACAATAAGAATAGCTGAATCGCTTGTATAACAGTGTGTAAGGCATAATTTCCTTATAAATGAGGATTGTTCAAAAAAGTCATTCTCCGTACCTTTGCGGCACAAAAACATTTAAATAAGTCGTCTTTATGCTAAACACATTGTTATTGGCCTCCCTTGCTATCGGAGGAATCGCCAAAGATGCTCCCGATTCAATAGTGAGTAAAAATGTCCCATTGAATGAAGTCGTTGTATCAGACTTCAAGCAGAATAAGAGAAACCTTACTTCTGTTGCTGTATCAACCATTAACCTACAACAACTGCAGAACCAGCAGATTGTCAACCTGAAGGAGCTGACGGCTGTGATGCCTAACTTCTATATGCCTGACTATGGTTCATATGCAAATACGCCCGTCTATATTCGTGGTATCGGAGCCAAGAGTAAGGGTTCTGCAGTGGGTTTCTATGTCGATGGCGTGCCTCATTTTGAGTCGTCAGCATTTAATATAGATCTCAGTGATATAGCTGGTGTGGATGTACTTCGAGGGCCACAAGGAACGTTGTATGGACGTAATACCATCGCTGGTATCATAAACGTTTACACGCATAATCCGCTTGATTATCAAAAGATGCGGATAAAGGTCGGCTATGGAAGGTACAACGACTTTGTAGCGCAGGCTTCAAACTATGCTAAGATAAATGATCAGTTCGGTGTTTCAAGTGCTCTTTCCTATCATCACAACGATGGTATGTTTACGAATGAATTCTTAAATAAGAAGGCAGATAAGTTGAATGAGATTGAAGGACGTATCGGACTTTACTGGCGACCCACCACGAATTGGCTCATCCATCTTAACAATACGCTCAGTCATAGTAAGCAGAATGGTTATCCTTATGCACCTTATGATATTCAAAAACAGGAACTATCTCCAATCAGCTATAATCGCCTGAGTGTTTTCAAACGTCTTATCTTCACAACAGGCCTTAATGCCCGATATGAGAATAATAACGTTAGTTTCAATAGTCAGACATCTTACCAATTTATCAAGTCACACCAAGGTATAGATCAAGACTTTACCCCAAAGGACTTGTTCTTTACTGATAATGACTATCATCAAAATATGTTTTCTCAAGAGCTGACCTTGAAGTCGAATGACAAGGGACGTTACCAATGGATTGTGGGTGTGTTTGGTATGCTGCTCCATTCGAACCCATTCATCGGAACAAGCTATTTTACGAAGGACTTCTCAACCCCTACATCCTATAAGAACCCTACTGCAGGCTTTGCCATCTATCATCAGAGTTCTTATAATATATGGAGAGGGCTGTCCGCAACAGTTGGTCTGCGTTTTGATTACGAACACGCAAAGATAGATTATGAACAGCATAAGTTGACATTGACGACAGGGGCAATAACACCTGTAAATAACTTCGTTAGTACAGCGAGCTTCCGTCAGTTTACCCCTAAGTTCACGATTCAATACCTTACAAACAAAGACAATCTCTATTATGCAAGTTTCACTCGTGGCTATAAGCCGGGTGGATTTAACACCAGCTTTAAGACTGATGATGAGCGTGCATACGATCCAGAATACAGCTTGAACTATGAGGTTGGTGCAAGATTAAAGTTCTTGGATGGAAGATTGAGAGCCGAAGCTGACCTCTTCTACATTGACTGGCGACACATGCAAGCAATCTATACGGTTCCCAATGTAGGAAATTTAATTACAAATGCAGGTCATACGGATAGTAAGGGTTTCGAACTTTCTTTGGCTTATCATCCAGTGAAGAGTTTGCAGTTCAGTATGAATTATGGCTATACCCACGCTCGTTATCTAGAGTATAAGAAGAGTTCTAAAGAAGATTTCTCAGGGAATAGACTGCCAATGGTACCTAATCACACACTGTCAATAGACGGAACTTACACTGTTATGCAGGCAGGCTGGTTTGATAAGATTATTCTGAATACTGGTTTGACAGGCCTTGGTCGAATCTACTGGGCTGATGATAATATTGTTCGTCAGAACTTCTATGCAACGCTCAATGCTAAGGTTAGTCTTACAAAGGGTATCGTGACATTAGATTTATGGGGAAAGAACCTCACCGGAACCGACTATTTGGCCTATTGCTTTAAGATGTCAACGGGTAACTACGCACAGAAAGGTAAACTGCTGTCTTTCGGTACTTCCGTCAGTTTGACGTTCTAAAAGGAATGAAAAATATTTATGCTGTACTAAATTCTCAGGCTCAATAAGTTTAAACTCCTGCAGCATAACATTGATTTTAGCCTTCGTTAAGTGCAACTCCTTTCTTCCTTTCTAACGTCCTCTACGTTCGGATCGGATGTTAGATAGGGAGGTAGGAGGCTTTCTTTATACATTCATCACATGTTTAAAAATATCTCATCAAAGAAGCTCAGCTTGGGTACGTTTTTCTGTCTATACATTGCACAGATGGTACCTTCATCCTTTCTCATGACAGCCTTACAGGTAATCATGCGAGAAGGACAATTTAGTCTTGCTACCATCGGGTTACTTAATCTTGTTCGGATTCCATGGACAATCAAGTTCCTATGGTCGCCCTTTGTCGATCGTCATTGTGTCACAGTAGGCGACTACAAACGGACGATAGTCACTACAGAACTCATTTATGCTATTGCGCTCTTGGCTACAGGACTTATCAACGTACACTCTGAGATAGTACTTGTCATCATTCTTGCTTTCATATCAATGTTGGCTTCAGCGACGCAAGACATAGCTACAGATGCACTGGCTATCCTTGCCTTTAAAAAGCACGATCATAGTATGCTTAATAGCATGCAGTCTATGGGAGCCTTCGGTGGTGCAGTCATTGGTGGAGGAGTCTTGCTCATCTTACTTAAAAGCTATGGTTGGAATGTCGTAGTGCCCTGTTTGGCTTTGTTTGTTATTATGATGATAATCCCTTTGCTACTCAATCCTCATATCAAGATTGAGAATGAACAGGCAAGAGAACGTGCGAGGTGGACCGATATCTTTAGCTTCTTCTCGCGTAAAGAGATATGGCCACAGATAGGGTTCTTACTGCTTTATTATATGGGAATCATTGGTATTCTCTCCATGATACGTCCTTACCTTGTTGATAAGGGCTATGGTATGAAGGAGATAGGCTTCCTTATGGGTGTTGTCGGAACAGCCGCCTCTTTCGTCATGGCGTGGTTCTCAGGAGTGCTCATACGTCGTATTGGCATCCATAAAGCTCGTATCATTATCGCTGGACTCATCATTCTTGCACCGCTCTATTTCCTTGCGATGACTTTTACCAACTTTAATAAGACGGCTTTTGTTTTCGGCATTATTTATATCCAAGCTTGTTACGGCTTGGCTACTGTTGTGCTTTATACTGCTTCAATGCAGCAAGTGCGTCCAGGTAGGGAAGGAACAGACTTTACGATACAGATTGTTATCAGTCATGTAAGCGGTCTGCTTGTCGCAGTGCTTGCAGGAATAGTAGCTCATCTCTTCACCTATCGTGGGCTGTATATAGCTGAGGTAATGGTCTCAATCGTCAGTTTCTTTTATGTCCTCATAGCTTTTAGACGGAGAAAGTAAGGGTTGTTAAACGTTACGGATGATGTCACGATTCCCATAGAGTTCACACTATTAAGAACGATTACTGCAAAGCACTATTTGTTCTTAAAGCTTTCCTCACAAATGAGGATTGTTTATTTTAAAGGTTATCCATACCTTTGTCATATAATTTATTTCGACGAATGAAACAAGAACTGATTGATAAATACAATAAATCTGTACCTCGTTATACAAGTTATCCACCTGCTAATTTCTTCCGACCTTTTGATGGTGAAGAGTATCTGAAAGATGTTGATGAAAGTAACGAGGCAAGTGAGAAGAACTTATCTTTTTATTTTCACATGCCCTTCTGTCGCCGTCTTTGTCACTATTGTGGTTGTAACTCTTACCCAATGGCCAAAGAGGGTCGTATTGAGGAGTATGTAAATGCATTGCATAAGGAGATAGACCTTGTTGCAAAGCATTTAGATAAGCGCAGGCGTATATCACAGATTCACTATAGTGGTGGAAGCCCTACAGCCATGCCTGTGCGTGTTCTGAAAGAATTGAATGAGCACCTGCTCTCGCTATTCCCTTTGATTGAAAAGCCCGAGATTGCCATAGAGTGTCATCCGGGTTATCTGACAGCAAGGGATTGGCAGGGCTTATTGGATGCACGATTCAATCGTTTCAGTCTGGGTGTACAAGACTTTAATGAGGAGGTGTTGAGACTTGTCAATCGCACTCCTTCTGAGTTACCCACTGAAGAGATTGTGGCTATTCTGCGTGGTGCAAGAGTCAGTATTAATATGGATTTCCTCTTTGGCTTACCCCTTCAGACATCGAGAAGCTTTCAACAGACGATAGAACACGCTGTAACCATTCGTCCTGACCGCATTACAACGTTCAGTTATGGACACTGCCCATGGATATTTAAGCGGCAAATGATTCTTGAAAAGGCGGGACTTCCGAGTACGGAGGAGAAGGCTTTGATGTTCCAAAAGGCTAAAGATGTATTACATGAGGCTGGCTATCATAGTATCGGTTTGGACCATTTTGTCCTTCCGAATGACGAACTTCTTGAAGCGCTTCGGTCACATCGCTTACATCGTAACTTCCAAGGTTATTGCACACGACGTACAACCGGACAGGTATATGCTTTTGGTGTGACGGGCATTAGTCAGTTGGAGGGTGCGTATGCACAGAACACAAAGTCGATAGATAAGTATATTTCGGAGATTTCAGCCGGTACATTACCCATACGGAAGGGTTATCAGTTAACGCCTAACGAGCGGATTGCCCGTGAAGTGATTGAGCGTCTGATGTGTAACTATCATCTTGATTGGACGCATCTGGCAGAAGATTTATCAGTGTCAGTAAGCGAGGTTAAGGGAGCAATCAACTTTGACTTGGAACGGCTAAAGGAGATGGAACGTGATGGTATTCTTCGTTTGACAGAAAATACCTTGGAGATGACAGGGGAGGGTAACCCCTTTGTACGTACGGTAGCCGCTACGCTCGACCCTATGATGGTTGCTACAGATAAGAAATTCTCAAAACCTATATAAAAGTATCGCTCTATAGCTTTTGTCATTGAAGAGTTAGTAGGGATTGCTTAAGAATATAACAATTATGGAACAACAAAGAAAAATAGTTGTCATTGGTGCTGGTCTCACTGGTCTCACTTGTGCTGCACTTCTGCGTCATAAAGGTATGGATGTCGTGGTTTTAGAAGCTGCCAATCGTATTGGTGGACTCATGCAAACGGAGGAAGTTGATGGTTTCGTCATGGAGCAAGGTCCGAGTACAGGTACGATTAAGTATCCAGAAGTAGCTGAACTCTTCGATATGTTAGGCAATAGCTGTACATTGGAGGTGGCACGTTCTTCTGCAAAGTGTCGTTTGATATGGAAGGACGGACGCTTTCATGCACTCCCTTCTGGACTTTGGTCTGCTATCACAACTCCTCTCTTCACACTGAAAGATAAGTTCTGCATCCTTGGCGAGCCATGGCGTAAGAAGGGAATAGATCCTAACGAGAGTGTGGGAAGCCTTGCTGAACGACGCTTGGGACGGTCATTCGTTGATTATGCAGTTGACCCTTTCCTCTCTGGTGTGTATGCTGGTGATCCTTATCAACTACCAACTCGCCTTGCTTTGCCTAAACTCTACGACTTAGAACAGCGTTATGGAAGTTTTATTAAAGGGGCTGTGGCACTTGCAAAGCAACCAAAGACGGACAGGGAAAAGCGTGCAACAAAGGCTGTCTTCTCTACTCGTGGAGGTTTCCGTAGTCTTGTTTCTGCATTAGGGAGAGTTATAGGTGATGAGAGAATCCGAACGAATTGCAAAGAATTAAGTATAGAACCATTAGGAGATAAGTGGAAACTCTCTTGGGGTAAGAATACTATAATAGCTGAACAGGTTGTTACAACTTGTCCTGCCTATGCCTTACCTAAGTTGTTGAGCTTCTTATCTAAGGCTCAACTTGACGACTTAAGCAATCTTTATTATGCTCCAGTGATTGAGATTGGGGTGGGAATGAAGAATACGGGGGATGTACATTGGAATGCCTTTGGTGGATTAGTACCGTCTAAGGAAAAGCAGAATGTGTTGGGAATCCTTATGCCTTCCGCCTGTTTCGATGGTCGTGCGCCAGAAGAAGGAGCAAATTATGCCTTCTTTATTGGTGGAGAACGCCATCCGGAATATCTTAATAAGACGGATGAAGAACTGATAGAATTGGTTCATAGGTCCCTTCATACGATGTTGGGATATCCCAAAGGTACCCGGGCTGACGTCATTCGTATTTACAGACACAGACATGCTATTCCGCAATATATGTCCGAAACGGATGCTCGTCTTCGTACTATTGATGCCGTAGAACTTGCTTATCCCGGTTTACATATCATTGGTAATTTGAAAGATGGTATCGGTATGGGCGACAGAATCAAGCAGGCTGTGGATATGGCAGAGAAGATTTGTCTAACGGTATCGTAAATACAAGCTATCTTACACGAATAGGTTTAGTATCAATTTGCTGTCACTTTTAACAATTTGTTGACTCCTCTGTAAACCAATAAGTTAAGTCTTACAATGGGTGACAGCAGTGACAGCAAATTGATTTTATCCTAATTGCCTAAGCAAAGGCACAACGTCAAACAAGTATATAATATACAAAAAGCCATAACCCTCTTGGATTATGGCTCTATTATTCTTTTCAGCTATGACTGAAAGTATTCTTTATCCCAAAGAAGCTACGTGCTTGCAAAGAGCTGATTTCAAGTTAGCTGCTTTGTTCTGGTGGATAATGTTGGTCTTAGCCAACTTGTCCAACATCTTCTGTACAACAGGGTAGAGCTTTACAGCCTCTTCTTTGTCTGTCATGTTACGCAACTTGCGAACAGCGTTACGCATTGTCTTTGCATAATATCTGTTGTGCAAGGTTCTAACCTTGTCCTGACGGATTCTCTTCAATGATGATTTGTGATTTGCCATCTTTGTTTCTTCTTTTATTTTTATTTGTAGTCCCTAGCAGAGTCGAACTGCTCTTTAGAGAATGAAAATCTCTCGTCCTAACCGATAGACGAAGGGACCATAGTTGGTTTTGCGGGTGCAAAGGTAGCCTATTTATTTTAATCAGCCAAACTTTTTGCTAATAAATTTCTGTAAGAGGCTGTATTTTTGTATTTTTGCATTGATTTTTATATGATTCTGAAGTCAAAAGCAATTGTATTGCGTTCTCTGAAGTTCGGTGATTCATCGCTAATAATTGATATGTTTACCGAGTTAGAGGGACGTATTTCTTTTATAACGCGCATACCTAAGACAGCGAAGGGGAAGATTAAGAAGCAGTATTTTCAACCACTGACCTTGCTTGATCTTGAATTTGACTTTCGTCCGCGAACTTCTTTGCAGCGAATAAAAGATGTACGTATCCTCTGTCCTTACGGATCCATACCCTTTGATCCTGTGAAATCGACAATCCTTCTCTTCCTTTCTGAATTTCTTTATTATGTTACTCGTGGGGAGCAACAGAATGCTCACCTATTTAATTATGTTAAAGCGAGTATGGAATGGCTAGATGAAGCTGAGCAAGGATATGCTAACTTTCATCTTGTCTTTATGATGCGATTAAGCCGGTTCGTTGGTTTCTTTCCCAATCTTGATGCCTTTCAAGAAGATGCTTGCTTTGACCTGCGCAATGCAACCTTTACAAGTCATGTGCCACTGCATTCGGATTACCTGTTACCTTTAGATGCTGCGCAGATAAACAAGCTGATTCGTATGGACTATGAGAATATGCACCTCTTTCGTCTTTCTCGTCATGATCGTAACCGAATCTCTGACATCGTATTGCATTATTATCGAATCCATGTACCTGATATGCCTGAACTGAAAAGCTTTCATGTGTTGCGTGAGCTGTTTAGTTAATGAGCTTTATGATGATTGTTAGGCGTTTAATACTGCTCTTAAAGTAACCGTATATTATACTTATAGATAGTCTTTATCGAATTATTTTCATGAAAAAAAATATTTATCTTCATGAAAAGAAATATTTATCTTCATGAAAATAATTTCTTTTTTTCATGATAATAATTCACGATTGGTATTTTGTTGCTTGTTTTTTTATTACTTTTGTGGACTTGAAGCATGAAAATTCAAACTTAACCTATTATATAATATAAGTCTATGAAGTTAACAGAACAGCGCAGTAGTATGCTTCATGGTGTACTGCTAATTACTTTGTTTGCCTGTGCAGCGTTCTATATCGGTGATATGGGATGGGTGAAAGCACTTTCGTTGAGTCCGATGGTTGTTGGTATTATCTTGGGTATGCTTTATGCCAACAGTCTGCGCAATAATCTTCCAGAGTCTTGGGTACCCGGTATTGCCTTCTGTGGAAAACGTGTTTTGCGCTTTGGTATTATTCTTTATGGTTTTCGTTTGACCTTTCAAGACGTGGTGGCTGTGGGTTTCCCTGCTATAATCGTGGATGCAATTATCGTATGTGGAACGATTCTCTTGGGTGTTTTAGTTGGCAGACTCTTGAAGATGGACCGCAGTATAGCTCTTTTGGCAGCTTGTGGTAGTGGTATCTGTGGAGCTGCAGCGGTGTTAGGTGTCGACGGAGCTATTCGTCCGAAGCCTTATAAGACAGCTGTGGCAGTAGCGACGGTGGTTATCTTCGGAACACTATCTATGTTCCTGTATCCTATTCTTTATCGTGCAGGTGTCTTTGATTTATCACCTGATGCAATGGGAATCTTTGCTGGTTCTACGATTCATGAGGTGGCTCATGTTGTTGGCGCTGGTAATGCGATGGGTGCTGCTGTGAGCAATTCAGCGATTATTGTTAAGATGATTCGTGTAATGATGTTGGTACCTGTGTTGTTGGTGATAGCTTTCTTTGTTGCAAAGAATGTTACAGAGCGAGACGGAGATACTGGGGGTAGTAGTAAGATAAACATCCCTTGGTTTGCTATCCTCTTCCTTGTCGTCATCGGATTCAACTCCTTGAACTTACTTCCTAAAGGAGTTGTAGAGTTTATTAATACCTTTGATACCTTCCTCCTTACAATGGCAATGTCAGCCTTAGGTGCAGAGACGAGTATCGATAAGTTTAAGAAAGCAGGCTTTAAGCCTTTCCTTTTAGCTGCAATTCTATGGTGCTGGCTAATTGGTGGAGGTTATTGCTTGGCAAAGTATTTGGTGCCTATGTTAGGTGTTGGGTGTTAAGTGCTGGGTGTTAGGTGTTGAATTTTGGGTGATGATGATGTATAAATGTTGGCTTGGGTGTTGGGTGTTGAATGTTAGGTGTTGATAAAGTGCGCATTCGAGGGAACATGTTTGCGTTTGGGTGTTGATAAAGTGCGCATCTGAGGGAACATGTTTTGGTTAGATGTTGAATGATATATAGGAGAAGACTTACGATCTCCTACAAATGTGCGAAGGCTTAGCACATTATGTGCGGACGCCTAACACATGTGGTGCGGAGGCTGAATAAGAACGCATATAAGGGTAAGGTGGCTTATAGAAAGGCTGCCTTTCCCTCAAAGGAAGGGCTTATTCTTCTTATAATGAAGAAGGTTGATGAATCAAAAAAGGCTGAACTTCTTTCGGAGTCCAGCCTTTTCTTATTTTTGATATAACTATTATACGAAGCTAATAACGCCTTCAACAGCGCCTTCGTTGCTTTCGTTTTCTTCATTATCTTGCTCAGGATTACTGATGCGCTTGATGTCTTTAATCATCTGTTTAGTACGCTTATAGGTTGGTGTGTTCTCTACAGCAAGGATAACATCCTCGTTGTCGAGTTCATCCGCAGTAAAGCGATAGATGTGTGGACGATGCTTGTATTGTGAGCTGTTGTTGTCCTTATAGAAACGATCACGACGGTCACGACGCTCTGCAGCCTTCTCCTCTTCCTCTGCCTGACGTGCTGCATCCTCTTGTGTCTGCTTCTTGATATGGCTACCCATACCGTCAACATCCTCAATACCGAAGCCCGTTGCAAGGATAGTAACCTTAACCTTCTTGTCGAGTTCAGGGTCAATAGCAAGTCCCCATTTCAACTCGAAGTCTGCGCTGAAGTGGTTCATGAACTCTGTCACATCGCCCATTTCCTCCATTGTCAGACCAGGGTTGTCCTTGTCGTCGGTGTTGAAGTTGATAGAGAGCAGAATCTTCTTTGACTTATAGACATCGTTGTCGTTGAGCAGTGGTGAGTTGAGTGCGTCCTCAATAGCCTGCTTCACACGACCTTCACCCTCACCATAGCCAGTTGACATGATAGCTACGCCACCATCTTTGAGGACTGTCTTAACATCGTTGAAGTCGAGGTTCATAATACCATGAACGGTGATAATCTCTGCAATACTCTTAGCAGCCACGCTCAGTGTGTCGTCAGCCTTGCGAAAACCATTGAGCAAACTCAGTTCAGGATAAATCTCGCGGAGACGTTCGTTGTTGATAACGAGCAGCGCATCGACGTGTTTTGCCATCTCTTCAACGCCATCCAACGCCTGATCTATCTTCTTAGCTCCCTCGAAACGGAATGGAATGGTAACGATACCCACGGTGAGAATGCCCAATTCCTTGCTGACACGTGCGATGACAGGTGCTGCACCAGTACCCGTACCACCACCCATACCAGCGGTGATAAATGCCATCTTCGTACCATCGTTGAGCATACGCTTGATATCCTCGCTGGTCTCTTCTGCAGCCTGACGTGCACGTTCAGGACGGTTTCCAGCACCTAATCCTTCTTTACCCAATTGCAGATGAACAGGAACAGGAGAGTCGTTGAGTGCTTGTGCATCCGTGTTGCAGAGTACGAAGGTCACATCGTGGATACCCTCTTTGTACATGTGGTTTACGGCGTTTCCACCACCACCACCGACACCAATAACTTTGATGATGCTATCAGCAACATCGCCATCACCGAAGTCTAATATATCCATTTTATTATTGTTGTCTGCCATAACAGTTAGTTGTCTATGTTAATTTCTATGTTTCTTTTTATGCGCAAAATGATGGATGATTATTCTTCATCTTCAGAAATTATTGTTTTTCCAAAATCTTTGAGTTTACGTGAGAACTTGTTCCATAAACTATTACGACGTTTCTCCTCTTCACGTTCGCGCTCTCTTGCTTCCTCTTCTTCACGCTGTTTGCGCTCCTCTTCTTCACGCTTACGACGTTCAGCTTCAGCTTTCTTCTTCTCTTCAGGTGTTGGAACAATGCCTTGTCCCTGTCTTGTGTTTGACGTAGGAGTATAAGGTTGCTCGATAGGCGTAGCTACGGCAATATCATCATTGTTGAAGAGGTTATTCTGGGCAGGGTTGTATACTGGACCAGCACAATTCATATCACCTTTAGCCAGCAAGCCGAGGATAGTGTTCATTTCGCCATTCTTTGCAGTGATATCAGCATTGCTAGAAGAGATAGTGTGTGTAACAAAGTCTGCCTTGCGAATCTTGTCGATATGTGTGGTATTACGAATACAGCGTTCAATGTTCTTCAGGTTCATGCCGCCACCTGTGAGAATGATTCCACCAAGAAGTTTATCGGCATAATCAGATGGTACCTGATACCATACATTTTCAACAATCTCATTAATACGTGCCTCAACGATTTCAATGAACTTACGACTGTCAACGGTGCGTTCTGCATCAATAGAGTACTTCATTGTATTATCGATGTCGTTGTTCTCTGTGAATGCAGAGCCATATTTGAGTTTCATCGCCTCTGCATCCTTCTCTTCCATCTGCAAACTAGCAATATCTTTTGTAATATTGTTACCACCCAATGGGATGACAGCCAAGTGACGGAGGACATTCTTGTAATATACAGAGACGGTCGTAGTATCAGCACCGAAGTCAACTAATACACAACCACCACGCTTTTCAGCTTCGCTCAATACGGCATCAGCCAAAGCCAATGGTGCAAGGTACATCTCAGCTATAGCGATACCAGACTTCTCAAAGCAGTTGTTGAGGTTCTCATAAAAAGCCTTACGCCATAAAATGTTGAGGAAGTTGCCCTCAAGACGAGAAGCTTTGATACCTACAGGGTCAAGAGAGAATTGGTTGTCAACCTTATATTCTTGTGTGATAGCATCTAGAATCTCCAGATCTGGGTAAGTCATATTGCGGTTGGCATCCATTAACTCATTAATCATCTCTGAGGTAATGATGGTATCAGTAGGTAAATCCTTTACGATAACGTTGCGAACGCTACGTATAGACTGTCCTCCAACGCCTACATAGACTTGAGCAATCTCAAACTTCAGTTGTTTCCTTAGTTTGTTGATGATACTCGTGAGGCACTGTCCAGTCTTATCGATGTTATAAACTACACCCTTGCGAATACACTGTGTGGCGTCTTCCTTTACAACGGATAGCACGGTGATACTGCCGTCAAGATTCTTTTTGCCAGCGATTCCCGTAATCTTTGATGAGCCTAATTCAATGGCTACTATGAACTCTGCCATATTCGTTAAGTATTATGTTCCTTATTTTTTATTCTCTAAATTGATTCTTGCTTATTCAGTAAGCCCTGCTGTGGCATCTTCTTGATGTTTAACTTCCTTTCGGGCTTTTTCTCTTTCCTCCTCCTCTGTGCGTTGTATTTCTTCTGCTTGTTCTGACTTTGGTTGTTTCAGCAGTGCTTCTTCCTCTGCCTTTTCAGTTTTTTCATCGCGTTTCCTACAGATGATTTGGTTATCGAATTCTAGGTCGATGTAAGAGTATTTGTTCCATCCAGCTTGTGAAAGACCATATCGATAGAATTTCTCTAAGCGTGATAACTTCTTTGTCACGAAGATGTTGATATCATGTTTCCGCTTCCATGGTCCATTATTCCTTGGAAGATAACCCATGAAGATAATCTGATTACCAATGCGAGGAACAAGTTCAATACCTCTGTCTGGTAAGACGTTAATCTGTTCTATTTGGTTCAGCCATAGCGGTGATGCGCTGATAGCCTTAGCCAGCGGAGCAATGTAAAGGCGTGCGAAGTTGTTGTCTATATTGCCTGTTGCGATGATTAAATCACTCGTATATTTCGAGTTAGGGAGTATGCCTCCGTTGTCATCAAGATAGTAGTCAGCTCCGTTATTACTCTTGATGCGGATAATCGGCATTCGTTGAGTAATATAGATGTTGATATGCCCATCTTTTGTTTTGTAACACTCAGCGGTATTGACAAATGGTCCCACTTTAAGTGCCTCCTCAATTTTACGAGGATTGATATCAGAAATCTTTTTATTGAGAGGGTAGAGATGAGCTTTCTTTAAGATCTGTTTGATTTCGGTTGCAGTAAGGAAGCCTGCATTATTAGAATCAGATATATTGATGTTCACTTGGGTGCATAACAATTTACTCTCATCTGGCTTGTTCCAAGAGGTAACAGCTATGATGAGATAAATAGCCAGCACGATATCCAGCGCAGTGATAATTATCTTTTTCCACTTAATGTGCATATCTTCTTCTTTTCGCTTTCTTACTGCTTATTTTTTATTAAGTATCTTAGCAATCTCTGGTACGTAGTTATCGAGGTTCCCAGCACCCAGTACGACAAGTACATCAAAGTCTCTTGATTTAACAAAGTCGAGTACATCGTCCTTTTTAATCATCTGCTTCTCAACGTCCGCATGGAGGTTGTCGTAGATGAGTGAACTTGTTACGCCAGGGATAGGCTCCTCACGGGCAGGATAAATCTCTGTTAACACCACCTCATCAAAATGACTTAGTGCATCAGCGAACTCTTTGTAGAAGTCGCGTGTTCGTGTGTAGAGGTGTGGTTGGAAGATTGCTGTAACCTTTCTGTCTGCATAGAGTTCTTTAAGACTCTTTGCACTCTGCAGAATCTCTTTAGGATGATGTGCATAGTCAGAGAGGAATACATGACGATCGTTTTTAATCTTGAAGTCGAAACGGCGGTCAACACCTTTGTAGGTCTTCATGCCATTGCGAAGCTCTTCTGCCGTGCAGCCATTAAGTTGTGCCATAGCCATCGCCGAGATTCCGTTCTCAATGTTGATAGGGATAGGTTGTCCAAGCTCCACATCCTTAATGTTTTCGATAGGAGAAATGAAATCGAAGATAATCGTTCCGTTTTCAATACGTACATTCTCTGCATGGAAGTCACCTTCATCACGGCTATACTCGTAGATGCTAACACCCTCCTGTACGTTAGGCTTCATCTCAAGACCTTTACGAATAATGAGTGCGCCACCCGGTTTAATGAGTTCTGTATAGTGACGGAAACTCTCAAGGTATGCCTCTTTGGTACCATAGATATCCAAATGATCAGGGTCAGTAGAGGTGATAACGCTCATCCAAGGACGCAACCAGTGGAAAGAACGATCAAACTCATCAGCTTCAATCACAACATAGTCGCTGTGGTCAGAAAGGATGTAGTTTGTGCCATAGTTCTTAGAGATACCTCCAAGGAAAGCATTACAATCTAAATGGCTCTGATGCATAAGATGTGCGCACATAGTGGAAGTTGTTGTTTTTCCGTGTGTTCCTGCGAAGCAAAGACCCTTATGTGTGCGGGTGAGTGTACCGAGAACTTGTGCACGTTTCTGAATCTCAAATCCATTCTCTTTGAAATAAACCAGTTCTGCATGGTCAGAAGGGATCGCAGGGGTATAGACAACTAGTGTAGAGGATGGCTCTTTACATGCGTCAGGAATAAGTTGAACATTCTCCTCATAGTGAATATCCATTCCTTCTTTCTCCAATGTATGAGTAAGTTCAGATAGTGTCTTATCGTAACCTGCTACTATCAATCCTTTATGGAGAAAATAGCGAGCAATAGCACTCATCCCGATGCCACCTGCACCTACGAAGTAAACTGATTTAATATCTTTGAGTTCCATGTGTTATATATTCTTTTCTTTCTATATATTTGCGAGCAGACTTCCGTTCTTCTGCTGTTATCTTGACTTCATCTTGTTGTAAGGAGGACTTAAGCTCTGATGAGTTTAATAACCTCATCGGCAATGATTTCAGCAGAATTCTTCAGTCCCATCTTCTTTACATTCTCGCTTAAACTCTCCAGTTTCTTGTCATTATTGATAGTTTCAAGGGCAAGTTTTATCAAAGTGCCAGGAGCGTCAACATCCTTTACGCAGAGTGCAGCATCCTTGTTGACAAGAGCCATAGCGTTCTTCGTCTGATGGTCTTCGGCCACATTAGGACTTGGTACCAAGATGACCGGTTTACCAATAAGCTGGAATTCACTGATTGAACTTGCACCTGCACGACTGATAACGAGGTCAGCTGCCTTATAAGCTGCTCCCATATCGCTGATAAAGTCCATTATCTTTAAGGTTGGAAGTTCCTTCCCTTTCATGGAATCCAAAATCTGTTGATGATAGAATTTACCTGTCTGCCAAATGAATTGAACATCAGAATCTTTAATCAGGTCGAGGTGTTCTATGACAGAGCGATTGATAGTTCTTGCTCCAAGACTACCACCGACGAGAAGAATTGTCCTCCTGTTAGGATCCAAACCGAAGCTCTCACGTGCCGCTTCAATAGAGAGTGGGGTAGAAAGTACGTTCTGGCGAACAGGGTTACCCGTCATGATAATCTTGTCAGCTGGGAAGAAACGTTCCATACCTTCGTAAGCAACGCAAATCTTCTTCACACGCTTTGATAAGAGTTTATTAGTGACACCAGCATAAGAATTCTGCTCCTGGATAAGACATGGGATCCCCATCTTCGCACACTCATAGAGCGTTGCACCACTGGCATAACCACCGACACCCACAGCAACCTGTGGTTTGAAGTCTTTAATTATCTGGCGTGCCATACGAAGACTCTTCCAGAGTTTATAAAGGACTTCTATATTTTTAATTTATTAGCACGGTCGAAACCTTTGATAGGTAGGCCTTTTATCTCATAACCAGCAGCTGGTACACGTTGCATTTCCATACGTCCGTCAGCACCAACAAAGAGAATCTTTGCTTCTGGGTGCTTTGCTTTGATGGCATTGGCTATTGATACTGCAGGGAAGATGTGTCCTCCCGTACCGCCACCACTGATGATAATTCTTAATTCCTTGTCCATTTGCATCTTCTTTATAACCTACAAAGGTAATCATTTTTTTTGTCTTCTTTCAACTTTCAGCTTCCTTTTTGTTCTTGTCTGTAAATTAGACTGTTACGTGTGAAAGTTTCTCCGAAGGTATCTTGTCTTCTTTCTTTTTCTTAGCCGAACGACTTACGCTGAGTATTACGCCTATATAGATGCAATTGATGATGGTTGAGGTGCCACCCTTACTGATAAGAGGTAGAGGCTGTCCTGTAACAGGAGCCAAGCCAACGGCTACTAACATATTGAACAGAGCCTGTGTAACCAATAGGAAGGCAATGCCCATAGCAAGGAATGCAGGGAAGGAGTTCTCGCACCGATTAGCTATGATTCCTGTTCTGAAAAGAAGGATGATGTATAGAAGTGCCACAAAGATGGCTCCTTCGATGCCCCCTTCTTCAATGATAATCGCATAGATAAAGTCAGAGAAGGCTTGCGACAGGAAGTCTCGTTCGTTAGAGTTACCTGGTCCTTTACCGAAGACATCTGATGAAGCAATGGCAATGTTAGCATGTGCCACCTGTGCATCTTTATCCAAGTCGTAGTCCTTCGGAGCTACGTATTCGTTGTTGAAGAATTTTTTGATTCGCGCCTTCCATGTGTCAGCACGGTGTAGTGTTTTACCGATGAACCCTGGTGACTCTTCTTCCTGTTGTACAGACACGGTTTGTTCTGTAAGTTTTTGTTTGGCGGTTAGCTCATCTTCTGCTTTCTTGTCATCACCCACCAACATAACTGCGGATAAGGCTAAAACAACACCCAAGACAATGCAGCCTACCAAACGCCCTAATTGGTTCAGTGGAACTCTACCAACAAACATCATCAAAATAACCGTCAGCCCGATGAGCATGGCTGTGGAAAGGTTCTCAAATAGAATTAATATAATCATAATTCCTGAAAGAATCAGGATGTATTTGAAAGCTTTTCGGTCTGCTCCATGTTCTGTTTGCATCGCACTCAGTATTTGAGCAATTGCTAAAACCAATGCTCCTTTTCCTAACTCAGAAGGTTGGAACTGAATACCTGCAAAACTTATCCATCGGCTTGCTCCATTTGTACTCTGTCCTGCCACAAGTACCCAAATAAGCATTAAAAATGACATTCCAAGGATGATTGGCGTGACAAGTTTGAAGTATCGGCATTTAATGTTCAGTACAACGACCATCAAAGCTATTCCTACAATAAGGATGCTACAATGGTAGATGATAGGACTCCAATAGTTTCCTCCATTGTATGACAGTGAACTTGAGGCCGAATATACCTCAACGATACTGATGATACATAGGAAGAAAAAGATCATCCATATTACCTTGTCGCCTTTGAATATGTTGCTGAGAGATTTATTCTTCATTGTTTCTTTTTTACTTATTGGCTTTATTTGCCCAATTGGGCTAATAAGCCTTATTGGACTCGTTGGTCCATTATTCTTTTCCTATAAAGCCCTTACATAGCTCTTGAATTGCTCACCACGATCTTCCATATTTTTGAAGAGATCAAAGCTAGCGCAACATGGACTTAATAGAACTGTATCCCCTGGCTTTGCCATTTCAGCACAAGCTGCAACACAATCCTTCATAGAGTGAGTGTCGCGAACTGGGATGCCTAGGTTGTCGAAGTTATCATGGAGTTTCTTGTTGTCAGCTCCTAGATAAACAATACCCCTACACTTCTTTTTCACGAGGTCTTTAATGCAATTGTAGTCATTACCCTTGTCTTTACCTCCGATGATGAGAATGGTTGGAGTACGCATACTTTCCAACGCATACCAGCAGGCGTCCACATTCGTGGCTTTTGAGTCGTTGATGTATTGTACACCAGCAACTTTACATACCTTCTCAAGTCTGTGTTCAACACCAGGGAAGTCGCTTAGACTCTTGCGGATATTTTCTTTCTTAATACCGCTGATGTTTGAGGCAATACCAGCTGCCAAGGAGTTGTAGATATTATGACGACCTGTCAGTGAGAGGTCTTCCTGCTCCATGTTGAATGGTTCAGGTTGTTCTATCGTGTACTCTCCTTCTTCTATGTAGCCAATACTGCCTTTCTCCTTCAGTTCGGAGAATGGATAGCATACAGCATGTACGTCAAACTTCTCAAGTTCTTTCTTGATGACAGGGTCATCATTCCAATAGATGAAACTATCGTCCTTCGTTTGATTTTGAATGATACGCATCTTTGCATCTGCGTAGTTCTCAAACTTAAAGTCATAGCGATCCAAATGGTCAGGAGTGATATTGAGAAGGATGGCAATGTTGGCACGGAAGTCATACATGTTATCCAATTGAAAACTACTGAGTTCAATGATATAATACTCATGTGGATCCTCTGCTACTTGTAGGGCAAGACTGTTTCCTATATTTCCAGCTAATCCAGCATCGTAACCTGCGTCTTTGAAGATATGATAGATGAGACTCGTTGTGGTTGTTTTACCATTACTACCAGTGATACATATCATCTTGGAATGGGTATATCGACCAGCGAATTCAATTTCACTGATGATATGCGTTCCCTGTGCAATGAGTTTCTGAACCATTGGTGCTTCTTTTGGAATACCAGGACTCTTGATAACTTCGTCAGCATTAAGAATCTTCTCCTCTGTATGCTGACCTTCTTCCCATTCAATACCACGTTCATCAAGCATCTTCTTATACTTGTCCTTAATGGCTGACATGTCTGATACAAAAACATCAAAGCCTTCTTTTTTTGCCAATACGGCCGCACCAGCACCACTCTCGCCAGCTCCAAGTATTACTATTCTTTTCATATCTTTTTTTCTTTCCTAACTCTTGTTTGTAAAATGTTCTAGGCTATTGAACCATTTTCATTTATCTTGCCTGTGGACCACCATTCTAGTAGGTAATGCCTCAACTGAATTGTGCTCATCATGAACACCAATGGTGTATATGTCCCGCACGCTTAGTGTTAAGCCCCCGCACGATTATTGTTTATCTTATCTTTAGCGTGATGATAGTCATTGCTGCGAGGATGATGGTCACGATGATGAATCGTAAGGTAATCTTACTCTCATGCACTGCGCTATGTGGCTTCTTCAACAGGTACTTACATTCAGGGTCAAGTTGATTATCCTGTGTACGGAAGTTATCGTGTATTGGTGTTCGCTTGAAGATGCGCTGCTTAACACCTTTACGCTTTCCTAACTTATAATACCACACCTGAACGATAACGCTTAAGCTCTCAACAAAGAATACGCCACAGAGGATAGGAAGCATCAACTCTTTGTGAATAATGATAGCACCTACTGCAATGATACCTCCGATAGTAAGACTTCCCGTGTCGCCCATGAACACTTGTGCAGGATAAGCATTGTACCAGAGGAAGCCTATCAATGCTCCAATGAAAGCCATGAAGAACACAACTAACTCTTCCGAACCTGGTATGTACATAATGTTAAGATAGGCTGCGTATTGTATATGGCTACTTACATATGCCAATATACCCAAGACGACACCTATAATAGCGGAATTGCCAGCACACATACCATCCATTCCATCGTTTAGGTTAGCACCATTCGATACAGCCGTAACAACGAAGATTGTCATAAGAACAAACAGAATCCAGCCACCAGCAGTCTTGTACTTACCCAAGAAGCCTACAAGCTCAGAATAATCAAGATTATGTGATTTAACAAAAGGTATTGTCGTCTTCAATGTCTTTTCAGCTTTAGCCTCATGTTTGATGACAACCTCTTGCCCGTTCTTGTTTGCTACTTCAAGATTCATATTGGCTTTAACGTCAGGCGAAGCCCAAAGAACAATTCCTACGATAAGACCAATGGTAACTTGTCCGATAATCTTGTATTTACCTTTCAGTCCTTCCTTGTCATGTCTGAAAATCTTAATGAAGTCATCCATTCCACCAAGGAATCCAAGCCAAATGGTTGTTACAATCATTAGCAGCAGGTAAATGTTACGTAATCTGCCTAACAAGACGACAGGAATCAAGAGGGCTATAATGATGATGATACCACCCATTGATGGTACACCAACCTTC
This sequence comes from Prevotella scopos JCM 17725, assembly GCF_018127785.1. Lineage (NCBI taxonomy): Bacteria > Pseudomonadati > Bacteroidota > Bacteroidia > Bacteroidales > Prevotellaceae > Prevotella > Prevotella scopos. The sequence continues at coordinate 249,275 of NZ_CP072390.1, forward strand.
TTGACACCGAATGGGTCAATCTCTGCATCACGCTGTACCTCTGTGATTTGTTTTTTCTTGAGGTATTTGATAAATCTCTCTCCAAACCAAGCCGAGATAATCAGTGCCAATATCATTGCTAAGATAGAACGGAAACTGATGTAACCCCAAAGGTGGGTTCCGCTGATGCCGAATTGATCAAGCCAACGGAAGATATAGTATAACATGTTTTTTCGTTTTTATATTGTTCTTACTATGGAGATTATGTGTCTATTTGTTATATCGTTTTACTTTATACCAAAGATTTCACGAATCACCTCATGGTCATCGAAGTGATGTTTTACACCATTTATCTCTTGGTAATTTTCATGTCCTTTACCAGCAACAAGGATTACGTCACCCTTCTGCGCCATCATGATTGCAGTGCGTATGGCTTCTTTGCGATCTGTAATTGTGAGAACCTTCTTACGCTGTGTCGTGTCGAGTCCTGCAAGCATATCGTCTATGATGGCCTGTGGCTCTTCATCTCGGGGGTTGTCACTTGTAAGGATGACAGTGTCACTTTGTTTAACAGCTTCCTGTGCCATCAAAGGACGCTTTCCCTTGTCGCGATGTCCGCCAGCACCACAAACAGTGATGACACGACCACCCTTATTGTCCAGTACGTCGTGAATAGCATTGAGAACATTCTCTAATGCGTCAGGTGTATGGGCATAATCAACGATGGCTGTATAACCTTCTGGCGACTGGATTGGCTCTAATCGTCCGTTGACACTCTTCAGTGTACTCATTGCTATCAGAATATCTTCAGGCTTCTTACCTAACATGATGGCAGCACCATATACTGCTAGCAGATTGCTCACATTGAACTTACCAATAAACTGTACACCAACCTCTTTGCCATCAATCTCAAGATACATTCCTTCAAAGTGGCACTCCAAGATCTTTGCGCGGAAATCAGCCATGCGCTTGATAGAGTAGGTCTTGATGGTTGCCTTTGTATTTTGAACCATGAACATACCATTCTTGTCATCGAGGTTGGTGATGGCAAAAGCCTGCTTAGTCAGGCCATCGAAGAACATCTTTTTAGCATTACGATAGTTCTCGAAGGTTTTGTGATAGTCGAGGTGGTCACGTGTAAGATTAGTAAAGATAGCACCGGCAAACTCTAATCCACCAATACGATGCTGATGGATGGCATGGCTAGAGCATTCCATAAAGGCATAATCGCAGCCAGCTTTTACCATATCGGCAAGGAGTTTATTAAGCTCTATTGGATCTGGAGTTGTATGGCTAGCAGGCACTTCCTCGTCATTAATATAGTTGCAAACAGTAGAGAGTAAGCCTACTTTATGGCCAAACTCACGAAACATTCTATATAATAAGGTGGCAACAGTTGTTTTACCATTTGTTCCCGTTACACCAACAAGCTTTAGTTTGCGTGATGGTTCGCCATAGAACATTGTGGCAACCTCTCCAGCTTCTTCTTCAGTAGATGCTACCTGAACGTATGTTACCTTATCATTAAGTGCCTCTGGCATATCTTCTAATAAAATCGCTACAGCGCCAGATTCAATTGCTTTATTGATGAACTTATGTCCATCTACCTGTGTTCCTTTCATTGCGATGAACAGATGACCACTTTCAATCTTGCGACTATCAATGTTCACATCCTTGATTTCAACGTCTAAGTTGCCTTGGCAAGCAATAGTCTTGACGTTTTTAAGTAATTCGCTTAACTTCATATCCTCGTTTTATTCTTTTTCTTTATTGATGTATTAGAGAGTTTATATATATCAAAAGTGAAGGATTATCCGAATCGGAGTTCACACTTCATTCCTTTCTTAATCTTTTCGCCTGGTGCAACGCTCTGTTGTATGACACGTCCTCTGCCTATGAGTATTACTTTGATACCATGCTTCTCCATTAAGTAAACAGCGTCACGTGCTCCCATTCCGTGGACATCAGGTACAATGTTTGCTTTTGGTACTTGTTCTTTTTGGAAAGTTATCGACTTTCCTTTCTCTAACGTCCTTCCCCATACAGGGTTGCCGAAAGGATAGGCACCATTCCATCCATTTGTAATATTGAAGCCGAGTGCATTAAGCACATAGTCTGTAGCAAGTAGGTTACCCGTCTTTGCGCTGGGGATAGTATTGGATGAAGAATCACGTGCATCCGTTACGTTCAGCTTCAGACTCTGAGCCATGATACCTTCTGCAATGTGATGGAATACAACACCACTCATACCACCTCCTGACGCTGGTAAACCGGTCTTCTGTATGCAAACAATACAAGAGTAACGTGGCTTGTCTGCAGGGAAGAAGCCTGCAAAGCTAAGGAGATAGTTCGTTCCTCCACTCTTATAGCCCAAAGCTCCTTTTGACATCTGTGCAGTACCCGTCTTTCCCGCTACAAGGAACTTGTCAGAACCAGCCTTCTTGCCAAGTCCTTCAGATACCACCTCGGTCAGAATACGTGTGATTTCCTTTATGGTACTCTCTTTAGCAATGCGCTCCTTGATAACCTGTGGAGGATTGTTATAGATGACTTTTCCATTCTTGATTATCTGCTTCACAAAGCGTGGACGCATCATCTTACCTCCATTGGCGATGGCATTATAGAAAGCGAGGGTTGATATCGGCGGTATCTGTGTTTCGTAACCAATACTCATCCATGGGAGAGCTGTAGCACTCCAGTTCACATATTGTCCGCGACTATTCTTACGTGGCATACGTATCTTTGCAGGTGAATAGCCAACGATAGGGATGCGTAAGTCAGCTGCAAGCCCCAAATCGTATATTCCCTGTACAAATTTCTCAGGGTTATTATGATAATGAATGTCAATGATGCGGCTGACACCAATATTTGAACTGTACTTTAAAGTCCATGGTAGCGTTAAGGTACCATATCCACCACGTGTCCAGTTATGGTCCTTCATGTCTCGCCCATACATGTTCCATACGCCACTACTTGTTTGAACCGTGTACATTGTGTCAACGACTCCATCATCGAGGGCAGTCATGATTGAAGCAGTCTTGAAGACAGAACCTGGTTCTAATAAGTCGCTTACAGCATGATTCTTCACCTCTCTATATTCACCATCACTACATTTGTCTAAGTTGACAATGGCCTTCACATCGCCTGTAGCAACTTCCATCACGATGGCAACACCGACGTTACCATTGACATTAGGGTCTTTCAGTTCGTCTAAGAGGGCACGTTCGGCTAAGTCTTGCATACTAACATCGATGGTTGTCACGATGTCGGCACCATCGATAGGCGGTGTGTCTGTGATATCCAAGAACTTGTTACGTACCTTACGACGGTGTATAATACCATTTGTACCACGAAGGATTGAGTCGTAAGATAGCTCGAGTCCACAACGTGCAGTATCCTTTGCACCGAACATATCGCCAATCGTACGTTGAGCCAGTGACCCGAATGGGCGGCGGCGTGCATTAAACTCATCCCAGTGGAATCCACTTTTATATTTAGAAAGGTGGAAAATAGGAAGACTCTGTATTTCCTTGAATGTGTTATAGTCAATACGATCGTTCCATATAGCCCAGTGCTTACTTCCCTTATGATAACCTTCCATCAGATGCTGTTTGAAATATGCTGCTGACTTCTCTGGAAAGATGTTGTTTAAGCCTTTGCTGATATAGTTGATGCTATCAATAAAAGCGGTGTCATTCCCTGCTTCCTTGAGAGCATTGAAGTCCATATATACTTTAAATTCGGGTAATGAGCTTGCCATGAGTTGCCCGTTACAACTAAGAATGTTACCTCTGGTTGGTTTTACAGTGACACTATCCTTCTTTTGAGAAGCGGCAACTTCCAACCAGTAAGCTCTACCTGCAGTCATGGTATAGATAGTCTTACCAATGACAGCTACAGCAATAATCGACATGATAATTGCTATAACACTGTAACGGGGCATTATTTTACTATTATCAAACTTACTCATATCCTATTTCTCGGGTATATCTATAATATAAGGTGGACGATCTGACATCTTTAGTACACTGTCTTTTCTTGTTTTCAATATTTCAAGAATATGGCTCTCACGTGTCTTCTCGGTGAGTTGACTGCTACTTGATAGTGCACGATATTTGGCGTCTTCCAATTCTTTATTTAGCTTATCTATTTCAATGAGGTACTTCTGTACGCTGTACCTGTTTGATATATAGACGATTGTGAATAATACGATGGTAATAATCAACCAAATATTATGGCGAAAGAAACGCGCAGAGAGAATGTCGCCACCGAGAATCTTTCTTAGAGTGAAGTTGGATGATTGTGGTTGCTCATCTTCGCGGGCTTGTTCCTCGATGGCTGCTTTAATCTTTTCAACTTCTGCCTCTTCTTCTATTCTCTTTTCTTCTTCCTCCGTTAGTGGTGTCGCTGCTTTGTCATTAGCAGTTGGTAGTGGCTTTTCTTCTACCGCCTCAGTCGCTATGAGTTGTTCTGTGACGTTTGTGCTCTCTTCTGTGAAGACAGTCTGCACTTCATTGAGCGCTTGCTCCGTCAGTATTGGAATTTTCTTGTCCTTCTCGTCATTCATTTGCTTTCTTTTCTGCTATTCTTAGTTTTGCACTGCGGCTTCGTGGATTGCGCTCTTGCTCGTCGTTACTTGCGGTGATAACCTTATTGTTGATTAATCGGAACGGTGTTTCTATTCGTCCGAAGAAGTCTTGTTTCATTTTCCCTTCTATATTCCCCGACTTCATTATGTTCTTTACCATTCTATCTTCTAATGAGTGGTAGGTGATAACTGATAATCTTCCGCCAGGACGTAGAAGTTCGGTGGCAGCCATCAGCATCTCTTTAAGAGCGTCCATCTCATGGTTTACTTCGATGCGAAGGGCTTGGAACATCTTTGCCATGTCTTTCTTCTCACGTGTCCGTTGAAAGAAAGGTTCGATGGTTGCCAGTAAATCATTAGTGGTTTTATATGGGTTCTGACCTCTTGTTTTGATGATGGCTGAGGCGATACGGCGCGACTGCTTCAGTTCTCCATAGAGATAGAGTATGTCTGCCAATCGTTCTTCATCGCAGTTGTTGAGAATGTCGGCAGCAGTCATTCCTGCTCGTTTGTTCATTCTCATGTCAAGTGGAGCTTCAAAACGGAAAGAGAAGCCACGTGTCTCGTCATCGAAATGATGGCTACTTACACCAAGGTCAGCAAGTAATCCGTCTATGTATTCTACTCCGTAATATCGCATCCAGTTCTTTAAGTATCTGAAGTTGGAACGAACGAAGGTGAAACGATCTAGTTGTTCGTCGCTTAAGCCCATTCTGTCAATGTTCTGCTCAGCATCAGCATCTTGGTCGAAGCTGTATAGATGACTATTAGCTGGTAAACGAGAAAGAATCTCTCTGCTATGACCTCCCCCACCGAATGTTGCATCCACGTAAACCCCATTGGCATGAAGATTCAAACCCTCGATGCTTTCGTTGAGGAGTACTGGGATGTGGTAACATTCTGCAGTTTTAATCATGTTGTTGATTCTTTTCAAGTTGACTATTTGTTGTTCTCTACTGGGCTTTCAGTTCCAAAAGCATTGTCCATTCCCATGGTTTCTTCCATGGCCTTGCTGAATTCTTCAGCTGACATGAATGGCTCGTTGTTATCATGGTTTGCCCAGATTTCAATGCAGTCATCCATTCCGGTGAACCTGATTTGCTGGTCAATGTTGGCCATTTTGAGATATCGTTTTGGGATGAGAAAACGACCATTACCGTCCAATGTAATCATCTCAACGTCTGTAACGTACTGGCGATAAATCATCTGATCGCGACGACTCCAACGGCTCAATCGTTTGCGAAGAGCATCCATTCTTTGATTCCATACAGATTCTGGGTAGAGGACAAGGCATGGCTCGAAGATGTCTTTGCGCAATACCAACGATTCTTCGCCCGATGCATTGAGCACCTTGCGGAAGACGGCAGGCAGGAAAGCTCTTCCTTTTGCATCTGTTTTTGCCTCGATATTGCCTAAGAATCTCATGTCTATATTTTATAAAGCTGTATTCGGTTTCAAAGTTACGCATTTTTCCCCACATATCCCCACTATGCACCACAATATTTTATTTACGACTTCTTTTTTATCAATATTAACACTTCGAGGGCCATTTGTCTTCTCCTTTAGATGGGTTATAGTGATATTCTTATTTTTTGTTCTTTATTGGGAGGATATATAGGGTTGTCTATGGCTGTGAAATTAATTTACAAATAAATTGTTTGAAATGATTGATTAAAGCTTCAAAAATGCCATTTTTCAATGTGCTTGTAAGTGTTTGTTAGTCAGATGTTTATAAAGGGGTGTGGTAAAAGGTACCAAATTAGGCTCTTGAAGGGCCTTAGTAAGGCTCTAAAAGGGCATGTTTTAGAAGCCTGTTAAGCCTTAATTCAAATGCTATGAAGCGTTAGTAAAATTCTGCGTTTTGAATATTTATTACAAAATGTTGAATGATAGAAGCTTGAATCTCTCTTTTTTATCTCCTTACTTTTGTTATTTTGTTAGTTGTCTTCTGATTGTTTTGGTGAACGAATTTGTTGTTTTTTCGGTTCTATAACGAATCGTGTGGGTAATTCGTTATAGAGCCTAAAAATATTGTCAAAAAACTAAACACAACTTCAAATGACCTTAGTTTTAATACGCTTGACGCACATTAAATCACTACCCTTCCATATACAGTAATGGTGTTAATCCTTCGCACATGTGGTGCATACCATCCGCACCATTAGTGCTAAGCACCAGCACTACATGTGCTAAGCACCCGCACCAAACCGGTGGAGTATCAATACACAACCCACACGATTCGTTATAGAACCTTTTTTCTGAAGTTCATTATACCAAATAGGGTGGGGAGTGTTCATGCTTTTGAGTTTTGTTTTGTGTAGCAGATAGGGTTGTTGACATGATTTTTCTAATTAATCATATATTTTTCGCAAAAAAAAGCGAGCAATTCCAAATCGTTTCGTTATTTTTGCATTTTGTTAGGGGAGAATTGCGTACATGAGCACAGAAATAGATAAGACAATAGACATTGACAAGATTCTTAAGGATAAGATGGGGGCGAAGGCTAAATTCGTTCCTTCTTTTACTATCAAGTGGCTTAAGAAGATACTTCATGAGGATGAAGTAAATCAGTTTCTTTGGGATAGTCGAGGATTGTCAGGAACAGAATGGCTTACGGAGTGTGTGCATTATTTGGACATGACCCTGCAGATTGAGGGACTTGAGAATCTCCCTGATAAAAATGATGGCAAACTCTATACATTTGTCTCCAATCATCCTCTTGGTGGACAAGATGGTGTAGCATTGGGATCTATTATTGGAAAACATTATGATGGTAGGTTTCGCTATTTGGTTAATGACTTGTTGCTCAATCTTCCTGGCTTAAAACCAGTGAGCATTGGTATAAATAAAACAGGAAAACAGTGCCGCGATTTCCCTCGAATGGTTGAGGCTGGATTTAAAAGTGACAATCACATACTTATGTTTCCAGCAGGATTGAACAGTCGGAAAATCAATGGAGAGATTCATGACTTAGAATGGAAGAAGACGTTTATCACAAAGAGCGTAGAATATCAACGTGATGTCGTGCCTATTTTCTTTGGCGGCCGAAATTCAGCTCGTTTCTATCGTATTGCTCATTTTAGTGATAAGTATGTTAAGAAAGTGAATATAGCCATGCTCTTCCTTGTCGATGAAATGTACAAAAATGTTGGGAAAACATTTCGTGTCGCAATAGGTAAACCTATTCCTTGGCAGACGTTTGATAAGAGTCGCACATCGATGGAATGGGCAAAATATGTTGAAGATATTGTTTATGAACTATAGATGTTCTATCTCATCAATGAGAGTGCAACGGAGGAAAACAAGACGTAAAGAATTAGAGAAAGCAAAAGATTAGAAAGAATATATGGAAGAAGAAATCATCCAACCCATAAGCAAGGAACTTCTCAAGAACGAGTTGACTCCTGAACGGATGCTTCGTATGACAAACAAGAGTCACAATGAAATTTATGTTGTGACTGCTAAGACTGCTCCTAATGTGATGAAGGAGATTGGTCGGCTACGTGAAATTGCATTCCGTTCTGCTGGGGGCGGTACGGGCAAATCGATGGATATCGATCAGTTCGACACGATGGAGAATTGTTGTAGGCAGTTGATTGTCTGGAACCCAGAAGCTGAGGAGATTATCGGTGGCTATCGTTATATCTTTGGTAGCGAGTGGGAAATAGATAAGAACGGACAGCCAATGGTTGCAACGAGTCATATGTTCCATTTCTCTGAAAAGTTTATGAAGGAGTACGCTCCTTATACTGTTGAGCTGGGTCGTTCATTTGTGTCATTAGAATATCAGAACGTACGTAAGAATTCTAAGAGTATTTTTGCACTTGATAATCTATGGGATGGATTGGGAGCATTAACGGTACTCTATCCTGAATGTAAATATTTCTTTGGTAAGATGACAATGTATCCATCTTATATTCGTCGTGGAAGGGATATGATTCTTTACTTCTTAAAGAAATATTTCGATGATAAGGATAACCTGATTATCCCGATTAAACCGTTAAAAATAGATACTCCAATCGCTGAATTAGATGCACTTTTTCAAGGTCGTGGATTTAAAGAAGATTATAAGATCCTCAATCATGAGGTCCGTAAGTTGGGATATAACATTCCACCTTTGGTTAATGCCTACATGAATCTTTCTCCAACGATGAAACTCTTTGGTACAGCCATAAACTATGGTTTTGGAGATGTGGAAGAAACAGGAATCCTTATCGCTGTTGATGAAATCTTTGAAGAGAAGCGTATTCGCCATATTGAAAGCTTTGTAGATGAAAACCCTGAGGCGCTGAAGTTTACCAGTGGCGCTAACAATGTTATCTACAAAGAAAAAGAAGAGAAATAAGGTTCATTGGATAAATAACATAAGGAAGGCAGGTAATTGCGTGTTTTACGGATTACCTGCCTTTCTGTACTTCATTGCCTCAATGGAAGATTTTGCAGCTCTACACTTCCCACCAGATGGCAATCCCTTTCCTCTAGCCCCTCCCCAGTAGAGAGTGAAGTGATTACCTATGGTTGATGAGTTTTCAATTATTGCTGTCCGGTAAAAATAAACTGAAAGCTCTGTATCTCTTTACTCATCGGTGTTGCAGCCATTTTACTTATATAGAGGCTTGGTTTTCAGTTTCAAACTGTAAGCATTATAAAATGTGCTTATTTTAACAAGGGAAGCCCTATAATAACCTAATAAATTAATGAAATCATAAGTTTAAGCCTATTTTAACTAACACAGATAACTCCAAAAAGTTTTATCGGACACCAATAGTTTTCAATAGACAAGTAGAAAGGTTGGTTGTACTCTTCTGCATTCAGTCATGTAATTCGTAGTTCTGTTCATTCCTTTTGTTTCCGTCTTCATTATGTACTCTGAATTATCAGTACATTGTGTATCTTCTGTCCATCTCAATTTACGAAAAAACTCATTACCCAAATACTTGGATAATGAGTTTATATACCGATGAAATCGTTATTTTATCTGATGAAGAGTAGTTCTCTATACTTAGGGAGTGTCCACAACTCATCGCTGACAACTAGCTCTAGTTTGTCTATGTGATAGCGTATCTCTTCCATCTTCGGAACTATTGTGTCATGATAAGCAATCGCTCTGTCACGTTGACTCTCAGTCTTGTTAGCCTGCTTACGAGCATTGACAAGTTCTTCAACTTCTGTCTCAATGATATTCGTACGTTCAGCAATCTCACGTATGATCTTGATGTTTCGTTCGCTGAGTTTCTTGCCTTCCACATCTCCAAAGATGTTAACCATGTTCTGCACGTTCTTCGCAAGCTGACTCTGATAGTGGGTAGCTACAGGGATGATATGATTCATCGTTAGGTCACCCATTACACGTGCTTCAATTTGTATCTTCTTCGTATAGGTTTCCCATTTTACCTCGTTACGTGCTTCCAGCTCATTACGATTCATCACATTCATCGATTCAAACATCTTGATTGAATCTTCGTCAAGATATCGGTCAAAACATTTAGGACAGTTTGATTCGCAGTCGAGTCCACGTCGCAGAGCCTCTTTCTTCCAACTCTCAGCATATCCATTTCCATCGAAGTGAATTGGCTTACTTGTCTTGATATCTTCACGAATGATGTCGATGATGGCAGATGGTAGTTCTTCACCTTTTGCAACCAAAGCGTCAACTCGTTCACTGAAGTTCTGTAGGGCTTCTGCTACTGTGGTGTTGAGTACGATCATGGCTGATGCACAGTTAGCTCCAGAACCGACGGCACGGAATTCAAAGCGGTTTCCTGTAAAGGCAAAAGGCGATGTTCGGTTACGGTCAGTGTTGTCAATCAATAACTCTGGAATTTCTGGGATATCCATCTGTAAGCCAGTTTTACCCCTCAGACTGAAGATGTTTTCTTTATCTGACTTCTCTATATGTTCAAGTAAGTCACTAATTTGTTTTCCTAGGAAAGAAGAGATGATTGCAGGTGGTGCCTCGTTCCCTCCAAGGCGATGGTCATTAGTTGCGCTCATCACGGATGCTTTCAGGAGTCCATTATGCTTGTAAACAGCCATCAATGTCTCAACGATGAAGACGACGAAACGAAGGTTGTCGTTGAAAGTCTTTCCTGCAGCGTGAAGGAGAATTCCGTTGTCGGTGGTAAGACTCCAGTTGTTATGCTTGCCAGAACCATTGACTCCATTAAAAGGTTTCTCATGTAAGAGAACACGAAAGCTATGTTTGTGAGCAACTTTCTTCATGAGTGACATCAGTAGCATGTTATGATCTACTGCAAGGTTGCATTCCTCAAAGATAGGAGCCAGCTCAAACTGACCAGGGGCAACCTCATTGTGACGTGTCTTGCAAGGAATACCCAATTCGAGTGCTTGAATCTCAAGATCCTTCATGAAAGCTTGTACACGCTCTGGGATTGTACCGAAGTAATGGTCATCCATTTGTTGGTTCTTTGCAGAGTCATGTCCCATCAGTGTACGACCTGTAAGCATAAGATCTGGGCGGGCAAAGTATAAATTCTCATCTACAAGGAAGTATTCTTGTTCCCATCCAAGGTTCGTGTGAACCTGCTTTACGTCTTGATAAAAGTATTGGCAAACCTTAGTTGCTGCGACATTCACAGCATGGAGTGATTTTAATAGTGGTGCTTTGTAATCAAGTGATTCTCCAGTATAAGATATAAAAATTGTAGGAATACAAAGTGTGTCTTCGATGATGAATACAGGACTAGTTGGATCCCAAGCTGAATAGCCGCGTGCTTCAAAAGTATTTCGGATTCCTCCATTTGGAAAGGAACTGGCGTCAGGTTCCTGCTGAACGAGTAGTTTTCCAGAGAACTCTTCAATCATTCCCCCTTTACCATCATGCTCGATAAAGGCATCATGTTTCTCGGCAGTTCCTTCTGTTAATGGTTGGAACCAGTGAGTGTAGTGTGTCGCACCATGTTCTTCTGCCCATTTCTTCATGCCTTGCGCTACTGCATCAGCGATGGAGCGGTCTAATCGTGAACCGTTGTCAATTACGTCTATCAGCTTTTGGTACACATCAACGGGGAGATACTTGTACATCATTGTGCGATTAAAGACGTATTTACCATAGAACTGTTCTGGGCGTTCTGTAGGTGTCTTGACTTCTAAGGGGCGTTTCTTGTATGCTTCCTCAATAGCGCCAAATCTTAAATTTACCATATACTCTATATCTTATAATGAAATTTATATATGCAAAATTACAGATTTTCGGATTATCTGCAAAGTAATTAAGATATATTATTGCTCAGTAGGAAATAGGTGAGGAAATAGTCACACAAAAGGCTAATGATATTAAGCACTTTCACACTTTAGATTAACAAGTGTTTCAAAATATGAAGTGATAATCGTAAGTCTCCTAATGTCATTTGGCAAATTAAAGAAATTTCTCCCACCCTTTTTCTTATTGTGCCGATATTATTCTTTATGTATAGGGGTATGATAATCTAAATGTCTGAAGTTTTTCTCCGTCTAACTTCCCTCCTGTCGTGCAGAAGAGGAGAATGGAATTAAAGTATTCGATGGTTCCGTTAAAATAAAAAAGTGTACACCTGCTCACGCAGACGTACACTCAGCCACTTAACTAAATAACTCAAAAAATTATTTGACTCAAAAAATCATTAGGCTATCTTCTCACGAGGACCGTCCTAATTAGTTTAATTTGACTATTAACTTACTAATAACTATTTAAACGTAATTTGATTGCTACTCAAGAAATATCTTTAATTGACATCACAAAGATAGTGAATTTTAAGAAGAAATCATGCTATGATAAATAAATTATATTTGTTATAAGCGTTTTTTTCTTATTCTAACTACCTTTTTAAGCCTGAAACTCGTCAATTTTGCCGATTTCATCGGTTAATTTTGTGTTTTGAATGAATCCTACTTTGGAAGATTTTCATCTGCTTTTAATCTCTTTCTATAAATAGTAGGAGCTACTCCAAACCTTCTTTTAAAGGCTTTACTCATTGCCGCAAGGTCACTATAGCCACATTCGTATGCAATCTCGGATATGTTTTTATCGTGATTGCTGAGAAGTTTTTTACAATGAAGCATACGGCATTCGCTTTGCCATGAAAGGAATGTTTTGCCTGCAAACTCATAAATATAATAGGAGAGGGCTATGGTTGGAATTCCAATAGAAGCTGCCGTCTTTTCCATTGTAAGTTCTGTGTCTGACAATGGGAAAGGATCTTGATTTAACCAATGATCTATTTTCTCTTTTATACTCTTACCTTTTTTATAGCTCTTGAACTCTAAGATTCTAAGCTGCTGGTGTAGTTTTAAGTAGAAACGTGTGATAGTGATAACAGCAATAATCATGCCTAACTTAAGTATGACGTGGAATGTTTGAGATGGAACAAGTTGTCCGATTGTCATCATCACCAGAAGCGCTCCTACTCCGAAATACATCGTGTTACGTTGAGCTATACCCCTCATTTCACCATCTTCATCAATAAGTTGCTGCTTATATTGAAGCTGTTGCCTTACAATTTCTATAATCATCAGAATTTTACATAAGATAATTCCAAATGAAAACGCAATACGCATATAGGCTTGAATCGGTATAGGTTGTTTGAGTACAGCTATTAGCTGATCATAATTCTGAAAATGATAGATCTGCCCATTAAGTGCGTATATTATCTGTGGGACAAGTAATGCGATTGGAATAAGATTATAAAACAATAAAGCATACTTATTCTTGTAGATTTTCCCGTTACTAAAAGTAGTACAAGTAATGAGGAAAGATTCCCAAAGAAGATACAATGCCACTATCGATGGAACATATAATATCTCGGTTTCATCGTTGTTGCTTTGTATGAAATGACAGCAAAGATATAATAGCAACAGGCTGTAGTCCGATATTATTAATCTGCGCTTAAACGTGAGTGGGCCACTCGGTGACCTCCAGTATATTGTTGCAATAATGGCAAAGCATATAGCCGTAGTGGTTATAGCTGCCAATGAGGAAGCATAACTTATTATCATAATTTATTTGTGTTGTTGTTTAATACAAAGTTACATAATTTATCTCAAAAACTAGGCTTGTCATGTTATAAAAGATGGTTTGTGTGGAGATTTATGTTGTATCACAACGCTTCAAAGCACAATTTATTTTATTGTACTTTCTTTTTTATAGACTTTTGATTGTTTAATCATTTTGTTTCGAAAATAATATTTTAGGTTCAGGATTGCTAAAGTTCTTTTTTGTTTCTTATGTCATAGTTGATTTCATTACTAAGTTTATGTCATCATAAGTTATGTCGGAAGGACACAACTCTTTTATAGGTTTCATACCTTCTTCCTTTCCTACAGCTTTAATAATGCGTTTGATGAGATTGATTTTCTTTTCTTCAATTAGTTCATTAAGTTGGATGTCTCCTTGTTGGATATAAGGGAAGAGATGTCTCAGGATTGTGCCTCGTGTAAACCCTCGTTCTTTTGCAATTTCATCAATGCTCTTTCCTGCTTTGAAAAGGGTAAAGGTTTGTTCATTTGTTTTTATCTTGTTTTCTTTCTGTTTTCTTTTCTTCCTTTCACTTCCATCAGAAATACTATTGAGAATAGCCTCCTGTTTTGCTGTGAGATAAGTTGTGATTGAGAAACCTTCTTTCATGATGGTGTCCAATAATTCATGCTTTGCATGATAAGTCTGTTTAAGCTCTGTATAAGCGTTGTCAAAACGTTTTGCACCAACCTTATTGTTCGTTTGAGGCTCTTTTGTTAGCTCAAGCAGGTGGCTGAATAGTTCGGTCAGCTGACTATGGAAATATAGGGCCCCTTTCTTAATTCTTTCCTTGAAATCTTCTTCGTGAAGCTCCTCGGTGGTCATCTTCCTGATAAGATTCTCCCATTTCATCGATACATCAATGATGCGTGCGTCTAAGTCAGTAAGTGTCATCTTATGAAGCGCATTAATCTTAGTATATTTGTAGAAGAATTCAGACAACACTTTGAAAAGTGCTGTTTCGTACATCTTTAATTCGTTAAAGTTAAAAAGTTCGATGAGTAACTGACGATAGTACTCTTTTTTTAGAGTAGGTAAGATCGCAATACTCCTTTCAGCCTCTACTGTTTGGTTGGCTATATATTCATTAACCTTGTTGTCATTGATGATGGCAGCGTTGCCAATGGGCGAAGCCAAAACAAGACCTCCTAAGGTTTTGCATCGGCTTAAGGCAACATACACTTGTCCTGAGGCGAAGGATGCTTGTGCATCTATGATAGCATGCTCGAAGGTTAGCCCCTGACTTTTATGTATCGTTATAGCCCACGCCAGTCGTAGAGGGTATTGCTTGAAGGAACCTTGTACCTCTGCTTCAATTTGTTTTGTTTTTTCGTTCAGGGTGTATTTGGTGTTTTCCCAAGTCTCAATTTCAACTTCGAACTCTTCTTCGTCACCTGGGCAAAGGACAGCTATCTTTTTGTTATCAACATGCGTAATGTGTCCGATACGTCCGTTATAATACCGTCCGTTGTTATCATTGCGGATGAACATTACCTGCGCTCCCACTTTCAGTGTGAGGTTGAAGTCAGTCGGGTAGTTATATTCTGGGAAATTACCATCTGTTTCAGCACTGAAAGTATAGGCTTTTGTGGGAAGGTTTCGGAGTTGTTCTTCATTATAACTCTCTGCCATCCTGTTGTGCGTTGTCAATCGTATGTAATCGCTCCCATTTTTTGGTTGAAAGGCAGGGTTATACCGTTCATTGAGTCGTTGAAGGTCTGTTGCTGTCGTCTTTCCTTCTCGTATGTTATTAAGCAAGGAGATGAACGTATCATCTTGCTGGCGATAGACATGTGTTAATTCAATCGTCACATAGCTGATACTGCACAAAGCCTTTGAGCCGAAGAAATAGGGTGTCTCGTAATAGTGTTTTAAGAGTTCCTCTTCCTCGGGTGTAACAACGGGTGTAAGTTGTTGTAAGTCACCAATCATCAGGAGTTGCACACCGCCAAAGGGCTTGTTTGGTTCACGAAAACGGCGTAGAACAGAGTCGATGGCATCTAAGACATCGGCACGTACCATACTGATTTCATCGATGATAAGCAAGTCGAGTGTACGCATAATCTTCCGTTTCTCCTTGCTATAATCGAATCTATTTTTAATATTAGAATTTGGTACGAACGGAGAGAGTGGTAACTGAAAAAACGAATGAATGGTCATGCCACCTGCATTGATGGCAGCTACTCCAGTAGGTGCAACAATAATGTTTCGCTTATTACTGCGTTCTTTGAGTGTTCGGAGGAAAGTGGTCTTACCTGTACCAGCCTTTCCTGTAAGGAAAATACTTATTCCGGTGTGTTCAACAAAGTCCCACGCATTGCGTAATTCTTGGTTTTTCTCCATTCTTCAGCGTATTTTTTGCTAACGGCTAGCAAAGGTAACTCAAATATTTGAGAATAGCAAATGATATTTTCTTGATTTACATCAGTTGGCTTGATGCAAGGTAATAAAAGGGCGAATTCAACACATACTAGTCGATTTCTTTTGTGTTACCTCTTGTTTCTGCTTAACTTTGCACTCGTAATAAGGATAACATTAATATAAACGAGGGGACAGTGGTGCCCCCATTAAAGGTAAAAAGATTATGATTTCAGTAGTATTGTCAGCTGTTGTAGTAGCAGCATTAGTAGCAAAGGCAGTTAATGTAAATAAGCATATCACTGCCTAATTTAAAAGTAATTTAGAAATTTGAGAGTAATAACAATTTCCCGACTTCGTTTTGAATGGAGTCGGGATTTGCGTTTATGTAATACTTTCTTTCTTCTTCGATAGTGCTATCCTACCAAAGTTTGGAAGTGCTGTTAATGACTTACTCCATACCCAAAGAGTGCAAAGTCGGCTTTTAAAGGGTCGTCCGGAAAAATCTCCAGGAGTTTATCCGTAAGCTTTCGTGCCACCGACATGGAAGCTGTCTTACTTGAGATAAGGCCTAATTGTAGAGATTGTTGTATGACGTGGGTGTCAAGTGGTATGATGAGTGAGCGTTGGTGGATGAAGTCTGACCATATACCAAGATCAACTGATGAGTCGGTACGAACCATCCATCGTAGAAACATACAGATACGTTTGCAGCTCGAGGTTGTGTTCTTCGGTACAATCCCTATTGCATCGTGTTTTAAGAAGAACTCGCAAATAGCTTCAATAGCAGTGATTGCATCTGTTTGTGGATTGTCTTTATTTATATTAGCATAGTAACGAATGTAGTTTTCTAAATCTCCGTAAGTTTCATACATGGTTTGTAGTGCATGGAGAAGGGCGCGTAGCATTGAATTGGTATAAAGACGATAAAAGCATTGGTCATTATCAGGTATATCCAATGCAAATCTTCCTGATCTAATCCATTCGTAAGGTTCACTACGAGAACAGTCTAGAAGATATTGTATGCGTGGTATGAATACTCGCCGTGAACCATAGCTTAAACAAGAAGCTATAAAAGCGATAGTCTCTTGATTTCTTTTCCCGAGAACTTGGTGCATGAACCATGAAGGATCACTATTGAGAAACGAAGAGTTTTCATATTTGTTTGCAAGGGTAAGGAGCTTTCTTCGTAGAGCTTTCACTTCTGTCTTGTTACAAAGCGACCTCACTACCCCTTTCTCTTCATTCGAAGGAGAAAGTGGTTGGTGAGGCTTCTTTGTTTTGTTAAGACTTTTGCAGTTAATGCTTTTTGTCTTTTTTATCGTATCGCTTGTTCTTGGAACTTTAGGCATAGTAGTGTAGTCTTTCTGTTATCATATCTCTTTTAGCGGAGAGCGTGGTCTATTATTTTGTAACTATCGTTCTCTATACTTAATGAGCTTGTTTTCAATCCTTCATTGCTATGCCTTTATATAACAAGTTACTCTCCTGCAAGAATCTGTGCAGCGTGATCCTTAGTTTTAATCTGCTTAGGTCCGATGATGCGCTCAATGATACCATCCTCGTTGATGATGAAAGTTGTACGGAAGGTACCCATGTAGGTGCGTCCATACATCTTCTTTTCACCATAAACACCGAATGTTTCAACGAGTTTTAGGTCGGTATCGGCAATGAGTGGGAAAGGAAGTCCATTTTTCTCGATAAACTTCTTGTGTGACTTCTCGTCCTGAATGCTTGCTCCGATAATTACATATCCCTTATCTCTTAACTCCTTGTAGTTGTCACGAAGGTTGCATGCCTGTGCTGTGCAGCCTGATGTTAAATCCTTTGGGTAGAAATAAAGAACAATTTTTTGCCCTTTATAATCGCTCAACTTAATCTCTTTTCCATCTTGGTCAATACCAAGAATCTCTGGTGCTTTATCCCCTACGTTCATAATTCGTTTTGTTTTAATTGTGATTTATCAGAATACAAAGATACAGAAAAGAAATGAAAAGATTACAGCCAGTGATGATAAAGGTGCTATAAATTGTTCTTAATGGTAGATACGATGGAATACAAGAAGTAAGCATAGTGTCAATAGGTGCAGTTTGAAAAAAGGTGTGGGATCTCATCTCACGATGAAATCCCACTGGTAACTAAAAATATCCCATTAACAATGGGATTTTGGTAGTTATTTCTTATATCTGATTGTCTGAAAAAGACGTTTTATATTCTTATTTCTTTAACCATTTCTTAATTCTAGCCATTGCTTCGATACAATCATTACGATCTCCAAAACTTGTGATGCGTATAAAACCTTCGCCAGCTAATCCAAAGCCAACACCAGGTGTACAAACGACTTGAGCACCATTGAGCATGTTCTCAAAGAACTTCCATGAAGGAGCATCGGCTGGTGTCTTTACCCATAAGTAGGGAGCGTTCTTTCCACCATAAACAGTCAGCCCTAACTCGGTTAAGCTCTCACGTATGATGCGAGCATTCTCCATGTAATAATCGATGGTCTGTTTAATCTGCTTCTTACCTTCTGGACTATAGATAGCTTCTGCTGCACGTTGGGAAATGTAGCTTGTGCCGTTGAATTTTGTGCATTGTCTGCGGTCCCAGAGTTGTGCCACTTCAATACATTTACCATCCTTTGTTGTTGCAGTCAACTCCTTTGGAATGATGGTATAGCCACAACGAATACCCGTAAAGCCAGCAGTCTTACTGTAACTATGGAACTCTATTGCTACCTTCTTTGCATTTGGTATCTCGTATATAGAGTGAGGAATGTCGCTATCTTGAATATAAGCCTCGTATGCTGCATCGTAGAAGATGATAGCATTGTGTGCCAGTGCATAATCAACCCACTTCTTAAGTTCTTCCTTGGTTATCACCATGCCCGTCGGGTTATTTGGATAGCAGAGATAAACCATATCGACACGATGGTCAGGAATCTGTGGTACAAACTTATTTTCCTCACCGCAGGACATGTATGTGACATTGCTCCAACGGCCATTCTCGAATACTCCTGCGCGACCCCCCATGACGTTAGAATCAATGTAAACAGGGTAGATAGGGTCGGTCACAGCCATTGTATTGTCTTGACTTAATAGGTCACCAATGTTTCCTGTGTCGCTCTTTGCACCATCGTTGACAAATACTTCGCAAGGGTCAAGGCTTATGCCACGTGCTTCGTAATCATTCTTGACAATGGCTTCACGGAGCCACAGGTAGCCCTGCTCAGGTCCATAGCCATGGAAGTGTTCCTTTGTTGCCATGTCATCGACCGCCTTGTGCATTGCCTCAATCACTGCGGGTGCTAAAGGTTGTGTGACATCTCCGATGCCCAGACTGATAACTTTCTTATCAGGGTGAGCAGTTTTATAAGCGTTTACTTTCTTTGCAATGTCAGCAAAGAGGTAATTCTTTTGTAATTTAAGAAACTCTTCGTTTATATGTGCCATCTTGTGTTCGTTCTGTTTGGATAATTCTATAAAAGATATCTCGCTTATTTCTTATTGACACTCTCTTTCTTGTTCTCTTCCTTATGGGAGTTCCGCCTCACCTTCGAAGGCAAAGGTTGCTGGTCCTGTCATGTAAATGTGGTTATCTTCCTTCCATTCAATTGAGAGAGTACCACCATCCATTTCTATCTCAATGGGTTTAGAGCGGTCGGCAATGTTGTTCTTTATAGCCGCAGTAGCTGTGGCACAAGCTCCTGTTCCGCATGCCATTGTGATTCCGCTGCCACGTTCCCATACGCGTGTTCGTAGATGATTGGCTCCTGTTAAGCATGCGAACTCTATGTTGCAACGCTCTGGGAAAGCTGGATTATGCTCTAATGCCTTACCTATGACTGTTAAGTCGGTGTCAGTGATGGGTAGCTTCGTATCGTCAATCTTGCTTTGATCAAGGAAGATAACGAAGTGTGGATTACCCATACTTACGAAAGTGGGTTGTACATCGTTGCTTCTCACTAAGGGAAGATGGTAAGGAACGAGGTTAGGAGAGGTCCCCTGATATTGTTCTTGTACATCAAACTTAGGCTCAAGCATATCAACAGTAACTGAATCTACATGTTTTGTGTCAGCACAGATATGTAGTTGTAGTACTTTAATCCCCGACAGAGTCTCAAGTTTAAGCTCTGTTTTTTCAGTAAGCCCTTTCTCAAAGAGATATTTTCCTATACATCTGCTGGCGTTGCCACACATCATTGCCTCAGAGCCATCTGCATTGAAGATGCGCATTTGGTAATCAGCATCCTTTACAATAGGCTTCCCAATCAGTACTAAACCATCACTTCCAATACCCATGTGGCGATTACTCCAAGCGATAGATGTAGTGTTTGGGTGAGGTATATCGTACTTCAATGTGTCAACATAAATGTAGTCATTACCAGCACCATGCATTTTGGTAAACCTTATCTTCTGCCCCATTGTGCAATTTTCTTTACTCTATTATGGGAACGTTAATTTTATTATCGGGTGCAAATATACAATATTTTATTGAATTAATAGATAAATAATCGTAATTCTTATCAAGAATATATTTTTTAATGATTATATAGTTTGTTTCTGCTTACTTGTTAATTTATTACAAAACATCTTTTCCTCAACATCTTAAGCGTATATTTATGATTGATATCTGATTTTCAAAGTCTTTTATTATTTGTTTATTTTTTATCATACATAGATGTTTGTATCAAGTTTCTTTATTTTTCTTTCATTATTGTATATGGTGTTCTTTTTGTTAAAGGTTTTATCTTGGGGTATCTCTTATTTGAAGAAGACTAGAATTTGGAGGTTATTTCTATAAGTTTTAGTCAGCTATAATGGTGTGAAAGATACATATTTTTTATTTTACAAATCTCTTGTTTTTATTTGTGATAGTCTCTTTGTAGCAGACGTTATTGTAATATAAGAAAAGGAGTATGTCCAGGTTGAATGGATATACTCCCTTATTTTGATATTTGAAGATGTTGATTATCCTATAAATGAAAGATTGTAATTACACTTATAGTTTATATCTAACGTTACTTCTTGTTTACCAGATGTGTGCACGACTCTGTTGTGGTACGAAGAGCTTGTCGCCTTCTTTGATGTCGAATGCTTTATACCAATTGTCAATCATTGGAAGGGCTGCGTTAACACGACTGATACTTGGTGAGTGAACGTCAGAGTTGACAATGTAAGCAACGAACTGAGGTGCAACATTGCTTGCCCAAACACGTCCCCAAGCGAGGAAGAAACGCTGTGCAGGTGTGAATCCGTCCATGTCGCCTAATGGCTTTGCCTTCATACTGTTTTCAAGTGCACGGAAGGCAATGTTCAAACCTCCGTTATCACCGATGTTTTCACCGAGTGTCTTCTCACCGTTAACATACAAGCCTGGGATTACTTCCTGCTTGTTGAACCAGTCTACAAGGACCTTTGTACGAGCGTCATAGTTCTTCTTATCCTCTTCTGTCCACCAGTTCTTCATATTACCATCCTTGTCAAATTGACAACCTTGGTCGTCAAATCCGTGGCTCATCTCATGACCAATGACAGCACCGATAGCACCATAATTAGCTGCATCATCCACTGTTGGATCGAAGAAAGGAGGCTGGAGAATAGCTGCAGGGAAGTTAATACTGTTGGTTGTTGGGTCATAGTAAGCATTAACCGTCTGTGGAGTCATGTGCCATTCCTTCTTATCAACAGGCTTACCCCAGCGTTTAGCAATACGATACTTCATAGCTGCTTCCTGTACAGCCTTCACGTTTTCAATCAATGACTTATTGTCATCAATCACGAAGACGCTATCCATATTCTGCCATTTATCAGGATAACCGATCTTAATATCAAATGCCTGCAACTTCTCTATAGCCTTTTTCTTTGTTGCATCAGTCATCCATGTGTTCTCTTCGATACGCTGTGCAAAAGCATCTTGGAGGTTCTTTACCAATGTAATCATACGTTGCTTGCTGCTCTCAGGGAAGTATTTCTGTACGTAGAGCTTACCTACAGCCTCACCCATGATACCCTGTACGAAAGACAAAGCACGCTTCCAACGTGGCTGTTGCTGCTGAACACCGTATGCCACCTTGGTATATTCAAAGTTACGATCAGAGAAGTTATCAGACAACATACCTGCAGAACTTGAGATAACAGCAAGCTCCATGTAGGCTTTCAATGCGTCTAACGGAGCCGTAGCAAGTATCTTCTCAACTTCATGTACAGGCTCTGGCTGCCCAACATCTACCTTTCCGCCGTTATTTGGATAGCCGGAAGCCTTCAAAAGGTAGTTCCAATCGACGCCAGGATAGTTTTTCAAGAGTTGTTCCCAAGTCATTGGGTGATAGTTAGCTTGTGGATCACGTGACTTTACTTGGTCATAGCTAACCTTTGCAATCTGGTTCTCAATTGAGAAAGCAGCCTCCATCTTCTTCTTAGCAGTTGCAGCATCGTTGCCAGTCATCTTGAACAAATCGTTGTTCAGACTCTTATATGCTGCTATGACAGCCTTCTGTTGATCGTTAGGCTTTGTATAATATTCTGGATCAAGACCAATACCACCTTGTGAGATACCAATGATATAACGGTCAGAGTTCATAGCATCTACTGTCATACCAAAGCCAACAGGGAAGGTGCCATAGCCTTTCACATCGAGGTCATACATCAGTTTGATAAGGTCCTTACGATTCTTTGCAGCACGAATCTTTGCCAATACAGGCTTAATAGGTGCATATCCCTCACGATTACGGCGTACACTATCCATGTAAAGGTTGTAGATAGAAGCAATCTTCTGTGCTACAGTGCCTTTCGTTTGTGGTTTCTTCGCATAATCCTCAACCATTTCACGGATGCGTTTCTTGTTCAATTCTTCCAAATCAACAAAGGCACCGTTCATTGGATGCTCCTTGTCAAGTGGATGACTCTTCAACCAGTTACCTGCAGCATACTCATAGAAGTTCTCACCGGGCTTCACGTTAAAGTCCATGTTGTTGCGGTCTACACCCGACTTCAGTCCCTGTGCCATAGCTGATGTAGCTATGAATGAGGCTGCAAAAAGTAAGATTTTTGCTTTCATGTGCTTATTGTTTTATGTGTTAAATATATACTTTTTTGCCATCTAATTTTACTCCTTTTCATCTTGAAAGATGATGTTAAGAAGTCACTTTTTCTTTGATATTATCTTATTACAAAGGTAAATAAAAAAGACTAATGTTATTCTATTAGTCGTTTTTTTTGATGAAGAACTACGTTTGTGACTTGATTTTTTCATTCTTTTAACATGCGCTACCAGTATTTTTTTGAGTCTTTAAACTTGTAAAAGCACTACTTTGTGGGTTATTACTATCTGTTGCTGAAATAGTATCCTTTTGTGTGTGAAACTGTTTTAACCATATATTGGTTAGTTTGTTTTTAGTTGTATAACTCGTTTCTATCAATAAGTTGAACCCATTTTGATAATTTATTGTAATGTGTTTAGCACTCCGCACCAATGGTGCGGAGCCCCAACACCATTGGTGCGAACCATCAACACGACGTGTGCGGAGTAGTTGCACATGGGTTGAAGATGGGAAGAATGGTGTTTAAAGGCTATTATAATAAAGATAATAAGAGGTTAATAGTTAACTAATATGTGGAAAAGCTTTACTATATAGTCCTGTTTATAAGCATTTCTTAATAGTATGTATAATCGAAATTGCACTGCGGATAGTGCAGGATTTAAGATATAATGCACTGTGAACAGTGCAGTTTTTAACATTAATTGCACTGCCGACAGTGCAATTTATTAGTACTTTTGCTCTATGCTTAGTGTGTTTTTTGTATCTTTGTAGCAAAAAGAAGAGTTATGGATATTAGTTTAATACAATTTATGAAGGAAAGGATAGAGCACACCTCTACCACTTTTCATCGTTATTTATATAATCGTATAGACTGGGGAAGACAGATGTTAGGACTGGTTGGTCCACGTGGTGTCGGTAAGACAACGATGTTTCTACAATATATAAAGGAACATCAGTCTGAGCAGAATATGCTTTATGTATCAGCTGATTATGTCTATTTCTCATCTCATACACTTATTGATTTAGCTGATGAGTTTAGTAGAGAAGGAGGAGAATATCTCTTTATTGATGAAATTCATAAGTACTCAGGTTGGGCACAAGAACTAAAGCAAATATATGATACTCATGTTGATTTGAAAGTTGCTTTTACAGGTTCGTCGGTTCTTGATATAATACAAGGAGAGGCAGACCTTAGCCGTCGTGCTCCAGTTTATCATTTGCAGGGGCTGTCTTTCAGAGAGTATCTGGAGATGTTTAAGGGCATTGTTGTCCCAACTTATAGCTTAGAAGATATTCTTCAACATCGTGTGGAACTCCCCAAAGGTTTGGAGCGTCCATTACCTTTGTTTAAAGAGTATTTGCGTCATGGGTATTATCCATTTGGAGATGACGTCGAGTTTATAATGTTATTAAACCAAAGTGTCAATCTTACGATGGAGGTTGATATACCACAGTTTGCAAATATGACGCTTTCAACAAGTCGTAAGCTAAAGAAGTTGCTTGCTATAATTTCACGTAGCGTACCTTTTAAGCCTGTTATGGATTCTTTAGCAACAATGGTGGGAGTGAGCAGGAATGTACTTCCAGATTACTTCTTGTATATGGAAAAGGCTGGGATTATTAGTCAACTACGAGATGCTACTGGTGGTATAAGAGGGTTAGGTAAGGTGGATAAGGTTTATCTCGATAACCCTAATTTAGCTTATATCTTAGCTGGTAGTGAAGCTAATATTGGGAATATAAGAGAAACCTTCTTCTATAATCAGTTGAGAGTACATAATGATATTATAGTTTCTCGTATCTCAGACTTTGAGATTAATGGTGTAACCTTTGAAGTTGGAGGAAAGAGTAAGGGGCAAAAACAGATTGTTGAAGCTAAAAAGGGTTATGTAGTAAAAGATGATATCGAGATTGGTACAAGTAATATCATACCTCTATGGATGTTTGGATTGAATTATTAAGGTCTGCATCTCTCCTAATATAAATAGGTAAGAAACACGAATACTATACTAAAGCAATCGCCCTCATCAGTCCAAGATAAAAATGAAGTTTGGACAGATGAGGGCGATAGTTGTTATGTTAATGTCTGATGCTGAGGCTTATTCCTGTTCTTGTTTTTCCTCATTGAAAAGTGCATCTTTAAGTTTTTGATAGAGGAATGAGAGGATAAGAAGAATGGCTCCAAGGCTGATGAAGACAATAATCTTACCAAGAGCAGGCATTGCCCATACGTCATTGAGAATGAGTTTGCCAATGACAATACCGAATTCTGCCAAGCTAACAATACGAATCTCCTTACTGTGGTAACGCATACCGATACACATCAAGATGAAGGCTGCAATACCTAACGACAAAGAGAAGGCGGTACTGAAGTTTACTTCATTGAAAGTAATCAGCAATAAACGCGTCAAAGTAAGCCACGTCAGTGTTGATACGATAGCGTATTCTGTATGTAAGCTTCGCGGGTTAGAGGTAACAAGGAGTTGCCCACGCATACAATATGCCATATAAGCGATTGTTACAAGTGCCATTAACCACCTCAGTAGGAGTCCGTCTGGAACGGTGTCATTCCACACAGTCATAGCAAAAAGGATTCCTGCAAGATAGAGGCTAATCTCGTATGCTAACTTGTTTTCACTTATTTCGAAGCGTTTGCGCAGGATAAGTGCTCCTCCTAAGAGTATTATGTTTGCTGTAAGTAGAGACGCATACTCTGATATTGGTTGCTCAAGATGGAAGTGGAAGTTGTCTCTGAAAGCAAGGAACAGGATGCTAAAGCCCAACGCATAGGCAATAGCATTGCATGGAGTGTAAGCGATTAGACGTCTCATATCACTGAAAAACTCCTTATTATATTGCATAATGACAGCTGCAACAAAGTAGGCTATACTAACAAATGTTGTCACAAAGAAGGCACCATTGAAGAATAAACTGTCTCCTGTATTATGGATGAAAGTGTCAGTTGTTCTGTAGTATGCCAAAGCTCCCATCGTTAGGAGCAATAATATTGCAGAAGCCCATTCGTAGATTCTGTTTTTCTCCTTTGTGAAGAGCCACAAAAGAAGTACAGCCTCAGCTGCCCATACCATAAGAACATTGGCTGTGCTGAACAGAATTGGAATACCCATAGATGCGAATGTGACCGCAAGTCCTAACATAAGGTTGCGCAATGTGTCCTGTCCTTCGACACGGAATCGCAAATAAAGGTGTATTGCCAGATTGACACCAGCAATGAAGAAAGCTAAGTAAGCTGTTGTGTCAGATGATGCCTCGAAGTGTTGTAAGAGGAAATCGCCATAAATAAGATACATGAAGCTATTAGCTGTGATGATAGCCAATAGTCCAAGTCTGGTATTTTCACCATACTGTGTGCGCAGAATAAAGACAATAGGCAATAGGAAAATGACGTAGAATAGTGTTGCAAAAGCAAATAGGGTAGGATAAATTGTAACAGCTTCACTATCTGTGAATGATCCTATTGCAGTCGTTCCCCATAATATTATATAGGTGAAACCGAAGGATACCATAGGTAATATAGCCCATCTCTTATACATTGCAAGGCAGAACATACCAATGTTCAGAATACCGATATAAATCTGTAGGCTAATGATACTACTTGAGTCTGTGCTAATAATGAATGGTGCAATAAAGCCACCAACGAGTGCTGTGACTGCTAATTCCTTCCTATCGTATAGGACGGAGACTGCCGACATGAAGATAGTAGTGGCGCATAGGATAACAAATGCCATCGTGTGAGAGAACAAGTCATAGTAATGGAAGGCGATGGCTGTAATCAAATAGTAGATACCAAAGGCACCACCTGCTAACAGTGAACTGAAAGTATGGTAGCGTTTGTGTAATCGTTCAGCCAGTACTAACATACCTGCACCGACAGCATAGCCCATCAACGTACGTGCTGTCTCATTGATCCAGTTCTGGTCAATAGCATATTTTACGAAGAAACCGATACCAATAATAAAGATGAGAATACCAATCTTTCCAAAGAGATTCTCACCGATATATTTCTCAAAGTTGGTCTCAGAAGTGGCGTATTCTTCTATTTTCTCCTCTTTCTCCATAGCCATTGCAGGCTCTTCCTGCTCTTCTTCTACAGGTTCTTCAATGGTGTCAGGAGTCTCCTCCTCAACTTCAGGAGTCTTATCTTCCGTTTTCTCAATAGGAATTTCAATCGTAGAAGGTCTGATATCCTCATTGTGTACAATAGGAATTTCTATAGTTTCTGGTGTCTCTTGTAGCTCAGGCAGTTCGTTTTCAACTGTAGTCTCTGTTTCTTCAGCCTTTTCGGTTGTTGGCATTTCGTCCTTTATTGGTTGTTGCCACCAGTTAGGATTAGGACTAACGGATTCTTTCTGAACTTCCTTCGGAGTTTCTGTAATCTTCTCCTGAGGTTGCTCTATATTCTCTTTTGGCTTTGTTTCTGTTGCTAATTCAGCTTGTTTCTGATTTTCACGCTGCATCTTTTCAATGATAAGTTTCAGTGTGGAAATCTCAAAACTGACGTTGTTTAGTGTATTACTTATTTTGTTAAGCTTGGATATAAGATAAAAGAAGCCCAATAGTGATACCGCAAATAAAACGAGAACAAAAAGGAAAGAAATTCATATTCCATATTCTAAGGATTTAGTTTTGGATGTAAAGATAATGATAATGTATGATAATGACGAATGTTAACCAACAATAATACTTATTTCTTTTGTTTTTAAGGGTGGAAGACGTTGTTCTTTAAGGTTGCTTTTGATATCGTTAAGTAATTCTTTTCATGAAAGAAAAGAATTATTTTCACGAACATAAATATTTTTCTTCATGAAAATAAATATTTTTTTTCATGAAAATAATTCCCC
Source organism: Prevotella scopos JCM 17725 (assembly GCF_018127785.1). Lineage (NCBI taxonomy): Bacteria > Pseudomonadati > Bacteroidota > Bacteroidia > Bacteroidales > Prevotellaceae > Prevotella > Prevotella scopos. The sequence goes on from NZ_CP072390.1 coordinate 277,114, forward strand.
TTCTGGTTAACTCAAAGAAGTGTAAACGATAGTAAACAGCTTTACTTTAAGTGGTTGGGTTGAGGCCTGGTGGTTATGTGTTCCAACCTCAAACTTAATGTTATAAGCGTATTGAGATAGTTTTATCTTTATGTAAGAAGCTTAGCTTTCTGTTTCCTTCATAGCGTCTATTAAACGACTGAACATTTCTTTTAATCCATATTCAGCCTTCCAACCTAGCTGATTGATACGCTTTGTGTCAAGTCGTAACTTAGTTGTTGGTGGATAACCCATTCCTTCCTGTAGCTGTATGACAACTTTTACGTGCTTAGGATTGATTTTTTTTGCTACTAATTCTGCCATATTACGGATAGAGATATAGGTATCGCTGTTGGCTACATTATATGCCTCCCCATTCTCTCCACGTAACAATAGATAGAGCATCGCACTGACCGCATCAATTGTGTAGCAATAGCTGTGACAGCCTTCACCCTTAGTATGTAGAATGATGTCGTTGTTGTTGATGACACTTCGTGCAAACTGGGCAAAGACACGATTGTCGTTTTTACCGACTCCTGCACCGAATGTCTGCGCTAATCGTGCTACCTTTACAGGTACTCCATATTCGACAGCATAATTATGGCACAAACCTTCAGCTGCCCTCTTTGCCAAAGGATAACAGCTTCGTGTAGCCATTGGATCAAGATATCCCTGCTTTTGCTCGGTAAGCGACTCCTTGTCGTCAGTAACAGAGCCATAAACCTCCATCGTTGAAGCAAAAACAAGTGATTCTACTTTTTTCTCCTGCGCATAGGTAAGGATGTTCTGCATACCAAAATATATCGTATTCATCGTTTCAACGGGCTTCTCGATAAAACCCTTTGAGGCTGTCGGAGCAGCAAAATGAACGATGTAATCGATGTTTTTTGAAGGTTTGAAAGGTGCCATTGAGGAAAAGTCATAAGCATAATAGCTTAATATTTCGCCTTCTTTGCCAAACATCTCTGTTGCCTTTTCGGTGTTTCTTACAACTGCAATGACGTGCAGATTGATACCTTTTTCTGTTGATAAAGCCAAAAGGCAACGCACCATACAGGAGCCTAATAGCCCCGTTGCGCCTGTTACAGCAATGGTTTTGTTTCTCAGTTCTTCTGCTAATGCAAACTTTCCAACAAAGTTTTTTATATCTTCTTTTAGTATCTTACTGCTTATCATCTCAAAGTTATATAAACGACGATCCTTTAATTGTTTTCTTTTCTGTAATAGTAAATCCTCATCCTATTGGATGAAAGGACGAGACTTATAAACCAAATATTTGCTGATCTTCGTGTACCTTCACCATGGCACGTAATACAAAGAAGTCCGTTGGGGTTGTAATCTTAATGTTTTCCATTGGTCCAATGATGGTCCCAAGTTTATAACCATAATGGCTCATCATCGTACAAGAGTCGATGAAATCAGACTTTTCTTCCTCTAAGGAGCGTCTATGTGCGCTGATAATATCCGATAAGCGGAAACTTTGTGGAGCACGGGCAATGAGTGAGTCTGCACGTGATGGAATCTCTAATGAGCCATTTGCTTGCTTCACAATAAGCGTTTCTGTTGCAGGAATACAGGTGATACAACTTCCCACCTCTTCTACTTTCTTGATGTTATCCGTAATCGTCTCCTCTGTGATAAGCGGTCGCACACCATCATGAATGAGTACGATGGTGTTCTCATTGTTAACATTCTGACTTTGAGCATATGCCTCTGCAGCACATAGTCCTTTGTAGATAGACTCCTGTCCTGACTTTCCTCCAGGAATAACCTTTACTACTTTGTTTATTTCAAACTTGCGAAGTTGCTTCTCAAGGAATGGAATCCAACTCTCAATGCACGCTACAACGATAGCATCTATGTTCGGATGATTGTCGAATAACTCCAAGGTGTAGATGATAATAGGTTTCCCATTGAGGTCAAGAAACTGCTTAGGACGTGATTTCGTGTGCATCCTCAGTCCTGATCCGCCTGCAAAGATTACTGCTATGTTCATAATTTTAATTTGGGATTTAAAGGGGGTGAAGGGATTCCTCTTACTACTTAAAGACGACATCTACCTTATGTCTGTCACGTTTATTCCTTGGAGGTAGGTCCATATAGTTCCCGTAGGCGATGCGACAGAACTCATCCACGTCTGCAGGACCTTCAAAAGTATAGCCCTCAAAAACGATATCTTTGTGTGGCATCATACAGCGACGTGGGTGTTGTTCATAGAACCAAGCGCCGTATGAGTGCATCCAAAGGTCTGGTTTTCCAAAGATTTTACCGAAAAAGCGGAACGTAGGAAAAACGATGTTGTGTAAAAGGGTATAGCTTGTCTGTGCTAAATGGGGGTGCTGACCTGCTAATTTTGCATTCACATTTACCGATAGTTTTGCAGCAAAACGTTGTAACCAAGGAATCATATTACCTTCGTATGGAAAGATGTCAACATGTAGGCCTCTGTATCTCTGTGCTTCATGTATTCTTCGGTCAGTGCTGCCTTGGCTTTCGTGGCTACGGTTTTCACTTTTCAAATCGCGTAAACATGCCCATTCTTTATAGAAGCCTGGGTCGGTATCATTGTCTTGTAGCACATATTGTGGATGAGGATGTGCTTTCAGATAATCGCATAAACGTCTGAAGTCCTTATAGCTTACAACCATGTCAATGTCATCATCCCAAGGAATAAAGCCCCCATGTCGTACAGCTCCTAACACATTACCGCCATCAAGACGGCAGGGAATGCCTATCTTTTTAGCAGTCTCCTGCAGGTAGATAGCCATATCAAGCAGTCTCAACTGTGCTTTTCTGAGCACAGAACCGTCTGGGTTATATTCCTGTCGGAGACTTTCTTGTGTCTCTCCTGTGTTGAATGTTTCAATCATTTTCCTTTAATATACTTGTTGCAAAGATAATAAAAGATTATGACTTCACCTTCTGTCTTTATAAAAACTTATACATAGACTTCATTGTTAAACAGATATATTCTTCTTTGCTGTGCTATTTAAACATTTAGTTTATTTCTGTCTGTATCGTACTTTGCCATTAGTTGAATTGGTGCTGACCCTCTGCACAAATAGTGCTCAGCCTCTGCACCACTGGTGTGGGGCCTCCGCACCATAAGTGCAGATGGTGAGTGGAATCACTCATCAGGATTCCTTGCGATAAATTCGTATTATGTTGACTTGATGATTTCATTTTATCGTGCAATCCATAAATCTAATTTCCTGTCATTCCTGTCATTTATAAAGTATTGTTAATTTCTTGTATTACAATAAGATATGAGAATTGTTAAAAATGACAGCAACTTGAAAATGAGCTTTTTCTTGTTTTATGTAACGCTATCTTCGTTCTTTGGGAATACTTATCATTCCAAAATGTGTGCCTGTTTTTCATATTTTCCCTACTTAACTTTATATAGCTTTTGTTTCGTTTTGAAGTGTAAGCATTATCAATGTTTACCAACATTATTCAGCATGAAATCTATTAAAAAAATCCAAATGTCTGATTAACAATGTAATCAAACACTTGGATTTATCAGAAATTTTACATGGCTTAGTGCTGCTAATCTGTCAAGCTCGGAAAAATCTGACTTGAAAAAGGTATCATTTAAAAAGAGAATATCTCTCGTTTTGAAGGGATTTGGTACATCATAAAAGTTTTTTCATACTGAATTTTGAATAACATACCGCATCCCTATCTCATGGTTAATCAATATTTAACCAATCTGTATTATCATCAGAGTCTTCATCCTCAAAGAGAATCTGTGGTTTACTCTCTGCGTGATCACCTTGATCTGAGACCTCAATCAATAGAGACTCAATCTCTAACTGATACTTTTTAGTAAGTGGCTGAATATATATATATTTCATTTCTTTTCTTTTTTACTTTACAGTTATCTTCTTTCCATTAATAATATACAAGCCAGTTGGAACAGAGTATGTACGAGTTTCGCCAGACTTTACAATGGTTCTTGTGATGTTCTGTCCAGTAGCATTGTATATCTTCAGCTCAGTGTCCTTATTAGCTGTTGCAATAATGGTGTTATAAGCTGTTGTGATAGCTAATGTAGGTTCGTTAGCGATGTCTGTAATGCCAGTTGTTTCAGTGTTATTCTCATCGAAACTGATATTGAATATGCTGAACATCTTAGCACCAGCAGAGCTGCTGAACTCATAAGCTGCACGGAATGGCCACATATAGAATACTTCCTTGCGAAGGTTGCGCAAGGCAACGAACTTGTTGTAAGAGAAGTAGAATACATTAGGTCTGTCAGCCTTGTTCAAACGTAAGCCAGAGTAAGTGTGGTAACTCTTGAAGTTTGCTGCTGACCCATTCAGTGTGTTATTAATCATTCCGTCTTCGTTGAGTTGAGCCTTTGATATCGTTTTCTCGATGAGTGCAGCTTTCTCGCGTACAGTGAAGAGGATGTTGTTTGAAGCATTTGCACGTGGGAGTCGTACCATGTAAGACTTATTTGCTTCAGTATCTGTGTTGAGCTTCTCGAACTGAGCTGTAGCCTGATAGTCTGTTCCCTGATTCTGTGGAGTGCTGGTATAGGTTAAACCATTCTCCTTCATCTTACCAACTGTAAACTCAAAGAAACCACCATTGTCATCCTTATGGTCACCATTAGTGTCAACAGTGAGCTTGAATGGAAGTACGATAGAAGCATAAGTGTCTGCACCATAACCATTGTAAGTCATCTTACGCTCGTAGGTAGCAAACTTGTCGTCTGCCAACTTGATATCGTATGGAGCAAAGAATGGATTCTTATCGATGAGCTTAAACTCTACTGGGGATGTAAAGTCTGATGTGCTTCCTTCTTTTGCAACAGCAATGTTGTTAGCTGTAGCCTGTGCAGCAGAACGATAAGGGAGATAAACGATAGCGTTCTTTGCCAATGCATCACGGAATGTATTCATACTCATGATACCTGTTGCAGCATCGTTTGCACTACCAATAACACTGAACAACTGAGAGTTGTCTACATAGAGAACCTGGTCAAGTGATGTTGGTGCATTTGCTCCACCAAGTGCTGCGGTCATTGCATTCTTAATCTGGCTTAGCGTCAGATAGCCATAGCTTGTAGCACTCTCTGTATCATAGCCTGCAGCGGTTGTAGTAACTTTTGCCCCATACATAGGCTCCTCATTGTCTTGATCGGTGTCAGACTTATAGTAGTTGGTCTTGTCGTAGATTTTAACCCATTCTACCTTTGGGTCGTATTCACCTGTAGTCAACTTGATAGTTGTTGTATAATAGGCGAAAGCCTCATGCTGTTCCTTAACAGTTGGTGCAATGTTGTAACGTGTCTCATCCTTCGTGAATAGGTAAAGTGTTTTTGTTTCGTTCATTGCCACGATCGAGTTCTCTGCATTGAAGTTGCCACCCTGTGAACTATACGCAGCGCTACTAAATGGTGTCTCTTCGAGATATAATGTCGCCTGTGTGTTTCTGTTACGATCAAGCTGTGCAGAGTTGTTGAAGATGAATGGTTGGTTACCTGCCACCTTTACATCAATCTTATCTAAATAACTTTGGTTAGGGTTGTAATCGCTTGCATACAAGTCCTTACCTGTGATAGGAGTATATACAGAACCTACAAAGCTATAACGTGCCTTACCATCATGAGAATCACAATTCAGATAAGTGTCATCAGCAAAGAGAGACTTCAAATTGCGGAAAGAAAAGACTCCCTGTGATGGAGTAGAGAAGCCGGCAGGTACCTTATATTCAAAGAGGTCGCCACCCATCTTAAAGTCGGTTGCATTTGTAAAGGTACGTGTCATCTCCTCACCTTGTGCACCTGTACAAACGATGTCGGCAGTACTGATATAAGGGTTCAATGGCTCCATCTTTACATCTACATTCACTAAGGCTGTACCTGTAGTGTTTAGAATCTCAAACTTAACAGCATCGTTGTTAAGACCATTAATGGTAATAGAACCGTTTGATGCAGATGGAGTAACGGATACTTCCTGATAAACCGTCTGACCTGTCTTATCATACACCTTTATAGTGTAGTTTTGTGGGGTGTAGGTTGAACCAGCAGATTCACGCTTTCCGTAGAAAGTTGACTGGTCATAGTAAGAAAGAACAGCATAACTTCCATAAGCCTGTAGGTAGTATCTTGTTCTATACAATGAGTTATAAAGGTTTCCTTCACTGTCGAAGTACCAGTTTCTATAAGCACTTGTTTTAGATGTTGTTGTTGTAGCGTAAAAAGTACCAGTTGTCACACCACCACTCATAGTAAGATAATAGTAATATCCATACGCATCTTTTGTATAGATACGACCTTCAGAATCTTGCTCCCATGTCGTACCTTGTGTACTCCATGTAGGATATTGCGTGCTGTTAAAGGTTAGATATTTGTTGTTATCTCCCTTAATCTTAAATCCTTTTGTACCATAATTCTCATTTTTACCTAATGAGAAGTTAAAGGTAGCACCAGTGATACGATAACCAATAGGAACGACCTTTGTAGTTCCATCTTTATAGTTGTTTTCAACCTTTGTAGGACCTTCGATGTAGTAAATACCACTCTTCAAAGCATTCCAAATCTTTCCGTCGTTCTGTATAACAGAAATGTTTTCATTGTTACCTTCTTTCTTATTCCAGGTCCCATTTGCTACAGCTGTCTCATGGAAGAGCTTTACCTTAGCCTCCATTTGCTTTATGTTCTCTGGAACATAAGCTAAGAATGTCTTACCTGCCTTTGTTACCTTCTTAATTTCTCCGACATCAATTTTCCGAGTCTCAAAACCATTTTCAATTAAGTTAGTCTTGGTTTCTGAAATATTCGAAGGAGTCATAGAAACTGTGAACTCTACGTCTGGAGCATATTCTACTTCGATAGACTCATATTCAAAACCTGTGAGGACGTTATATCCCTTATTGATACCATTATGGTTTCCAATAAAGGTAAAATACAAAACAGATCCAAGGCTGGTTGTTCCATCACCTCGAGTGAGTGTATATGTATTTGACTGACCGCTTGCATCATGAGTTAGTTTTACAGGACTTCCTACCCATTTTGTAGCAATATTATCATCTGTGTTGATAGAATTTGGTTTGTTATTCGACTTGATATAATCTTCTTTGATTTCACCAAAGTACCAAGGGAGGTTTCGTCCCCATGTTAGGTGTCCATCAAATGCTCCATCAAGAATGTCATAGTCTGCTTGTCCATAACTACCTTTTAGCTTATTCTTAATCTTAATGGTGTACTTTGTGATACGGAAACCTTTAGGTACAGCTAAAGCTGCATAAGAGTTGTACACACCAGTAATGTGTACCATTCGATTATCTTTCTCATAGAAACGAATGTTACCAGTGTGGTTACGCATCAAGCCATCAGCAGAAAATTTTGGATTATCTGTTGTTGTGTAGGTAAGTGGCGCCTGATTGTGAATAAACATAGAGCCATATCCACTTTGAGATCCTGCCTCTAGACTACTCTCAGAACGTACAGAGATAATGTTACCTGTTTGTGGGCTAATAGTAACCTTTACGGCCTTACTACCTGTTTGTGCTGAGATGGCAATATTACACAAGAGTAATAATGCAATTACAACACAAAACTTAAGCCCATAGCGGGAGATAATTTTTTTTCTTTTCATCAAATAATTACGTTATTTATAAATCTAAAATATTTAACAATATAGTTGTGGATACTATATATGTTGTTTTTAGTTCGGTTAAATGTATGTATAAAATTACTTTGAATACAAATAATCTTGTTCTGTTTTGCAATAATTAACGATAAAATCGAGCCATTTGTATTTTATAACAGTTAACATATGTTTGTTTTGCTTATAGTCTTTTGAACGTTTGTAATATTATTGTTGAAGGCTATTTGTATTTTTGTTTACAAAAGAGATTTTTTTGCTAAAGCTCTATGTTTTAGTCTGTAAATATTAGTTTGTGATTTTAATAAACCTCATAAGTTTATCTTAACTATGTGAGGAAATTTATAGATGCATTATTTCTATGTGTGTGAATAAAATTAAACTTCAGTTTTACGAATCATAATATTATCCTCCAAAGCAATGTTTCTGTTAGTTAAATATAAAAAGAATTATTAACGTTGTTATGAGTGCGATAGTGTCGTAAAGTTTTAAGCGAATTTTATAGGTGTGAGTTGGTTTTAGTATTGCCTATTTTAGGTTATTTGTGGGTTGTACCTTTTCTTTATGTTCTTCTTGGAAAGCTGTTTTCTGCGATTACGATCATATAATTGATCCTGTGATTAGATGATGACTTTATGATATAAGGTAATCTATATTTTGCCTTCTCAAAGAAAAGCATTACATTTGCATGTTAATATTTATGGTGAAGAAGTTACTCTGCTGACATAGAAAAGCGAATGGAAAAAGAAACACTGAAGGAGAAAACAGCCAAAGGACTTTTTTGGGGTGCATTGAACAATGGTACAATGCAGCTCTTGAATATTGTTATTGGAATCTTTTTGGCACGTCTGCTCACACCAGCTGACTATGGATTGGTGGGAATGTTGGCAGTGTTTACTGCTATTGCGGGTGCCTTGCAGGAAAGTGGATTTACTGCAGCACTTGCCAATATGGAGCGTCCAACGGATAATGATTATAACTCTGTCTTTTGGTTTAGTGCTATAATGGGTTGGATTTCATATACAACCCTCTTCTTTTCAGCTCCTTTGATTGCAGCTTTCTTTCATCATCCAGAGCTTATCAGTCTATCCCGTTTCGTCTTTGCATCATTGCTTTTCTCCTCATTAGGTACGGCTCCTGCAGCTTATCTTTTCAAAAATATGATGGTTAAAGAGACTGCTCTGCTGCGTATCACCTGCCTTTTTATTTCGGGTGTGGTAGGAATTATCTTAGCTTTAAAGGGTTATGCTTATTGGAGTTTGGCTTGGCAGCAAGTACTTTATATCAGTCTTACGAGTCTATGGCGTTTCTTTATCATTCCTTGGCGACCCTCTTTTCGCATCGACTTTACCCCTGTAAAGAAGATGTTTTCCTTTAGTTATAAGATTCTTGTGACGACGATTGTCAATACGATCAGTCAGAATATTCTAACCTTTATCTTCGGTCGTTTATATTCTGCAAAGGTAGTGGGAAACTTCTCTCAAGCCTTCAAGTGGGATACAATGGCAAGCACCTTTGTGTCTGGAACGGTGTCGCAGGTAGCGCAACCAGTGCTTGTCGAGGTGAATAAAGACCCAGAAAGGCAGGTGAATGTGTTCCGTAAGATGCTTCGTTTTACGGCATTCTTAGTCTTTCCTGCTATGTTTGGATTGGCGATGATATCGTACGAATTTATCATTCTTCTTATATCAGATAAATGGATAGAGAGTATTCCTTTGCTACGAATTCTCTGTATTAGCGGTGCTTTTTTACCATTCTACACGATGTATCAGAATCTTATCCTTAGTCGTGGTAAGTCTGTTGTTTATATGTGGTGTACGATAGCTTTAATCATTGCACAGATAGTCTTTGTGATTAGTTGCTATCAGCAAGGAGTGGTGTTTATGGTAAGTGCTTATACTATTGTAACCGTCTTATGGCTCTTCGTATGGCAGTTCTTTGCTGGAAGAGAGACGGGGTTACGCCTTTTTGATGTACTGAAGGATATCAGTCCTTACCTTTTAGCTTCAGTAGCAGTAATGGTGGTTGTTTATTTTGCAACCTCTTTCATTCATAACCTCCTCTTACTCTTGATTATAAGAATTCTTTTGGCGGCTCTACTTTACTTTCTAATTATGAAATGGACAGGGTCACAGATACTCGTGGAGTGTATGAATTATCTACATCGACGTAAGCAATAGAGGAAAAGGAGTGCTTGGAAGATAAAGGAATAAGTTGTAAATTTGCATAAAAAAGAGAAGATGAACCCATTTGTTCAAGGCGTAATACTTACTGTGTCCTCCCTAAGGTTGATTCCACATATCCTACTATATAAGTTGTATAGAGCGAAGATTGATGATGATCTCCTACAAGTGCAGGACCGAAAACGAGGGGTGTGTAACTTCGTGAAGGTGATGACGCGTGAGCGTACCTTTCGCAATCTTTTCTATTATAGAATAGGTGAATACATGTCAACACCCATCAAATGGCTGTGTCCTGGCGAACGAACATTGAACATCTGGTGCCCTTCTATTGGCAAAGGTGCTCATTTTGAACATAACTATGCTACCTACCTAAATGCAGAGAGTATTGGTAAGGACTTCTATTGCCTTCAGTTGGTAACCTTGGGAACAGGACATCATGAAGGTCAAGAAGGTCGCCCTATAATTGGTGATAATGTGAAAATAATGACTGGAGCAACCGTCTTTGGGCCAATTCGTATCGGTAATAATGTTACGATAGGAGCTGGAGCGGTCGTCTTTAAGGATGTACCTGATGGTTGCACAGTAGTTGGTAACCCTGCAAGAATCGTAAAACAGCAATAATTCAAGTCGATAATAGCATGAAATTGGAATATCCAAAGATAACAGTTGTAACGCCTTCTTATAATCAAGGACAGTTCATAGAAGCAACGATTAAATCGGTCATCGGACAGCAATACCCTAACTTGGAGTATATTGTTTGTGATGGTGGATCTACCGATGAAACCGTGGAAATATTGAAGAAGTACGCTGATAAGATTACATGGTGGTGTAGTGAGAAAGATAATGGACAAAGTGACGCCATCAATAAGGGGATGCATAGAGCTACTGGTGACATTGTTTGTTGGATAAATAGCGATGATGTGTTGTTGCCAGGAACCTTACTTATTGTAGCAAAATTCTTTCATGACCATCCTGATACAGACTTCGCCAATGGCTATACGGTCGAGATTGACAAGGAAGGGAAGATTATTAACTTCACGCATATCGTAATGAATCATTTCTTTTTTCGTCATGGCTGTTATAATATCTCACAACCAGGAATGTTTTGGAAACGTAAGATTTTCGATAAAATCGGCTATATTGATGAGTCTTTTCATGCAAAGATGGATGTGGAATGGCTCATTAGGGTGTACGAAGCAGGGCTGAAAGTAAGACGTATCAATCGTAATTTGGGTGCAATTCGTATTTACCCAGAGACCAAAACGGCACAAGGAGGAACAATTTGGAAACGTGATACAGATGCACTTCGTGCGATGTATCTTGGAAAGTATTTGCCAGAAAATGGCCGATGTTATCGTCCTTTCTTCAAGTTGTACAAGATTCTTGATGGTTGTATGTTCCGTAATGCCATAAGGAAATGGCAGTATTGTGGTAAGCCTGTTACAACTTATAAAGAGAATCTTTAACAACGTCTTCCCCTGTAATAAAGCAGGACAGATGAAAAAAAAACGAAAACGACTTCCCTAAGGCATAAGGGAGTTGTTTTTGTTTGTTTGTGCAGAGGACTTTAATGTGGGGCAACAAAGCCTCGTAACATATAAGGAATGATGAGGCTGAGGTTGTAAACTATTAAGGCAAGCGTTAAAGCTGCAATAAAAAGTCTTGCTCCTATTAGTACTCGTCTTTGTTTGATACGTTTAAACAGATAGCTTATTGCTATTGGGATGATGAACAACCAATGTGCCCCCATGATATAAACTTCGATGATACCGAAGCCGAGAATGATATGGAGCGCAATGTCTGTGGCAAACCAAGCCATACATAATTGTAGGAATTTGTCCTTTCTACCCACGATGATTCCGCCTAAAAACAAAAGTATGATTATTGCTTCAGCTATATAATTAAGTACACAACTATACCTGACGATGATTGGGCGTGACTTGTTTACATCTTCCAATACGTGTTTTTGATGAAGTTGTAAACTCTCACCGAAGAGATTCTCTACGACTGCGTCAGTTCGTGAACTTGATAAGTCAGTCCATTCAAAGAATCTATTGTTGGCTACTTGCGTTCCAGTACGACTTTTCATGAACTCATGTTGCTTCTCATACTTAGCAGCAAACTTCAAGTCTTTCTTCAGTTTCTTTTCTTTTACCTTTGCTTGTACTTTCGCATCTGGTTCAACGAACGCCTGCTGTTGATAGCTATAAATTGCGAATAATGCACAAAGTGGTAGAATAAAGCTAATGAAGAAGTGCTTTATCCGAAAAGTTTTCTTACCATTGACAAACAAATCAGCCAAGCCAATCTTTGCGATATTCGTAAAGGTTATGCCTGCTGCAAAGAATGACAAGAGCATTGTTTGCCATGCTTTCATGCTACTTTTCTCCCGTTTCATCGCTCTTCCAGCAAGGTATAATGTCATAGTTAGGAAGAATAGTGTGAAGATAAAATGGTCTGGCACAAACACTGTGAGCAGGATAGAGGCAAAAGAAAAGAAGAAGACCGTTAGTAACAGAGCGTCTTTTCTTCTTAATTCTTGTACTTTCACAAAGATGCGATAGATGAAAAGACAACTATAAGTAGCGGCTAGTACATTGAAGAAAGCTTCGATGAATATGGCATTATTTCTACCTGTGAGATCCATTAGCCAGTGATTGAGGAGATAGAAAGGATAGAAAAAAGTTGGTAACAATGGGTGACGATAGAGCTGATAATAAATTTTCCATCGTGACATTGTCATGTAGGAAAGGTTGTCGAAGCCCGAGACAGTGTAATGGTCGAAGAATAATCCCCAAAAACCTAAGTTGCCTCCTCTGGTAAACAAACCATAGTTATAGGCTATCATGAGCCAGTTTAGTGCCAAGAAAGCTAAGAATGCTACCAGGCATAGTCGCCTTTCACCACGTTTTATCGCAAAGATATTTCGCATGACGTCCTTTTATAAGTTAAGTAGATAGTTGGCTGTTAATCCTCCGTTGTAAACCCAAAGGAAAATCGTAATCACTAATAGCATGCCGCGCAGTATTTGACGGTGTCTATGAGAAAGTCCTTTCATAAGATAACCATAAGCTATTGGGATGATGAAAGCCCAGCCTGATGCCATGATATAAACCTCTGTAATGCCAAAACCAAGAATGAGATGCAGTGTTATATCACAAGCAAACCACGCCAAAAGCATTTGGAAGAAGCGTTTCCGCCAACCGAAAATAATTCCCATGACAAAGAGCACAATCATGATGGCTTCTATCGCATAGTTTATAATCCAGTTGTACGCTACGAAAACCGGTCTGTCCCAAGCAACATCTTTCAGCAGATAACGTTGGTGCAACTGAATAGATTCGCCGAAGAAGTTCTCTACCAAAGTCGTTGAACGAGGTGTTGAACCATCAAGCCAATCCAGCACTGACCCCTTTGACATGGTCTGCCCTAAATGTGATTTCTGCCAAGCATTACGCTTCTTTTGAAATTCTTCCACTCCCTTAGGGTCCTTTTGTTTCTTTACTTTTTCTATGTTGCTGATAATAGCCTTTTGAGGGACCTCTAAAAGGTAATATTGTGCTTGCTGAATACCAATCAACAAGATGCATGGAAGGATTACGCCAATCATGATATACTTCCATGTAAAGAACTTTTTCTGATTTGTAAATAGCCCAGCAAGATAAATCTTTGCACCATTAGAGGTAGCCATACCCGCAGTGAAAAAGGTCAGGATAAATGACTGCCAAGCTGTCAATAATTCTCTCTTCTTCATCTTTTTACCACAAATATACAATGTCATCAGAAGAAACATCATTGATACGATGAAATGGTCGGGTACCATCGATGGTATAAGGATATGTCCGAAGGAGAAGAGGAGTAGGGTTAGGAGAGTCGCATCGAACTGTCTCAATCCCATGACTTCACGGAAAATACGATAGGCGAACACCACCGCATAGAAGGCTGAGAGTACGATGATGATAGCCATGAAGTACACAGCAAAGTTATATCCAAAAATATCTATGAGCCAGTGGTTCAATAGGTAAAGTGGATAAAGGAAGGTGAGATATAGCGGATGGCGTAAAGTCATGAAATGGATGCGCATCCCTGAAATGGTTATCCATGACCAGTTATCATAGCCTGACATACGGAAATTCTTGGTAAAGATACTCCAAAAACCGCCATGTGCGCCCATTGTATAGACGTGGTAATGGCTTATGATGAGTAATGTATTGAAAGTAAGGAAGACAGCTAGCATGATGAAAACCAACCAGCGTTCCTCTTTCTTCACCTTGAATATATTGAATATGTGCATTGAGTAGCTTTGATTAATCACTGCAAAGGTACAAATTAAAGCAGATTAAACAAAGGAAATAAGAGGAAGAACTCGTTTTGTGCGTAGTACTCTGTCTTCTATTCCGAATTATTTTCACGTAAAAAAGATATTCTTTTCAGGAAAATAAATATTTCTTTTCATGAAAATAATTTGAAGGTGAGGCTTAATAAGGAACAAAACCTCACTTCTTATGTAAGAAAAAGCGTACTAAAAGGAAGTTGATTGGTACACAGATAGCGAACATAGGAATCAATGCTATCTGTTTGCTGAAGCCTAACCAAAGGAAGAGTTTTAGGAAACCACTCTGCAAAAGATAATTGGTAATATGCGAAAAGACAAATCCTGCTCCTCGTTTTGTCGTTGACTTTACGCGGAAGGTGTAACGTGTGGAAGCAATATAGTTAAATATAAAGCTAACCAGGTAAGCAATAGTATTTGCGATGAGGGGCTGTAGCCAGCATATTAACAGTAAATATGTGCTATATTGTATGGCTGCAGCTGATGATCCAACGATGATAAAACGTACGATTTCACCGAGCTTTTTCCTGTCTTTTATCTCATTTCTTAGCATCTCGTTTCTTATTTCTGAAAGGTTTGTAATAGCCTTTGTCTGCAAAGTCAAGTAACTCTTTATCGCCTTTGCTGTCACCGAAAGCTATCAAGTCATAGGCTTCGCGATGTGGGTAAAGTGCCAATAGGCGATTTACCTTCTCTTGTCCGTAGCAGTTTTTAGTGGTAAATCTACCTGTAAGGTAATTCTCTTTTACTTCAATCTGAGTTCCTAAGATTTTTATCTTATCATCGATTCCATCGAAGAAAGGGCGTACCCAGTTGTCTATGCTCGCACTGATGATAAGTACTATTACGTTTTGTTCTTCAATAACCTTCCTTACTTTTTCTTCTCCGGCAGGTCGAAGCAAGTGTTTGTTCTGCTGTGCAAAGCGTGTACAGAGGGTGTTGAAATCGTCAATTCTTATCCCTTTGAAGAAAAAGGAGAATATCTTCTGTTTTGCTTTCTCGTTGGGGTAAAGGTGGGTTTTCATCAAGATTAGTATCGGTGAAAAGAGTAGAAACCCCAAGAACATCTGCCTGCTTCCTTTTGTAAAGCGGATAAATTCTATAAGGGTATCCTTAGTAGTCAATGTCCCATCGAAATCAAAGGCATATATCTTTTTCATTTCTTATTGGATATTCTTAAGTACATAGATAATGAAGAGGAAGGCTAGACCGAAGGCTAAGACAATCAGTTGCATAAAACGATCGTGTAGCATCACCTTCGTTGGGTCGCCACTCTTTTTGTCAACTACTGATATCTGAATATAACGTAGCAGCCCTAAGAGTACGAAAACACTTGTCAGATAAAGGTAATCTGTGTGAAAATTCTGAATCGTCTCTGGGCTCATAGTGTACATGATATAACATACGAGAGTAACACTCGCTGTTATCGTGATAGCCTGATTGATGAAGGTGATGTTATAACGAATAGTGTTTTGACGCGGTGCATTCCCCGTCTCATTCATTCTCACTACGTCATCACGGCGTTTTGCAAACGATAAAAAGAGCATTAGGAGGAAGGTCATGAGCACTATCCACTTACTCAGTTGTATGTTCGTAGCGTATCCTCCGGCAAGAATGCGAAGTACAAATCCGAAGGCAACGATACACACGTCGATGATGGCATATTGCTTTAGACGAAGGCAATAGGCAATGTTTAATAGCCAGTAAAAGAGGATTACGCTGGCTGTCTCTAGTTGGTGAGCTGGTAACAAAAAGGTCGAAGCCATCGAGAAGATGAACATCATTCCCATCAGTAGGTATCCCATCCCAATACTCACAGCTCCAGATGCCATTGGGCGGTTTCGTTTTACAGGATGTTGGCGATCATCGTTGATATCTACGATGTCATTAAGACAGTAGATTGATGACGCTGAAAAACTAAAAGCTAGCGTTGTAATCAGACCTGCGTAAATGGCATCCCAATGTAGTAATGCTCCGCCGAAGAATACTGGCAGAAGAACAATGAGGTTTTTTATCCACTGATGTGGGCGAATTAACAATATGAGGTTTCTCATTTTATCCTTTTCTCTATGGGCGTTATTATTTGTTCAAGTAACGTATGCAGCAGCCATGCAAAAATCAGCGTGATGGCAGTTGTTACGATGAAAGTAGGCCAATATGACCAATTATTCTTTTCTACATAATCTAATACAAAGTGTGCGTGAATCAGATACGCCTCCAAACTTAATGCACCAATGAACTTAAATGCTTTGTTTATACTCTTTGGCGTTCTACGGAATACGCGGTTTAGAAGAAGTATCGTTGTAATTGTAAGGGGGATATAGAGCATTCTTTCAAGGAAGAGTGGGAACTGTCCGTGCTTCTCTTGCTCGAGGAAAATGCTCGCTGCAAGCGCCATTATGAACATTAGCCAAATCATCCAGATGGAAGCTCCGTCCATTGTCTCCTTTCGTTTCACCGCTGCTGCAATGTTGATCCCGATGAAGAAGATTGGGATACGGCTCCAGAAGATCTCTAAATGACCTAAGATATTGTGGATGGGCGTTACATATTGCACAAGAATACACCACATAATCATCATCACCGGCAACCATCGATAAATAGGATGCTTGATGATGAGGTTCATGTAAAATGGACTCACTAGATAGAGAAAGATGATGGCGGGTATATACCAGAATGTTAGTTCATCGTGTAACCAGAAGTCCCAGTTTATTGTTATATCACCGATGAGATCGATGATACTCGTACTTTGTCCGCTATGTCCTACGAGGTTAGGACAGAGATAATCTGGGATATAGTATAGACAAGCTATGATGAACCATGCGGGATAAATGCGTAAAAGACGTCGGAGATAAAAAAGTCGAAGTGAGGGCTTCTTGGTCCAAGAGAACCAAAGACCCATACCGCTCAGGAAGAGGAAGATATCTACGCCAATATTCCCCATTCTTCTTAATCCGAAGAAAGCATCCTCTCGTGGCAGACTAACATGAAAGAGGATGACGAAGAGCATAGCTGCTCCCATCAATTCGCCACGGTAACGGCTTATGTTAGCTAATTCGATGTCTTTTATCTTCATTTTGATGCGATGAAACCGTAACTTTTATGTTTTTTATTTCAGTTTAGGACTTGGAATCTTCTTCATTAATTCCTTAAACAACCATGCAAGACAGAGTGACGCAATGATGTATAGTAGAAGCCCTGTCCAGTAGTCTCCACCTTTGGAAATAGGAATAAATATCTTTCTTGTGATAGGATGGCATACGAAGAGGGCTGCTGATATACTCCCGACCCAAGATAAAACACCCATTAATGAGAAGTTTTTCCAGTCAATAGTTGTTTCTAAACGACTTAATAACTTCACGAATGTGATGGAAGCGATGCAAATAGCAAGGGGCACAAAATACCATGTTAGATAACTGAAACTCATCAATACAATCGCAAACACTGATAGGATGAAGGCTACAAGGTTCGTAGCTGTACTCCATGGACGTACGTATCTTGCATAAAGTAGGCCTGCACCGAATGGCAACATTCCTCCAATAAAGTTATATCTCCAGCGGTTCAAAGCGTCACCTTCTGGGTCACAAGCTATCTGGATAACAAAGCATAGGACAATCAATGTAACATTCCACGTCCAATGGCGACGATAAAGAAACAATCGATAAACGATGTATAGCTGAATCATTAGTCCAAAGAACCAGTATGGTCCTGGCCAAATGATGTCGTCGGGATGGGTAAGAAGGTTGTTAAAAAGGCCCATTTGTCCGATTATGTCCATCACCTTGTAATGATGCTGCCCGATGGTGATAGCGTCAACCATCGTAAAAGCAACGAAGCCGACAATCATCATGCGGAAGAGTTTCAACCAGTGGTACTTGATGAAACCGAAGCGACGGAGTTTCCTTTCGGCTTGCATATTCTCTGTAGGGCTAATGACTGAGCACTTTTCATACTTCATTGTCAGTCCATAAGCTGACAGAAAGAGGAATATGGGTACTCCATAATGTCCAAAGAAAGAAAAGATGTGGAATAAAAATAATTCATCCCATGAACCTTGCAGCACCCGATAAAGTCCATCAACATTACGTTGGAAGTATTGGTATTCGTTCTCTTTCACCATTGGTCTTAACCAATGGCAATAGTTATGCAGGAAGATGCCAATGATGGCAAGTCCCCGCAATGCGTTACATTCCGTCCGTGTAAGTTTTTCTTCGGTATTTTCGCCGGATGAGATGGATGGATGTTTGCTTCCTTTAGAACTAAAGATCTTGTCGAACATTGTTTTTTATATCTTATAATCTAATATTCTTCTAGAATCACTAAAAGATTGATGTTGTGGTTGAAGCTTTCGCATCTGAGTTGGGTGTTTACCTCCTCTTCAGAGGTGATTCCTGCTCAGAAGGTCGGATTAGCTTATCGTAATCCGTTGTATTCTTGAGTATTCTTGGTCGATTTTCGTTGTATTGTGGACTCAGAATGTTATACTCAGCATGATAGTCTTTCGTATGAATACCCGCCAGATAAAGTAGCATGTGGGGCAGGGCATCCGTCATAAAGCGTCGGTTCTTAGCACCGATTATTTCTTTGAAAATATCAGGATGCTTAGCAGCATACTTGTAAGAGCAGAAAATCCAGAAAGGAATTTCAAATTCATAGTGCGCCAAGTCATAGTCAATGGCAGCCGAGTGTTTACGGCAGATGAAACCGCGATTCCCCTCATAGCATTCTTCACCATGGTCAGGCATATAGATAATGATGGCATCTTTATCCTCAAAACGACTGATGATGGCATCAACAATGGAGTCATTATAGAGTACGGCATTATCGTAATCAGCTAACATCTCTCGTTGTTTGCCATCAAGATCGGCACGTTTCTTAACATAATCATCAGCTTTGAAGTGACGTCGGTCGCTTGGGAAACGTTGTTTATATTTAACATGCTGTCCGAGCAGATGGAAGATGATGAGGTTATGATCGGTATTGTGTTGTTCCTGATTTTTGTCGTAATCATCGAGCAAACCACGATCAAATCGATATAATTGCGTGTTTCGTGAATCGAACATTGCCTCTGAAAGTTCTGGGTGATTAAGGAAGAACCCACCACTAAAATCATACACAGCCTGCTTCGCCTTTGGTAAGAACTGATTGGTGATGAAGGTTACGTGATAGCCTGCCTTTCGGAATAGTGAAGGGAAAAGTGGGTAATCACACCACTCGCCTTTTTGGCCTACAACGTGTAGAGAAAATACGTTTTTAAACACGAAGCTAGTTAGATTCCACGGTGCTACGACATCCTTAAATGGTATGAGCAAACCTGACTTCTCACGTTTAATCTGGCGAGGAGTAGTTGGCATGAAATAGCCATATTGTTGTGAATGGAGCTTTCCGTAGCTTTCTCCGATGATAAGGATGATATTTGGCGATTTGAAGGAGCAACTATCTACACTCATCTTGTCTTTTGCTTCGATGAGACGTTCAACTTGTTGCGATGCTAACTCGTTGGAGAAAATACTGAAAGCAAGGCGGTAAAGGGGTAAATAAAATTGTGCGCAATCGTCTGTTGTCAACTCGTGTTCAACAGAGCCGATGGTGTCCAAAGAGAACATCTGAACCATTTCTTTCTTGTTGTGAGCAGATGATTCAATCGCCCAACCAAGAAATACGAGACAAATGCCCCCAAGAATGTGGTGACTATGGTTAATTATTTGTTTCGCCACTGTAACCTTATAGCTAATAGCTGGTGGCAGTTTTATCTTCTTCAGAAATGTTGTAAGGATATGAAAAAGTATAACAAGCAGTAGTAATCCTACACTTGAGAAGATAAGGTCAAACGTAAAATAACTACTAAAAAACTCGCTTGCCTCACGTTTGTCAGTTTCTCCAACAAGTAGGAGCATTGACGGATTCAACGCCGATTGGAACTTTACCCAACAGAAAAGGTCGATAAGGCTCGTGCTGTAGGCGATGATATACAAAAAAGCACGAATCCATCGACGAACCTTTAGAGGAATCAGCGTGAGAATGATGCAGATAATGTATAGGTCGAGAAACAACTCTAACCATAGGTTACTATATACCGTAGCATGTGGGTTGTTTGTAGGTAATTCTGCATACGATACTAATATACCGATAAGGTACATAAAGAAAAAGAATGAGGCGTTGTCCTTAATGGGCTGATATGCCTTATTCAATGAGTTGACTGCGTATTTAGCAAATTTCATGTAGGCGTATTTATTTACTTGCAAAGTTAACACTATTTTTAAGATAAGTCAAAGCTTAGACGTAAAATAATACTATGTAAGCTGGTAAGCGTCTATTCGTCCGTTTTCAATTACCCACCGCACATGTCGTGCTCAGCCTCCGCACAATTGGTGCTTAGCCTCCGCACAATTGGTGTTGGGCATATGCACAAACGCAGAAGATACTATATGTGAAAACTGTTGAGTAAAAGTAATGTTGTAAGCTACGAATGATTGGCTGTGGAGTGAAGATTTGTATTGTTACTCCAATCATTTCCTTAGTTGGAATCTATTTCTCCCAATAGGTGTTATGGCTGAATAAAGTCGTTGGATTTCATTCTCAATATCTGCAGGTACAAGTCTGCTGATGTCTTCCCTTTGCTCTACTCGGTGACGGATATCGGTGCTACTAACATTTATGAGTGGAGTTTGAAGTAAACTAACGTTTGCAGGTAGTATAGTTTTATCTATCTCTTGACCAAGTCGTGGATAAACAACGATTTTGTAATTGGCAAGGATATCTTCTGCATGATACCATCGGTCGAAAGCTGCCCAATTGTCACCTCCAACAAGAAGGGTGAAACGATAAGTTGGGTAGTCATGTCTGAGATGCTGTAGCGTGTTCCAAGTGTAAGAAGGTTTCGGAAGTTGGAATTCATAGTCCGAAGCCTTGAATTGTGGGTTGTGAGCGATTGCCTTACGCACTAATTCTAAGCGTAGGTGGTCAGCTAAAAGCTGCTGGTTAACCTTAAATGGATTTTGAGGGGAAACCATAAACCAAACCTCATCTAAGTTTTCTTTCTCAAGAAAAGCCTTTGCAAGGGTAATATGCCCGTTATGGATTGGGTTGAAAGAACCACCAAAGATACCGATGGAAGTCCTCCCTGAAGCTTCCCCCGACCTCTCCGAAAGGAGGGGAGTTTTTTGCTGGGTAATGTTGTTTGATGGTTTCATTGGAGGTATTGGCTTATATGGGCTAGTACTCCTAGAGTTCCTAGTTATTCTAGAAATAACTATGCTTTATGGTAAATGCTTTATTCTATTCCTTAGTGTTGGGTTAAACTCCCCTCCCTTCGGAGGGGTTGGGGGAGGCTTTATCCCTCTAAAAACGCTTTTACAATCTCATAAGTTTTCTGCTTGGCCTTCTCTAGGTCGTCATTGACGATAATCTTGTCGAATTTATCGCTAAAAGTCAGTTCTTCTGAAGCCTTAGCAAGACGATGCTCTATTGCGTCTGCGCTGTCGGTTTGTCGCCCAACAAGACGGCGACGTAGTTCTTCTATCGATGGAGGTTGTATGAAAAGGCTTAAAGCACGATCACCATAGAACTTCTTGATGTTACAGCCACCCTTCACATCAACATCAAAGATAACGTTCTGTCCTGCTGCAGACTGGCTCTCTACTTGTGATTTTAAGGTGCCATAAAAACGGTTTTCATAAACCTCTTCATACTCGAGGAACTCACCCTTAGCAATCTTCTCCTTAAACTGCTCAGGAGAAAGGAAGATATATTCTATGCCATTCTGTTCTGTGCCACGTGGGGCACGAGTGGTGCAACTAATTGAAAAAGCCAGTTCAAATTCAGGATGTTCCTGCATCAACCATTGGACGATGGTACTTTTGCCTGCACCGGAAGGAGCCGAGAAAATGAGCAATTTGCCCTGACCCCTCCGAAGGACGGGAGTGTCTGACGGGTTGTCGTGGGAGTTGTCAGGAGACGATGTGATATTAGAAGTGTCCTCCTGTATATTTGCTGCTGGTGTTATATTAGCAGATTGGTTTTCAGATGAAAGCTTGTTCATTGCTGTTTTTATTTTGTTTAATACTTTATTGGGATTTTGAAGTACTTCCTCATTGGAGAACCTTAATGATATGAAAACCTAAAGATTTAGAGTAAGCGTCTTGTTCTCTATCGTTTAATTACTATTCTGCTGTGAGGTGATTGGGGGCGTCAACTTCAATTAATAGGTTCAAGGATAGGCAGGCAGCAGCAGAAATATAATCCAAGACCGGATATTGTCGGCGATTACATAGACTTAATTGCTTCCCTCCAGGTACTTCCACAAAGGTTCTTCTACTTTAGTAGGATGCTTCCTGTTATATTTTGCATTTTGATAAAGTAGTTGGTCGGTAAAAGTATCATTCGTATGATAATGAAGGTTTCCAAGATAACGATGTCCCTTATCTTCTTTCTCCATAGCGTTATACTTAATAAGTTTGCAGGTCTTCTATAATCATGAAAGATTTTTTTATCATGAGTATCGGTACCATATACTGTTACCATAATGTACTCTTGTTCCTTTTCATGTTTTATTTATAGTTTCTGCAAACTACACCCCGTCAGGTACTTCCCTCCCGTGACGGAACTAGAGAGGTCCTTACAAGACGTTCAGAACCTGTTCCTTAATCTGCTCCAGTTCGTCCTTCATCTTAATGACGATGTTCTGCATCTCAGCTTGGTTGCTCTTAGATCCTGTTGTATTAATCTCTCGACCCATCTCCTGAGCGATGAAACCGAGTTTTTTGCCAATTCCATGACCATTCTCCTGCATTGTCTCCTTAAAGTATTTGAGATGGTTGGTCAGTCGCTGCTTTTCTTCGTTGATGTCGAGCTTCTCAATGTAATAAATCAGTTCCTGCTCAAGGCGATTCTTGTCATAGTCAACCTCAGGAATCTGTTTGAGACCATCGATGATTTTTTCTTTAATCTTTGGTACACGGCTCTTCTCAAATGGTTCGATACTTTTAAGAAGGGTGCTGATGTTGTCAATCTTCTCATCAAACTTCTTCTGCAAGGCTGCTCCTTCCTGCTTGCGGAATTCAATAAGTTTTTCAAGCGCTTCGTTGATAGCCTGTTGTGCTATCTCCCATTCTTCTTCGTCCAAGACTTCAATCTCAGTCTTAGTTGTTATGTCAGGAAGACGGAGAAGTATTGTAAACCAATCTTGTGGTTCTGGAATACCTGTAGATGACGAGATAGATTTAATTTGTTTATAATAATTCTCTACAAGTGCAGCATTGATAGGGGTAGCGTCAATGGTAGCCTCTTTTTCAACCCATAGCGAGAAGTCAACTTTCCCACGTTCTAGCTTTTGTGCGAGCAAACGGCGGACTTCCATTTCCTTTTCTCTGTAGAGAGGTGCGATGCGTGCTGAGAGGTCGAAAGACTTACTATTAAGTGATTTCAACTCAACGTTGATTTTCTTTTCCTTGTAGGCTATAACGGCTTTGCCATAGCCTGTCATTGATAGTATCATGAGCTTTTCGCATTATTTTTTTGCAAATGTACAAAAAATGTGGAATAAAAAGAGTATATTTGCATGTTATTTAGAACATAATTGATTTTTATGTCTTGTATATTAAACATTGATACGAGTACAAATGTGTGCTCTGTTGCAGTTAGTCAGGATGGAACTTGTATTTTCGAAAAGCAAGATACGCTCGATCCTAAGCATAGAGAAAAGTTAGGAACATTTGTAGATGAGGCTCTTGCCTTTACAGATAAGAATGGATTGCCATTGGATGCAGTGGCAGTTAGTAGTGGTCCTGGTTCGTACACTGGTCTGCGTGTTGGCGTGTCCATGGCAAAAGGTATTTGCTATGGACGAGGAGTGAAGTTGTTGGCAGTGCCTACATTGGAGCTGTTGACTGTGCCTGTCTTATTACATCATGAAGAGGTTGAGAACAATGCGCTCCTCGTGCCGATGATTGATGCGCGCCGTATGGAAGTTTATTCTGCGGTATATGACCGTGCTTTAAAAGAAGTGCGTGGTATTCAGGCTGATGTGGTTGACGAGAATACTTACAAGGAGTATCTTGATTGTGGTCCTGTCTATTTCTTCGGAAATGGCGCAGAGAAGTGTATGGAGATTATCAATCATCCTAATGCACACTTAATCAAGGGTATTGATGCCTTGGCTAAGAATATGTTCCCTTTAGCTGAGAAGCGTATTGCACAAGAGAAGTTTGAGGATGTAGCTTACTTTGTCCCATTCTATCTTAAGGACTTCGTTGCTAAAGAGGCAAAGCCTTTGCTATAGTCCAGATTCTATCAGAAGGCTTTTCATCATCACTTAAAACGTAACATTCATCATTCAATGAATATAGAAGGATTAGATTATAACACACAACGAGAACGACTAATACTGCCACAGTATGGGCGAGAGATACAAAACATGGTGGACTATGCTGTCGGCCTTCCTACAAAAGAGGAACGCCAGCGGTGTGCAGAAACTATTGTCTCCATTATGGATAGGATGAATGCTCAGAATCGTGGTAACTTTGATCACATGGAGAAGCTTTGGGATCATTTGGCATTGATGTCTAACTTCAAGTTGGATATTGACTATCCTTGTGATATGTCAGAAGCTTTGAAGATAGCTACAAAGCCTGAATCCATGACTTATCCGATGTCGAATATTCCAGTAAGGCACTATGGGAAACTATTGTTTGAAGCTTTTGAAGAGCTGAAGACAATGGAACCAGGAGATCGTCGGGATGCTTTTGTACGTTCTGTTGCTAATCAGATGAAACGAAGTCTTATGCAATGGGGACATGGCTCAAGTGATGATGAGAAGATAGCCTCTGATCTTGCTCGCTATACAGATGGCAAGATTCAGCTCGACCTTGATACTTTCAAGTTTGAGAAAATTAATACGAGGGAGTTTGCACAGCCTCGTAATAAGAAGAAAAAGTAAAATAACGACACATGGAATCCTTTATCATAGAAGGTGGACATCGGCTGAGTGGCACGATTGCTCCACAAGGTGCAAAGAATGAAGCCTTGGAGGTGATTTGCGCAACATTATTGACATCAGAAGAGGTTATCATACGTAATGTGCCTGATATCCTCGATGTGAACAATCTCATCAAACTCTTACAAGATATTGGAGTGAAGGTGAAGAAGCTTGCTCCTAATGAGTTTTCTTTCCAAGCAGACGAGGTAAACCTCGATTATTTGGAGAGTAGCGACTTTGTTAAGAAGTGCTCTTCTCTGCGTGGAAGTGTCTTGATGATTGGTCCTTTGTTGGGTCGTTTTGGTAAGGCTACGATAGCTAAGCCAGGTGGTGATAAGATTGGTCGTCGTCGTTTGGATACTCACTTCCTTGGATTCAAAAATCTTGGTGCACACTTTGGGCGTGTTGAAGATCGAGATGTATATGAGATACAGGCTGATAAACTTGTTGGTACTTATATGCTATTAGACGAGGCGTCTATTACGGGTACTGCTAATATCATCATGGCAGCAGTGTTAGCAGAAGGGACAACAACAATTTACAACGCAGCTTGTGAGCCATATATCCAGCAACTCTGTAAGATGCTAAATGCAATGGGTGCAAAGATTAGCGGTATTGCCAGTAACTTGATTACTATCGAGGGTGTGAAGGAATTGCATTCTGCTGACCATAGAATCCTGCCTGACATGATTGAGGTAGGCTCTTTCATTGGTATTGCTGCAATGATTGGTGATGGTGTTCGCATTAAGGATGTGTCCGTTCCTAACTTGGGATTGATACTCGACACCTTCCACCGTCTCGGTGTACAGATAATAGTAGATAATGACGACCTCATCATTCCACGTCAGGACCACTATGTGATAGACTCTTTCATTGATGGAACGATTATGACTATCAGTGATGCTCCATGGCCAGGATTGACTCCAGACCTTATCTCTGTGTTACTTGTTGTTGCTACACAGGCACAGGGTAGTGTACTTTTCCACCAGAAGATGTTTGAGAGTCGTTTGTTCTTTGTGGACAAACTCATTGACATGGGTGCACAGATAATCCTCTGTGATCCTCACCGTGCCGTAGTTGTTGGTCACGATAATGCTAAGAAACTTCGTGCGGGTCGTATGTCAAGTCCTGATATTCGTGCGGGTATTGCACTGCTTATCGCAGCACTAACAGCACAGGGAACAAGTCGTATTGATAATATAGTACAAATTGACCGAGGATATGAGAACATCGAAGGACGCCTCAATGCCCTTGGTGCAAAGATTCAGCGAGCAGAGGTTTGTTAGTCAATAGTATGATGTAAGTAGATATAAATGATAAAGAAGGAAGATGTCTATAAGATTGGGCGTATTGGGAAACCACATGGCGTACACGGAGAGTTGCAGTTGCAGTTCTCCGATGACATTTTTGATGTGGTAGATGCCGACTATCTAATATTGGACATTGACGGAATCCTTGTTCCTTTCTTTATGGAGGAATATCGGTTCCGTTCTGACGAGATAGCCCTGATGAAGTTTTGTGACATCGACAGCGATGCGCAAGCACGTGAATTGACAGGTTGTATCGTCTATTTTCCACGCAAGTTGGCGGAGGAAGGTACCGATGATGTGTCATGGGCGCAGATTGTAGGTTATTCCTTGATAGATGAAGCAACGAATAATGTGATTGGTAAGATTGTTGCTGTAGATGAAACAACTGTCAATACGCTCTTTGAGGTGAATACGCCTGAAGGCGAGGAAATACTCATTCCTGCCACTGACGAACTTATCGTTGCAACTGATACGGAAGCTCAGACTATCACGATGCGGATCCCAGCAGGATTGCTCGACCTATGATTCGCAGCATAAATTAAAAGAAGTAATGAAACAACAAATCTGTATATTAGGTTCAACAGGTAGCATTGGTACGCAAGCTCTTGATGTTATCAGTCAGCATCCTGACCTCTATGAGGCGTATGCGCTCACTGCCAACCATCGTTGGAAGGAACTTGCTGAACAGGCTCGTCGCTTTAATCCTGCAGCTGTTGTCATAGCTGATGAGACTTACTACGAGCCTTTGAAGCAAGAGTTGGCTGATATGCCTGATGTAAAGGTGTATGCAGGTAGCAAAGCTTTGGAGGATATCGTTGAGTCACCATCAATAGATATGGTACTCACAGCGATGGTTGGTTATTCGGGTCTTGCTCCAACAATCCACGCTATCAAAGCAAAGAAGAAGATATGTTTGGCAAACAAGGAGACACTTGTTGTTGCTGGAGAATTAATTCTGCAGTTGGCGCAGCAATATCATGTGCCTATTCTGCCTGTTGACAGTGAGCATAGTGCCATCTTCCAGAGTTTAGTTGGTGAGGATGCGAACGAGATAGAGAAGATTCTTCTCACTTGTTCAGGTGGTCCTTTCCGTACTTTTACCCATGAACAGTTGAAGCATGTCACTGCAGCCGATGCGCTCAAACACCCTACATGGGATATGGGGGCAAAGATTACCATCGACTCTGCATCTTTGATGAACAAAGGTTTCGAGGTGATAGAGGCTAAATGGCTCTTCGGTGTTCCAGCTGATAAGATACAAGTATTGGTTCATCCACAATCTATTGTTCACAGTGCGGTACAGTTTTGTGATGGTGGTGTGAAGGCACAGTTAGGTGTTCCAGATATGAGATTACCTATCCAATATGCCTTTTCGTTCCCACAGCGTCTGCCATTAAGGGGCGATAGGTTAGACTTCTTCCGTCAGCCGTTAGAGTTCTTTGAACCTGATGTGGAGAAGTTTAAGTGTTTAGCAATGGCATACGAAGCTATCAATAAGGGCGGTAATATGCCTTGTATTGTCAATGCTGCCAATGAGATTGTTAATGAAGGCTTCCGAAAGGATGCTTGTAGTTTCTTGGCAATGGGCGATATTATAGAGAAGACAATGCAAGCCGTTGCTTTTGATAGTAACCCCGACTATGATGTTTATGTGCAGACGGATGCTGAGGCACGCCGTGTAGCACTCGAGATTATGAATAATAAATAATGAATAGATAAACAATGGAAACATTTCTGATCAGATTGCTCCAGTTTGTTCTGGCAATCTCTCTGCTTGTCCTGCTGCATGAAGGAGGACACATGTTCTTTGCGAAGCTTTTCGGTGTTCGTGTTGAAAAGTTCTTCGTATTCTTCGATGTGGGTATCGGTAAGTGGAAAGGTAAACTCTTTAGTTGGAAACCTAAGAAAGACGATACGGAATATGGTATGGGTTGGTTGCCTCTTGGTGGCTACTGTAAGATATCTGGTATGATAGACGAAAGTTTCGATACCGACCAGATGAAGCAGGAACCACAGCCATGGGAATTCCGTTCTAAGCCTGCATGGCAACGTCTTTTGATTATGGTTGGTGGTGTTCTAGTCAACTTTGTCCTTGCCCTCTTCATCTACTCAATGGTTATGTTCGTTTGGGGCGATAGCTATTTCAAGGTCGCTGATATGAGTATGGGTATGCGTTTCAATGCAGAGGCAAAGGCACTGGGCTTCAAAGATCATGATGTAATGTTGGGAACTGACCAAGGTGCATTCCGTGAGTATGCTAATGTGAATGGTGACTTCTTTCGGCAGATAGCACAGGCAAAACGTGTCGATGTCCTTCGTCACGGTAAGAAGCATAGCATATCTCTGCCTGGTGATTTGGATATGCTGTCAATGATCAAGACGCGCCCTTTGTTTGCTGAACCTTTTATTCCAGCACAGGTTGACAGTGTGTTGGGGGATACGCCAGCAGCGAAAGCAGGTATCAAGGCAGGTGATCTTATTAAGTCTATCAATGGGAAACCTGTTGAAACTTGGTCGGATATGAACTATCAGACGGGTATCTTAAGTGATGTCTTGGCAGTGAAGAATACTCATAAAGACTCTCTTGCAGTCCGTTCTGTTGTGTTGACAATCCAACATAAGGGAGATACAAAACTCGACACACTAAAAATCATGATGACACCAGACTTAAAGTTGGGTGTTATGCAAGCTACGTTGGCTACTTATTATAAGCCAGTACAAGAGAACTACACCTTCTTTGAGAGTTTCCCAGCAGGTATCAAGCATGGTTGGAACGTGCTGCGTGGATATGTTGGTAACTTTCGTTACCTTGCTTCAGCTGATGGTGCTAAGAGTATTGGTGGCTTCGGTGCTATAGGTAGCCTCTTTCCTCCATTTTGGGATTGGTACATGTTCTGGACGATGACAGCTTTCTTAAGTATCATGCTTGCCTTCATGAATATTCTCCCTATCCCTGCTTTGGATGGTGGTCATGTGGTATTCCTTCTCTATGAGATCATTACTCGTCGTAAGCCATCAGAGAAGTTCATGGTACGTGCAGAGTATGTTGGTATAACCATCCTAATCCTCCTTATGATATTTGCCAACCTCAACGACATTCTTCGTTGGTTGCATCTTATGTAAGAACAAGTTTTCTTTAATGGACTTAATTCTATCGAATAGTCCGTTAATAGTATCTTAATACGAAGTCACGCAATACAAGCTATAGCAAGTATTGCGTGATTTTTGTTTATTCTTGCCGCTTATTCACAAAGTTTTAGCAGTTTTCTCTCCCTTTCCTGCAGTTCTATGTACAGTAGGATACTCGTTTCTATACTACATGTTGTTCATGTGCTAAGGCTCCGCACTAATGGTGCTAAGCATGAACACCAATGGTGCTAAGCCTTAACACAATAATAAAAGATGGTTATAAAACTCTATGACAAGCGTTATTAGATACGATATGCACTAATGATTAACTGGTATAATGAGGTCTTATTCGATACTGCTGTGGCTTAATACGAAATTACGCAACACCTACCACGGTAGATATTGCGTAATTCTTTATTGTCACCATAATGTAGTATAGAAGAAGCCATTTAGCAATAGCCCTTACAAATGTTGTGTTCTCACTCCTTCTCACATTATAGGATGATTGCAGATGAGACTTTCTTAATAAAGTAAGACTAACCCAGCAACTCCTGCATAACATATCATGCGGATAGGATTTATCTTTAACCACATCGTACCGACAAAGGTTGCAGCAAAGAGGAACAAGCTAATACAAAACTGCCAAGGGTTAATACTTGGTGCAGAGAAGTTATCTGCATTGCATAATAATAAGGTGGCAGCTGCTAATAGACCCACTACTACTGGGCGTAGACCTGCAAATACAGACTGTACGATGGGTGTGTTCATATACTTGAGGAACATTTTACTGATAAGAATCATCATTATCAACGAAGGGAGTACAAGGGCTATGGTGGCAGTGAGACTACCCAATACTGCCATACCTGCGCCAAAGCCTGCATTATGTACAGCAGTGTAACCGCAATAAGTAGCAGAGTTTATACCAATAGGTCCAGGCGTCATCTGTGATACAGCAACGATGTTTGTGAATTCAGCAGAGCTAAGCCAATGATGGTTCACAACCGTTTCTGTTTGTATCAGTGATAGCATTCCATATCCTCCACCAAATCCAAAGAGTCCGATAATAAAGAAAGTGTAGAAAAGTTCTAAATATATCATGTTGTTATTTCTGTTATTAGTATGCTATTTCTTTTGCGAAGTATATCCCGTTAGGCTCTCCCCTCCTTTGGAGGGGCTGGGGGAGGTATCTCACTCCGTCGGTTTAATAAACTTCCCATAAAGGAATCCACCTAATCCTGCTGCAATAATGACGTAAACAGGATTAACACCTAACAGCCAAATGGCTATCGCGGTGACAATAGGAATCCAACAGTTTGCCAATGAAAGTTTTGCACTCTTAGCCAAGGTAAAGGTTGGTGCTGCAATCAAAGCCACGACAGCAGGGCGTATTCCGCGGAAAATTGCTGCCACCCAAGGAATGTCCATAAACTGATGGAAGAAGAGAGCGATGCAGAGAATGATAAGGAAAGAGGGGAGAATTGCTCCCAAGCAGGTGCAAATGGCTCCTGGGGTCTTCCGCATCTTATAGCCTACAAAGACACTGATATTAGCTGCAAAGACACCCGGACAGCTTTGTGCAACAGCTATCAGGTCAACAAACTGGTCTTCTGGAATCCACTTTTTCTTTACTACGACTTCGTTTTGAATAATCGAAATCATAGCATAACCACCGCCAAGTGTAAAGGCTCCGATCTTAAAGAAGGTTTTGAAGGCTTCCCAATAGAATCCTTTGGGTGATGGACGTTGGGTGTTTGGTGTTGATGAAATGTTATCTTTGTCCACTGTGTCTTGTTTTTATAGTGAAATCAATATTAGAGAGGTACAGACGCCCCCATCTGTTCACATATACCTATTCGGTAATATAACTCAGATGAGGGCGTTTCCCTGCGTTGTCTATATATATTAAAGGTGTACTAATCTATTACACCTTCAATAGGGGAGGGGGCAAACTTTACAACTTGCTTTCAACCCACTTACGAGCATTTACAAATGCCTCAATCCATGGTGTAACCTCTTCCTGACGACGCTCACGTGGATAGTAAGCCTGCTGCCATGGGAAGATAGCACGTTCCAAGTGTGGCATCATTGCAAGGTGACGACCGTCTGCAGAGCAGATACCTGCTACATTGTAGTCAGAGCCGTTAGGGTTACCAGGATATTCAGCGTAATTGTATTTAGCAATGATATTGTACTTGTCTTCAGCCTCTGGCAGATAGAAACGACCCTCGCCGTGTGCTACCCAGATACCGAGTTTGTTACCGCTCAGTGAACCGAACATTACACTATCGTTCTGTGGAATGGTCAAGTTCAAGAATGAACTCTCAAACTTCTTACTTGTATTGTGGCAGAGGTGAGCACGATGCTTGTGTTCTGGGTTGATAAGGTTCAACTCAACCATCAACTGACAACCGTTACAGATACCCAATGAAAGTGTATCTTCGCGTGCATAGAAGCGGTCGAGTGCCTGCTTAGCCTTTGGATTATAGAGGAAAGCACCAGCCCATCCCTTTGCAGAACCGAGTACGTCAGAGTTAGAGAAACCACCGCAGAAGACGATCATATTTACTTCTTCCAAAGTCTCACGACCAGTGATGAGGTCGGTCATCATGACGTCTTTCACCTCAAAGCCTGCCAAATAGAGTGCATAAGCCATCTCACGCTCACCATTGGTGCCCTTCTCACGAATGATAGCTGCCTTTGGTGTTTGGTGATGGGTGTTAGGTGTTGAAGTCTTCCAACGGTCTGCATTGAGTCCATACTGCTGAAGTGTACCGGTGAAGTCAGCATTAAACTTCATCTCGATTGGCTGCTTCTTATAGTTCTGAGCACGCTTCTTCGCCATGCCGTTCATACTTTGTTTGCGGTCGAGCAAGTACGAAGTCTTATACCATGTCTCACGCATAGCATCAATATCGAACTCTGCCTTCCAATCGCCATCAGCAATGCTGAGCGTACGTTTGTCAGGACTTGGTGTACCGATACGAGCAAAGCCGATACAGTTCTCAGTCAAGAATTCTTTGACTTCTTCCTTATGTTCATCAGCAACCTGAATAACTACACCCGGATTCTCAGCAAAAAGCTTCTTGATTACATCGTCACCCTTGATGTCGTGGAGGTTGATATGCAAACCACCTTCAGCATTAGCAAAGGTCATTTCAAGCAATGTTGTAATCAAACCACCTGCTGAAATGTCGTGTCCAGCAAGTATCCATCCACGGCGAATCATCTCCTGTACAGCATCGAAACAGTCGCAGAAGTACTGTGGTTCTTTCACGGTTGGAACGTCACTGCCAATCTTTCCGAGACTCTGTGCAAAGGCAGAACCACCTAAACGCTGCTCGTCAAAGCTAAAGTCGATATGATAGAGGCGTGTGTTCTTATTATTAA